>JAJTER010000045.1 GCA_021299835.1 Saprospiraceae bacterium | reverse complement strand
AGAAGCACAGCTCTTTACATTAAAAAATACAAACGGTTTGGAGGTGGATATCTCTACATTTGGTGGTACCATTACCAGATGGTCAGCGCCTGATAAAGACGGAAATTTTGATGACGTAATTTTAGGCTTTAATGATTTGTCATCCTATCAGGGGACACATCCTTACTTCGGATCTTTAGTCGGCCGATATGCTAATAGAATAGCTTTAGGGAAATTTACCCTGGAAGGTAAATCCTATTCTTTAGCCATTAATAATCCACCCAATGCTTTACACGGAGGCCCATTAGGATTCCACAAAAAATTATGGAGCGCTAAATCGTTGGAAGAAAAGGATGCCGTAGAGGTTGTCTTAACACTCAATAGCCCTGATATGGAGGAAGGTTATCCAGGAAATTTACAAGTGGAAGTCACTTACAGGTTAAATGATAAAAATGAACTTTCCATCGATTATAAAGCGACCACGGATAAAACGACCGTAGTTAATCTTACAAATCATGCCTATTTTAATCTGAAAGGTGAGGGGAATGGCGATATTTTAGATCATCAGTTAAAAATATTTGCCAATCAGTTCACCCCGGTGGATAGCACTTTAATCCCATTGGAAAATCATGCGGATGTTGCTAATACTCCTTTTGATTTTAGAGAATGGCATCTTATCGGCGAAAGGGTCAGTTCTGAATTTGATCAAATAATAAGAGGAAAGGGCTATGATCATAATTTTGTGTTAAATAAGAATGGCGATGAACTTTCCGTTGCCGCTCAGGTTTGGGAAGCTTCAAGTGGTCGTCTGTTGGAAGTGAAAACTACACAACCTGGTATGCAATTTTATTGTGGAAATTTTCTGGATGGTAGTTTAACAGGTAAAAAAGGGAATAAATACGCATTTAGAAATGGGTTTTGTCTTGAAACCCAACACTTTCCTGATTCCCCAAATCATCCAACTTTTCCTACAACGGTGTTAAAACCAGGGGAAACATTTCAAAGTAAAACCATCTATTCTTTACAAGTCAGCAAATTAAAACCATGAAAAATAGGAGAGAATTTTTGAAGCAATCCGCTGCAATCGCTGGTTTTGCCTGGTTAAATCCATTGATGAGTCATTTTTCATTTGCTGGAAATATGACGATGATAAGAGGGAATGTTGGCTATTATACAGAAAGAGGAGGTACCATTGGCTGTTATCTGACCAAAGACCAGTCTGTGGTTATAGATACCCAGTTCCCTGAACAAGCGGCTAATATGTTGGCGGAGATAAGAAAAGTGAATGCCAATAAAATAAATTTGCTAATCAATACACATCATCACGGGGATCATACGGCCGGAAATATTGTTTTTAAGGATGTGGTTGACAAGGTGGTCTCGCATGAGAATTGTCGGATTAATTTAGAAAAAACGGCACTTGCTCAAAATGCCTTAGATAAAAATCTGCTCGCCGACACGGTGGTCATAGATAAGGCATCATTTAAACTAGCTAAGGAGTCAGTCGAATGCCGTTATTTTGGCAGGGGGCATACCAATGGGGATATTGTGGTGCATTTTGAAAATGCAAACATTGCTCACTTAGGTGATTTGGTTTTCAACCGTAGGTTCCCATTTATTGATGTTCCTGGAGGTGCTTCCATAGATCAATGGATAGAAACGCTTGAAAAAATTGTAAAGTACTACGATAAAGATACCATCTTTATTTGTGGTCATGCAAATGAAAAATATCCGGTTCAAATCAATAAATCTGATATTAGAGCGATGCAAAATTATCTGGATAAATTACGCATTTATATAAAGCAGCAAGTAAAAGATGGCTTAACTGAAGAAGCGGTGATTGCCAAAACTACCATCATACCTGGTGCCGAAGAATGGACTGGTGATGGTGTTGTGCGATCTATCAAAGCAGGATTTGCAGAGTATAAAACCATGTAAAGTGGAAGGTGTTCTGACATAATGTTAAAACACCTTCTATCTTTTAATTATTCAAGAAAGATATTAATTCGACTAGAGAATAACTTTTCTGCTCTCCCGTCTCAAGATTTTTCAACATAAACTGATTATTTTCCATTTCCGTTTCTCCTGCTATGGCGATGAAAGGAATATTATTATCGGACGCGTATTTAATTTGTTTTTTCAGTTTCGTCGGATCGGGATAGATGTCGGAACAAATGCCATTTTCTCTAACCTTTGCAAGTGCTTTAAAGGCATAAAGATGGGAAGGTTCGTCAAAAGCGACAAAAAGAACTTTGATGCGTTCTGAAAATTGGGTTGGGAAAAGCTGTAAAGTTTCCATTACATCATAAATTCTCTCTGCACCAAAGGAAATACCAACGCCAGGCATATTCGGCAAGCCAAATATTTCTGTTAGATTGGCATATCTTCCTCCGCCTCCAATACTTCCCATTTCGACCGTTGTCGCTTTTACTTCAAAAATACAACCTGTGTAATACCCAAGTCCTCTGGCTAAAAGGGGAGAAAAAATGATTTCATTTGTCGGATTAAAAGCGGACAAATAGCGCCAGAAGGTATCCAGTTCATTGATACCAAGTTGACCTGTTTCACTTTTCTCAAGTAAGTTTCTATAAAATTCAAGGTCATTATTCCCGAGAACATCAATTAATTTTCCCGCAATTTCCTCTGAAATTCCTCTCTGAATCATCTCTTTAGCTACGCCATCCGGGCCAATTTTGTCCCATTTGTCGATAGCCATGGTCATGGCTGTAAAATGACTGGAAATGCCAAAGACCTCCGCAATACCACTAAGAATTTTCCGATTATTAACTTCTATACAAACGGGAATTCCTAATTTGGCAAAAACGAGATCAAATATTTGGGCCAATTCCGCTTCGTACATCAAGGAAGGGGAGCCAACAATATCAGCATCACACTGGTAAAATTCCTGGTATCTGCCTTTCTGAGGGCGATCGGCGCGCCAAACAGGCTGAATTTGAAATCGTTTGAACGGAAAATGTAATTCATTCTGATGCATAACCACAAAACGGGCAAATGGTACCGTGAGGTCATAGCGCAATCCTCGTTTTGCTGGTCCGCTTTCCTCCCCACTCACATTGGTCAAAACCTTGAAAAGTAGTTTATCACCTTCTTCACCGTACTTTCCAGTGAGCGTCGATAAATTTTCAAGGGTGGGAGTCTCTATCGGTTGGTAGCCAAAACGAATAAAAACTTCTCTTATAATGGAAAAAAGATAATTACGTTTTTGAACTTCTTTAGGTCCAAAATCACGCGTACCTTTTGGGATACTCGGTTTCATAATAAAAATTTATCTGGCAGAGGTAAATTGACGTAAGAATCGAACGTCATTTTCAAAAAGTAATCTAATGTCTTGGATACCATATAGCATCATTGCCTGACGCTCAATACCCATTCCAAAAGCAAAACCTGAATATTCTTCCGGATCAATACCACAGTTGATTAAAACCTGAGGGTCAACCATGCCACAACCCATAATCTCTACCCAACCTGTGTATTTACAAACATTACATCCTTTACTGTCGCAAATAAAGCAAGAAACATCCATTTCAGCACTGGGTTCGGTAAAGGGGAAATAGGAAGGTCTGAGACGAATTTTTGTATGGGGACCGTACATTTCTTTGGAAAAATGTAGTAGCGTCTGTTTTAAATCGGCAAATGATACCCTGGGTGATCTGCTGGCGTATTCATGGCAGAAAAATTATGCCAGTCGTCCTCAATTTCCCGCTCTTCCGCAACCACAAATCCCATTCTATCGAATATTTTTATGATGCGGTTCATCGTAATTGAAACAGGGTGTCGTGATCCTATGTCAACGGGTTCACCCGGAGCAGTTAAATCCAGATGTAAAGAGTTACCTGATGCATTCGACGCATCAAAAATTTCTTTCTGGCTTTGAAAAACCGTCTCTGCCAGGTCTTTTACTTCATTCAAAAGTTGTCCAAATTCCTTTTTCCTTTCATTCGGTACATTACGAATTTCACCCATTAAAGGTTTGAGTATATTCTTTGTACCGATAAATCGAATACGGAATATTTCCAATGCCTCACTGTCGGTGGGTTTCCAGGAGCTTATTTCTTCCTTGAGGGCGGTAAGATTATCGAATACGTTCAGAGACATAATTTTTTGAATTGAATGTAAAGGTAGGATTTCCATTTCAAAATGGGAAGTATTTTTTCTGATTCCTATAAATGTATATCTTTAGTCCCATAATTAATGATGTTGAAAAATACGCCTTTTGTTTTAGGTTTTATTGCTTTCTTCCATGTAATAGGGATGATCTTTTCCCCCTTTTTACAATCTTTTACCTTGTTACTCCTGGGAGGTATAGCTTTATTTTACTTTTTTGTGGTAACAAAAGACAAAAAGGCCTTTTGGAATACCTACCAACGGACATTGGATTATTGGGTTTTCGGATTCATTTTTTTAGAAGTTGCCTTAGGTATATTTGTCGCCCTTGATTGGGATTATATGCTGGAGAGGATCAGATTAAGAGTGCCATTTATTGGCTTACCTTTTGCTTTCTTTTTACTTCCTTCTTTATCTCTTATTTGGTATAGAAACTGGTGGTTGGCTATTATTTTAGTCATAGATATAGTGGCGGTAGGGGTTATAGTGTATTATTTTATTCATCAACAAGATATTCAACTTTTATTAGAACAAGGAAAGGCCATCCCTACACCGGCTAATCATATACGATATGCCTTACTTCAGGTAGTTGCTTTTTGTGCATCGGTTTATTGGGGTTGGTTGCATAGAGGGCATTCAAACCCACCGCGTATCAACGGTTTTTTCAAGGTTTCATCTATTTTCCTATTTGTTTTCATTCATTTTTTAGCGGTTAGAAGCGGTTTATTCTCTATGTACCTGATTATCGTTTCAATGGGTGTTCCCTATTTGTTTAAGAAAAGGGCTTATGCGACATTGATGTTATTTTTAGCAGGGGTTATCATTTTACCTTTTATGGGGATGAAGTTAATACCTAGTTTAAAAAAGAAAATTGAATATGTATATTACGATGTAGATATGTTCTTAAAAGGTGAATCTACGGACCAATTGTCCGATGCTTCACGGCTCATTTCATGGAAATTAGGAATGGAACTGTTTGTGGATAATCCTTCGTTTGGTGTCGGAGCGGGGAATATAAGAATTAAGATGAATGAACTGTATAAAAGAGATTATCCAGCATTTGAAAAGAAATTAACGCCTCATAATCAGTTTATTATGGTTCTGGCTAGTTCTGGCGTAGTTGGTTTGATTCTTTTTTGTGCAGGATTTTTTATTCCCTTATTTTACGGCAAAAATTACCAGGATCCATTTATTTTGGCTCTATATTTATCCTTTTTCGCCTCTTTTTGGGTTGAAGCTACTTTTGAAAATGCAATGGGTGTCGCTATTTTTCTATTTTTCACCTTATTTCACCTGAAACACAAAAAGTTAAGCTGAGAATCAACTTTTTTAGTCTTAGACTGTATTTCCTTAAACGACCAATGATGATGAATAAATTCAAATTTCTGTTATTTTTTGCTTGCAGCGGTGGTGTTTTATTTTTGCTATTGTCCAATGCAAGTGGCGCAGGAAATGCACAGGGAGCCGATAGAACAGGTTCACCTTTAGGTATTGGAACTTGCGGCTCTTGTCACAGTGGCGGTAATTATTTACCCGTTTTAAATGTTGCCATAGTTGAGGGAGATCAGCAGGTAACTCGCTATATCCCGGGAAAACAATACCAAATAAAGGTGACCTTAGAGGGAAAAAATAATCCTCGTGAATATGGTTTTCAATTGACAGCCTTAGCTGGTGCAAACAATCAAACAGCAGGTATTTTCGGACAGGCTCCTAGCGGATTCAGACAGATATTACTTGATAATAGGCGATATATTGAGCAATCAACACCAAGTGTTGCCAACAGTTTTGTCATCCCATGGACGGCACCGGTTTCTGGTTCAGGTCCCGTTCGTTTTTATGCCGCGGGATTAATTACCAACAATAACAATGGTACCGGTGGCGATTCTCCCGTGCACCTGACCTCGCCCGTCATCCTTAGTGAATCTATTTCATCTTTTATTTCAAGTATTCCCGAACTGAAGGGGGAGGTTAAGATTTTTCCAAATCCCATTTCCTCCTTGCTTCAAATTCAGGCAAATGCCTTACCTGTTGGTAAATTAAACTTTCAAGTGTTAGATGTTTTTGGCAGAATATGTTGGGAAATGGAAAATCATACTGTGGAGGCTAATTTGACACTAAATATTCCAGCGAGTAATTGGTTTCCAGGTGTTTATTATTTGAAAATTACAGATAATAAGGCCATTAAAACCATTGCATTTGTAAAAAATTAATAATTTATGGCCGATTTCAAGACCTTTCCCCATTGGGATACTATCACTGAGGAGTTCATTAATGGGCAGCGCAAGGTAGAAGATTTCAATCAGTATGAACTTCTCATCGAATTGGTAGCTTTTCATGAAAGATGTTATTATGTCTATCATGACCCGTTCATTTCCGATCTGAAGTTTGACCAGCTTTTTAAATTATTGAAAGTTTTTGAGCAGTCTCATCCGGAAAGATTATTAGAACATAGTCCGACACAACGGGTAGGTAGCGATTTATCGGAGGATGCGCCTTCTGTGGAACATCTGAGTCCCATGCTTTCGCTTGAAAATTCCTATAATGCAGAAGATTTATTAGAATGGGATCAACAAATTAAACGTTTGTTGCAGTTGCCCGCAGACATGGCTATCGAATATGCTATTGAGCCTAAGTTTGATGGGGGAAGTATTGCCCTTGTTTATGAAAATGACCTGCTGGTCAGGGCGGCAACCAGGGGAAATGGTGTTTTAGGAGAGGAAATTACTGCCAATGCCAAGGCTATTCGTTCTATTCCCATGTCTGCAAAATTTAGTGACTTAGGTATTCTTAAGGCAGAATTAAGAGGGGAAGTTTTAATTAAGAAGGATGTTTTTGCCAGCTTAAATGAAAAAAGAAAAGAGGAAAATATAGCCTTTTTCAATGAAACGGGAAAAGAGAATAAAATACCCTTATTTGCTAATGCCAGGAATACTGCCACCGGAGGTTTGAGGATGAAAGACCCTAAAGAGGTGGCTAAAAGGGGAATGGAGGCATTTATCTATACTTTTGGGTATGCCGTTGACGCAAATAATGAAAATGTTTTATCTAAATTTACTTCTCATCATGAAAGCATGGATATTTTGTCCAATCTTGGATTTAAAGTCCCCGGGGCAGAAAGAGAGGTTTGTAAAAATATAGAGGAAGTCATTAAGAAGTGTGAAAACTGGCAAATTCAACGCGATACTTATCCTTATGAAATTGATGGCATTGTAGTGAAAGTTGATGCCAGAGATCTACAGGAAAGAGCTGGATTTACGGCACATCACCCCCGATGGGCTATTGCCTTTAAATTTAAAGCGCAACAAGCGCAAAGCGTATTATTAGATGTGGAGTATCAGGTGGGTAAAATTGGAACCATAACACCCGTTGCTAAAATAAAACCTAAGGAACTTGCGGGTGTGACCATTCGCTCCATTTCACTCCACAATGAGGATTTTATCACTTCAAAAGATTTGAGGATAGGCGATGCCATTCTTATTGAACGTGCCGGCGATGTCATTCCCTATATCTCAAAAAGTTTTCCAGAGCTAAGAGACGGCTCAGAAAAAATAATCCAATTCCCTGCTAACTGTCCGGTAAATCAGACGGAAACCCCTGTCCCTTTAGTCAGAGAACAAGGTGAATCAGCCTGGCGATGCCCCCAATGTGTTTGTGGGGCTCAAAATTTACAGAGAATTATTTTTCATGTGTCTAAGGAAGCTATGGATATTGATGGTCTTGGCGCATCAATTGTAGAAAGATTTTTTGATTTAGGGTTTATTAAATCGTTACCAGATATCTATAATTTACCTTATGAGAAATTGATCCAATTGGATAATTTTAAGGAAAAATCAATTAATAACCTTAAAAATGCGATCGATAAGGCTAAAACTAATCCAATTCATCGATTTTTATATAGCTTAGGCATTCACCATTTAGGTAAAAAAGCGTCCAGACTCTTAGCCTATGAAATAGATAGTGTACTGGAATTGGCCTCCTGGAATAAGGAGCGCTTTCTTCAAATAAAAGATATTGGTCCTGTTGTCGCGGATAATGCCATTGCGTTTTTTCAGGATCAGATGAATATTGATCTGTTGGAAAAACTGGCAGAACTGGGCGTTAATTTGAAGGCCACCGCTGAGGACAGACCAAAAGAAGTTAGTGCAGACAGTCCGTTTAATGGAAAAACCATCTTATTTACCGGAACACTTATGGTGATGGGAAGAAAAGAGGCACAGGAAAAAGCAGAAATGGCGGGAGCGAAAAATATAAGTGCCGTAAGTAGTAATCTGGATTTTCTTGTAGTGGGCGAAAAAGCAGGTTCAAAACGCAAAAAAGCAGAGGAAATTCCATCTATAACCATTTTGACGGAAAATGAATTCATCGCCTTGCTAAACAGTGAGACCTCATCATAGTTTACCCTTGAATGACTTAATTTATTGCATAAATCGATCAAGGTAAGGTGTCATTACGGTGGCAATAACGGCAGTGGCCATGTTTTTTGCATCAGCTCCAACCATTCCCTTTTGTAGAAAATGATCTTCTATTCGTATAAAAGATTGGAAATAGGCTATTTTCAATGCGGTCAGCATTCGCAAATTAATTGGATCTTTTTTACCCCATAGCTCAAGTTTTTCCCAGACCTGTGCCTCCCAATTCAAAACGTTTTTAGACGATGCGGCGTCGAGTGCCTGTGTACTGTTATACAAAAAAGCTCTTTCTTCTGCCGCCTGGAATAATTCTTGTTGATCGGGTTGTTTTCCGCCTAAATAAACCATTATGTTATTTAACAAACGGAAATCCTGCCAATCCATAGCATAGTCACATCCGCTGATGGCTGGATTTTTCACTTTAGCATCATTGAACCTATTTACAGCAGCCTGGGTTTCTTTTCTGTGTGCATTAAATAACCAGCAAGGTGTGGGTATGGTATTATCGGGCGTACTGTGAATATAAAAAAGGTGCAGTATCAGCTGCTCAATACTGGGATAGGAATAAACCGCCTTAAAGTCAAAAAAAGGCATGTTGGGTGGCGATTTTGATAGTCCGGAAAAGGCGCCTTTGATGGCTGCATTCATTTTTAAATCAACCTCTTTTCCTGCTCCATTTTTTAAAAAAGTCAAATAGGCGGAATATGCTTTTGCCAGTGGGTCTGAAAATTTATTAATAGCAATAAAAGGATCGCTTATTTCTGGCAACCTGTCTATAATAGAAGATAATTTGTCCAAATCAACCGCTAAACTTGTTTTCACTTCATATTTTGAGGTAAAAGACTTCATTTCCGGGAGATTTTTTAAGGCATTTTCAAAAGAAACCCGGGTGGCATCATTGTAATATCCCGATAAAACACCTGGATAATAGTTTTCGCTTTTCAATACTTTCTGTAAAGATAAAACGGAGGTTCTTTTGAGGGTAGAGAGAATATTTGGGGTAGCTCCTATTTTAGCATCCATAGTTTTTGGAGGCCAAAAAGAAGTTGCTTCCTCTGTTGTTACAGAAGGTGCGTCACCTTTTATGCTCAATGCACTTATTGTATTTTGTTTAACATCGGAAAGCATCTGGTTCGATTCAAATGCGCCAATACGGAAAGTAGCCATTTCATTCAGTTCCCGGGTAAAGGCATCAGGAAAGCCCTTGTTTTTTAAAAGCTCCAGTTCTTTTCTGGCTTCTTCCAGGGTTTGGAATGGGCCCGCTACTATTTTTAATACCTCTGTTTGGGGAAAGGCAAATAAAGAGGGAACGCTTTCAAATTTAGACCAATTTACCTGCTTGTTCTTTTCAATAGAGCCCAGTTGAACATAATATTTTGCAGCACCTTTACTGACATCTTTACTGGCGAGATCAGCCTTAGTAAATCCAAGTCTTTTGATATTTGCCAGGGCTTCTTCTGCTTTTTCCCTACTTTCAAATCCCAACAGAAAAACATCGGCATGGGTTGCGTCCGTTTTTTTTGCATGTAAAAAGCCTAAATGAGAAATTTTACTGAAATCATTGTAGGTAGGGTTTGAAAAATTCCCTAAATGCACATACAACTGAAAATTTTGCTGAGCAAAATTCACATTCATAAAAATAAAGAGACATAAAACGGCTGAAAATATTTTATTCATGATAATGGGGGCTAACTGCAGAAAAGTTTGAACATTTAGTTCAGTGAAAATTGCATTAACTTTTCCGCAGTATGATAAAACATTAACTCTGACACAAATGGATGCATGTAATCCGCTAAGGGCATATTTGCAATGATTTCCATTACTTCAAATTCCGATTGAGCTTCAACGACCACCCACAAAACAGATCGATCCATTGATAGCGCATAAGAACGAATTTTGCCAACGGCCAATAATTCGTCGATATGCAAGCGCTGACTTGGAATTAAAGCGATGAAATCATCATCAAATTCCTCTGGCAATTCAAATTCTACCATAAAAGGCTTCTTCATCGAGTATGGATTTAACCTTTAATTCTTGATTAACGAATAATTATTTAAATTTAGTTGATTTTTTTCAATTAATTTATTTTTATAAACTAATCGATGTAAAAACCCATCTTTCCCATTTGGTAATCTCTCATCGCTTCCATAATTTCTGTTTGAGAATTCATGACAAACGGACCGTACTGAGCTAAGGGTTCTTCAATGGGTTCACCGCATAAAACAAGTATTTCGGTGTCTTCTAGACCTTCAATGCCTATGCCCTCTCCCTTGTTTGTAAAGTAAATCATTTTTCCAGCCGGGTAATCAAAATTATCATTCAAAATTATTTTACCTGATAAAATATAAATGCAGGCATTGAAATTTTCGGGTATTGGGATGTAAGTTTTCCCACCAGATAAAATGCTTGTCTGTATAATAATCATAGGACTAAAAGTATCAACAATTCCTTTTTGCCCATTCCAGTTACCACTTACCAGACGGTGTGTTACCTTGTTTTCAGTAATGATTGGGATGTCATTTTTCCTGATTTCCTGATACTTGGGTTGTGTCATTTTATTTTGGGCAGGTAAATTTACCCAAAGCTGAATGCCTTCAATGGTCCCCCCATTTTCCATAAAGAAATCACTTGCCCGCTCACTATGAATAATGCCGCGGCCTGATGTCATCCATTGAATATCGCCCGCTTCCAAAATACCTTCATTCCCTAAACTATCTTTATGTCTTATGCCACCTTGATAAAGGAAGGTCACTGGCTCGAATCCTCTATGAGGGTGTGGACCGAGATCAATGGGGTCAAACCCGGGTTCAACTTTTATAGGACCAAAATGATGAAGCAATAAAAAAGGACTGATCTGGGGTACTTTTTGTGTAGGTAAAGGTTGTTTTACCTGAAAAGAACCCATGTCAATAATGCTACTTTCCAAAATATGAGATACAGACCTATAATTCATTGTTTATTTTGATACTCTAACAAATTAATTTTATTTTCGGTTTATACCTGTATTAATTTTGTGGTCATGCCCTTTGTTTTTGTTAAATTCCCTCTATATTGTTCATCAAAATGTACAGGATGAAAAAAAAGATTGCGTTGGACATGGATGAGGTGATTGTAAATAT
Organism: Saprospiraceae bacterium; assembly: GCA_021299835.1. Lineage (GTDB taxonomy): Bacteria > Bacteroidota > Bacteroidia > Chitinophagales > Saprospiraceae > BJGN01. The sequence continues at coordinate 30,996 of JAJTER010000045.1, read as the reverse complement.
TTATGACCGTTTTATTTCTCTCTATGTTGAACAGTATAACGTCGTTCCAAATCCTGAGGACTATGTGGGCAGAAAATTTTACAATGTCAAGGGGGCGGAAAATTTCAGAAACTATCTTTTCGAACCAGGATTTTTTTTGGATTTACCCATTTTTGAGGGTGCTGCCGACGTAGTGGAGTGGTTAAACACTCATTTTGATTTATTCATAGTGACGGCAGCCCAGGAATTTCCACATTCCTTAATTGATAAATATCATTGGTTACAAAAACATTTACCCTTCATTTCATGGAAGCAATTTGTATTTTGTGGTGATAAATCTATTATCAAAGCAGATTATATGATTGATGATCATGTTCATAACCTGAAAACTTTCGACGGGCTTGGATTATTATTTTCAGCATCACATAATATCAATGAAAATGGATATATTAGATTGAATAATTGGAATGAGGTGAAGTTGTTTTTTGAAAGAGAATTAGAAAATGAGCCTTTAAGGTAAATTAAATAAAAAAGATGAAGTGCATTGGGTTTGATTTAGGCAGTTCTTCCATTAAAGCTGCCATCATTGATACGGAATCAGGGGTATTGTTGGGTACTTGCCAATATCCTGATTCGGAAATGGCGATTGATTCTCCAGAACCGGGATTTGCTGAACAAGACCCAATCGTATGGTGGGAAAATTGTCAAAAAGTTTCCCGGAAATTGTTAGCACAAACGGGTATTGATTCAAGTGAAATAAAGGGTATTGGTATTGCTTATCAAATGCATGGCCTGGTTTGTTTGGATGGCGAGGGGGAAGTTTTGAGACCTTCTATCATTTGGTGTGATTCCAGAGCGGTCTCACAAGGGGAATTAGCGTTTAACGCATTAGGATCGGACTATTGTCTGTCCCATTTATTAAATTCTCCGGGCAATTTTACGGCGTCAAAATTAAGATGGGTGCAGGAAAATGAGCCTGAAATTTTTGCGAAAATTAAAACAGTATTCTTACCAGGGGATTATCTGGCCTGGTGTATGACCGGTGAAAAGAATACCACCATCACAGGATTATCAGAGGGTGTTTTTTGGGATTTTAAAAATAAGGAAATTTCAAGTAATCTGTTGGAGCACTGGCAAATACCAGCTACGTTACTTCCGCCCATTACCAATGTTTTTGGAGAACAAGGCTTTCTGTCGAAAAAAGCAGCTAATTTATTGAGACTCCCGGAAGGAATTCCAGTGGCCTATAGAGCTGGAGATCAGCCTAATAACGCTTTGTCTCTTGGTGTTTTAGAACCTGGTGAAATTGCGGCAACAGGTGGAACTTCTGGCGTGGTATATGCCGTGGCCAATGAAATTATACCTGACAGCGAGTCGAGGGTTAACTCTTTTGCCCATGTGAATTACACAATAAATGACCCCAAAATTGGGGTGTTACTTTGTATCAATGGAACGGGAATATTATATAGCTGGCTTAAAAACCAATGGGGAAAGGGGCTTTTGTCTTACGCGGAAATGGAGAAGGTAGCTGCCGGAATCCCTGAAGGTTCCGATGGATTAACCATTATTCCTTTTGGAAATGGGGCGGAAAGAATTTTAAAAAATAAACAATTAGGAGCCTCTATTTCAGGGCTGGACTTTAATAGACATACATCAGATCATTTTATCCGGGCAGCCTTGGAAGGCATTGCTTTCTCCTTTCAATATGGTATGTCTATTTTAAATGAAATGGGCATTCAGGCAAATCGAATAAAAGTGGGGAATGATAACTTGTTCCAATCTGCTATTTTTTCTCAAACGCTTTCTAATATTTCTTCTTGCTCCATTGAAATAGTGAAAACAAATGGTGCCGAGGGTGCCGCAAGAGGCGCTGCCTTTGGTTGTGGATTTTATACATCATTGGCAGAAGCAGTCGGACAAACAGAATCAATCCATACTTTTCATCCAGAACCTGTTTCTGATGCTTTATCCGCAGCGGCATTAAAATGGAGACAAACACTTAAAAACAACCTACAATGAGTTCAAAAAATGTATTGACGGGTGCTAAAACCTTTTTTCCGGAAGTTGAATTTGTACCTTTTGAAGGTAAAGATTCAGATAATCCTTTCGCTTTTAAATATTATAATCCAGCACAGCTTATCTCTGGAAAATCAATGGCTGATCATTTTCGGTTTGCGATAGCTTACTGGCATTCCTTTTGTGGAAATGGTGCTGATCCATTTGGTATGCCAACCAGGAATATGCCTTGGTTAAATGCCAGTAATCCAATGGATAGGGCAAAGGATAAAATGGATGCTGCTTTCGAATTTATAACAAAAATTCAGGCACCCTACTTTTGTTTTCACGATTTTGATTTGATTGAAGAGGGTCATTCTTTGGTGGAATCTGAGAAAAGATTACAGTTTATCGGAGATTATGCCAAAGAAAAAATGGCTGCCTCAGGGGTGAAAGTTCTTTGGGGAACGGCTAATCTCTTTAGCCATCCAAGATATATGAATGGTGCAGCAACAAATCCCGATTTTTCCGTCGTTGCTTATGCCGCCGCTCAGGTTAAACATGCCTTAGATATTTCTATTCAGCTTGGTGCTGAAAACTATGTTTTCTGGGGTGGAAGAGAGGGTTATTTGTCCTTGCTAAATACAGATATGAAAAGAGAGGTAGCGCATTTGGCTACTTTCCTTCATGCTGCAAAAGATTATGCAAGAAGTCAAGGCTTTAAAGGACATTTCTTCATTGAGCCTAAACCAGCTGAACCTACTAAACATCAATATGATTATGATTCCGCTACTGTGATAGGTTTCTTGAAGGCAAATGGGCTTGAGAATGATTTTAAATTGAATATTGAGGTGAATCATGCGACCCTTGCCCTGCACACTTTTCAACATGAATTCGACCAGTTCCCCAATAACTTGGGTGAGTTGACAGAAGCTATGCTCGTTATTCTTCAAGCAGGTGGATTTCAAGGAGGGGGCGTCAATTTCGATGCCAAAATTAGAAGGAATTCTACAGATAATACAGACTTGTTCCTTGCTCACATCGGTGGCATGGATACTTTCGCGCGCGCGCTCATTGCTGCGGACAAAATAATCAATAAATCTGCCTACGTTTCGCTTAGAAATGAGAGATATGCATCATTTGATTCTGGTGATGGCGCCCTTTTTGAAAAGGGAAAATTATCCCTGGAAGACTTGCATAAATTAGCCGGATCTTCTGCCGATCCTGTTCAAAAAAGTGGAAAGCAGGAGCTATTTGAAAATATTTTAAATCAATATATTTAAATTATAATGCTTATTGGGGTTTAGTGGACGCTGTTTAAAAATCAAGCGTCAACTGAACCCCAACCATCGTTTGTTCTTTTTTTAAGTTGGAAACGGAAACACCTAAAAGGCGGATCGAGAAAATATCTCCGGTAAGTTCTTTCATTAATCCTTCTGCAACAGTATAAAGTAATTGATAATCATTTAGTTCTGTCGTAAATGTTTTACTTTTTGTCTCAAGGACAAAATTAAAATGCTTGATTTTAATCGTTATTGTTTTACCAAAATTATCATCGATATCCATAAATCGGAATAATTTTTCGCAGAGGCTTTCCAGCGTTAGTTCCAAAAAATGTAGATCGCTACAATCTTCTGAAAATGTTCTTTCGGTGCCAATAGATTTTCGGTGCCTGATTGGATTTACCAAGCGACGGTCATCCCCTCTGACTATTTGATAATAATAAGATCCTGCCTTACCAAATACCTTCATAAGGTCTTGTTGAGACCATTTTAATAAATCCTCACCTTTATAAATACCCATTCTTTTGCACCTTTCAGCCGTTATTTTACCTATTCCATGGAAGCGTGAGATGGATAGTTGTTTTAAAAAATCAGGCCCTTCAATGGGAGTGATTACTTTTATACCATTCGGCTTATTGACATCAGAGGCTACTTTAGCTAAAAATTTATTGTAAGAAACGCCAGCTGAAGCGGTTAGCCCTGTTTCTAATTCAATTCTTTTCCTAATTTCCATGGCGATCAAAGTGGCCGACGGTAACGAAAGTTTGTTGTGAGTGACGTCGAGGTAAGCTTCGTCCAGAGAAAGAGGTTCAACTAAGTCTGTAAAGTCGTGAAATATCGTTCGAATGACTTTTGAAACCCCCTTGTATTTGTCGAAACTACCTCTAACAAAAATAATTTGGGGGCATTTTTTTCGCGCCAGCATTCCTGGCATAGCCGATTTAACGCCATATTTTCTGGCTTCATAAGAAGCAGAGGCAACTACACCGCGGTTACCACCTCCACCTACCGCTATTGGTTTCCCTCTCAAAGAAGGATCATCTCTTTGTTCAACGGAGGCAAAAAAGGCATCCATATCAATATGAATGATTTTTCTTATTTCAGGGGGTGACATTTACGGTAAATTGACATAATTTTTCTGATTTCCGGGTGCCAAAGGGACGCATATATTCCAAGACTATTTGGGAACTTCCTGTTTTCAATCCTTTGCATGTTAAAATCTGCCAGGTAGCAGAACCTACCATTTCGGGTTTATTTTCATTGGAATTAGTTATTGCTTTTTCATATTTCTCCTCCTCATCCCACGATAGGAGCGCCGATGATTTAGGAATCCATAAATAACCAGTTCCCTCAATTGCGGGTAATTTGAGTGTGTAGGTTTGCCCTAATTTAATGCTTATGTTTTCTGGGCATCCTTCTGTTGAGAAAATATCTTTCATGGCTGGTTTTTGCGAGGAAGAGCAGGAATAAGTAAAAATGGTAATGGATATTAAGAAGGAGATAGCATTCATAATTGTAGTATTTAAGCTGCAAACATCATTGAATAAAACGAAATTAATTAAACCCTATTATACGCAAAAAGGCGGAAAGATAGCCTATCTCTCCGCCTTTTGTGAAGGAATTTAAACTTTAGGGTCTTGGAACAACATAAGCATAGCCGCCATAAGATTCCCAATCGATACACCATGATTTTTTTTATAATCCATTCATTTTTTTGCTTTTTCTAAAAAGTAATAGATTTAAAAAATTAAAATAAAGTTTGCGATTTATAAAGCTAACATCTCAAAATGTTTGAAACAATGACTTTTGTTCCCTTTACTTCGTTGTTTATTTTAATTTTTTTTCAATTACTTGCAAAACGTCAAAATTATTTGCCTCCTTCTTATGCAAAATGCCAATTAGGCGCATATTATTAACGTTCCAAATGGCGGGAATTGAGGGGTTAAAGTTATATACCAAATTGTCAGTGGTAGATAATTTTGACAATAAAATCCCTGACGATGGGGTTAGCCAGGTTCTTATTACATTTTGATGAACATAATTGGGTTGTTTACCTGTAGGTGTTAATTGGAAGTCAGTAATTTCATCTTCCACTAAAAGAACACTTAAAAATAAGGCAGAAAAAGAGGTGTCCCGGCTTATTTTAATATTTGTAGTAACGGATAATTTGTTAGATGCCTCTGAAAAGGATGTCTTAAGTTCTAGTTTCAACAGTGTTTTTTGGGAAGTAACTTTAGCCAAATATCCGGGCCATTGTGTTGGAGACAGCATTCTGGATAATTCACCATCAAAAAGTTTTCTATTGATGGTAGCCACTGGATAACCTACAGGTTTCCCCAGTTCATTAACAAGCTGATCATTTTCAGGTAAGCGGTAATCAAATTTATTTTCACTGTAAGGAATTGAAAATGAGCCTGTATGTGCAGATATTACGATTAATTTATCCTTGTAAATCCCTTTCAACTCTTTAATAAGGCTATGGCCTGCCGGACAGCCTACACAACGCACCCCACCAAACTCTTCGATCAAAACATTGGCTGTCTCCAATTCATTTCCAATGGGTGAAGCATCAATGGGGGTGATAACAGGGGGGATTTCAGTACATGAGGTAATGAAAAGGGAAAGAAAAATAATAAAAGGGAGAGATTGCAATGGAAACATATTAGAATGAACTATTTAAAGAAAGCCGTACGCCGCTAAAGGCAGGTTCCAATCGGCAAATGCCACCGGTACAAATAACGCCTTCCACTTGTTTGATATAGGATAAGGAAAATAGGTTATTGCCTGGTTGATAATATACATCGAATCTGGGAAAATGCAATGGAATAGATTTATTTTGACTGTTTTTTGGGCTAAATCTTCCTGGTTTCCAATTAAACATATCAGACATTGAAAATTTCCATTTCGGACTAAGAACATATTCTGCGAGACCAAACATCCAATGGCCGTAGTCATTTAGAAGAAAATCACTCCCTTTGTTCATGAAAAGAGCCTGTGCCTCTATCCGTAAAGATTTCCCTTTACCGGCATCCATTTCAATTTCAGCAAAAGGAGTTATCGTTTTTACTGTTGGCGCACCTGGTTTGAACTCATAAAATTGTTGATTGTATAATTGATGTTGAATGCCTACTGTCCAATGCTGTTTTTCATTTTGTTTGGTGAATTCTAAAAACCATTCTCTGTAAAGAGGATCTTCCGCTGACATTTGCATGCCGGAATGATTCAAATTCATTGAAAAATCTTCGCTAAGTCTGACCTGTATATCTCCCTGCCAGGACCATTCCTCTAATTCCTGAGCGGCAGGATTGTAACGGGTATTTAATCTGAATGAATTGACACGGGTTAAGGGGGGTAGAAAATTAAGATTTCCCCTATTCAGCTGTTCTTGCGGGCGTGTTTTAAATGAAAAGTTTTTAGTTCGCTTTCCTTCGAGGGTTATTCCTATGGCATCGGTAGCATAACTTATGGTACTGTAAAAAATAAATCCCAAACCTTGCTTATATCGGTTTCCAATGAGGGTGTCTCCTTGTAAAAGCGTTACAGCAAAAGGATCTATATAAGTATCCTTTGATTTGTGTGCTGCCTCAGCATACCATCTGAAGGCTCCATATTGAATGGTTTGATAATAAGTACCTGCGTAGGTATTGTACTTGGGTACGAAAACTTCGGAACCTGGATAAGTTTGAAGCGTACTCACCAGATTATTCATGGAAGCGTCATCTATGGTGCGCGCCACGATACCAACACCGGGTGCCCAGGACACCGTTTTACCACCTAACAAAAAGGAACGGAAATATTCACTTTGGAACCCCCGAATAACTGAAGGATACAATTCAAATTGCCTTTTTTGCCTGCCAGCAAAGGCTTTTACAAATAAATCGGGCAAAAGTTGATATTTAAGTTTTATGCCGGCTAATGCGTTGTCAATCAATAACGATCGTTCTTCAAAGGATCTGAAAATGAGTCCCGAACCTATCTGATCATAAATATAACCTGCGGATAGGGTTAGTTTATCCAGTGTTTTCTCAATGAGAAAATTGCCTATGCCCTGGTCACTATAACTATCTGTAGGCACGAGTAAATTGGAATTATTAAAATAATCAAAACGCAGGGAGAGGGAAAATCCTTGATAATCAGCCTGTAAATTTAGCCAGCTTTCAGATCCGAAAAGTTGGTGGTCATATTGGGGAATATTCGCCGCGCCAATGAGGGAATCCCGTAGAAAAAAATTGGCCCTGGTTTGGAATTGTCCAAACACATTAAGCTTATCATCTTGATCGGGGTCATTTTGCCCATAAACAGGAACAAAAGAGATATATATAATCAATATTTGCAGTAAAAATCTAATGTTTAAAAAAGGCATGGATTGACATATTAAAAATTAAATGCGCGGAAGAAACAGACTATTTTTAAAGCATTTTGTCAGTTTTCATTGTATGCGCACTTAAAAATGTTGTATTTTCGTAAAAATAAAAACAAATGCGGACTCTAACCCTACTATTCTTTCTTTTATTTTCCATTTATAGTTTCGGGCAAAAATCAATGCCTGATGTGATGATAAAGTCTTTAGACGGACAATCTGTTTCTATTAAAAAAATCTTAGAAAACAAGCTTACGTTAGTTAGTTTTTGGGCCACGTGGTGTGGGCCATGTAAAGTGGAATTAGATGCGTTAAAATCTGTTTATCCTTCATGGCAAGAAAAGTATGGGTTACAAATTGTGGCTATAACGATAGATAATCCAAGGCAATTATCGAAAGTTGCACCTATGATAAAAGCAAAAGGGTGGCCTTATCTTTTCTTTGAGGATTCTGTTGGCAACTTAAAAAACAAACTAAATTTTCAAAGTATTCCTCAAAGTTATTTGGTGGATCGGAATGGAAAGGTCGTTTGGTCAAATATGGGGTATGCACCAGGAGTTGAGCTGGAAATAGAGAAACAAATTCAAAAAACTATACAGAAATAAGTTATTGGTTTTGAATATTTTAGTTTTTGTGTAAACTGTCCGATAATTTAATTTAAAACTAAGCCCGTTTCATTTTAATTGCTATACATTACATTTAAAAAATGGCTATGGAGAATTTGGGTGTGGGTTTAGAAGGAATGAACTTTGAAAGTTTTATCCTCAATGAACTGAAAAATCTTAATACAAGATTAGATCAGGTTTTAAGTTTAATTATAAATGATAGGATTGCCAATGATGCTCGTTGGGATGCGAATGATTTGAAATGGATTGCCAATGATGCCCGTTGGGATGCGAATGATTTAAGATGGATTGCAAACGATGCGCGATGGGACGCCAACGATGCTCGCTGGGATGCAGATGACTTGAAATGGGGAATCAACGATATTCGATGGGTGAGTATCAGCTCAATATTGGATGACCTCATAGCGTCGTTTCTTGAATTCAAAAAGGATAATTTAAAATTTGATGAATTCATGAGGGTGAAAGTCGGCGCATTAGGAGCTCGATGGGGTGTTGCGACAGAAAATTCTTATAGGTCAATGCTCGAAAGTATCCTGGTGAAATCATTCAACGTTGAAGTTCAGAATTTTATAGGATTGGATGAATCGGGAACTGTTTTTGGAAGACCTGACCAGATTGAATTGGATATCATTATTAAAAATGGTGTTCTAATTATAATGGAATTGAAATCCTCCATTAGTAAAAATGATTTGTATATTTTTGAACGAAAAGTTAGATGGTATGAGTTAAAATTTGATATAATAGTAAATAGGGCCATTGTCGTTTCACCAATGGTAGATAGATGGGCCATTGCCGTTGCTGAAAAATTGAAAATTGAATTATTCTCCAATTTTGATGATTTACATTTCGAATTCAGCGGGCGATTAAAAACCAAAGGAATTAGATTTTTCTGAATTATTTTGCTAATGCTTAAATGAAAAAGATTGTAAGAATTATTATTCTGCTGCTGTGTTGCTTTCATTGGTATGCTAAGCTTGATGCTCAAAATGCCATGTCAACCGCAAAACCATGGACCTATTGGTGGTGGATGGGTAGCGCAGTGGATACAGCAAATATTAAGGTTCAACTGGATTATTTTGCAAAAGCAGGATTAGGTGGGGTTCATATTATTCCCATTTATGGGGCGAGGGGATTTGAATCAAAATTTCTGCCTTTTATGTCAGAAAAATGGCTGGAGTTGGTTCATTTTACTCAAAACAAAGCCCATTCACTTGGTTTGGGTGTTGATATAACGCTTGGAACAGGTTGGCCTTATGGCGGGCCAATGATAGATCAAAATTCTGCCGCAGCGGCATTGGAGAAATTTGAAGTAGTATTTTTAGCTACAGATTCTTTGCGCATGCCTTTGGATAGCCTCAAAATAAAAGCCTTTCCTTTGGGCATTCTCGGGGCAAAGGCAGAAAATGAAAAGGGTGAGATAATATGGCTTGACCTTGATGAAAAGAAAAGTGTTAGCTTACATTTTGTTCCAAAAGGAAATTGGAAAGTAACTATTTGGGGCGTAAAACCCACAGGTCAAAAAGTAAAACGTGCCGCGCCAGGTGGTGAAGGGCTGGTGATGGATTATTTTAACGAGGAATCTGTCATTCATTATTTAAATTATTTTGACTCTGTACTCATTAAACACCCAGGAACATTGAGTCCCCGTGCTTTTTATCACGATTCTTATGAGGTCTTTGGAGCAGATTGGACAAAAAATTTGTTAGGCGCATTTGAGGAAAGAAAAAATTACTCTTTACTTCCCTATTTGGAGGTATTAAAGGATACTTCACATGTTGATTTTCCTTATGTAATGTGTGATATCAGAGAGGTTTTATCTGATTTGTTGTATGAAGCTTTTGGCTCCAAATGGACAGAATGGGTGAAAAATAATAAAGGTCTTTCCAGATTTCAGGCACATGGATCACCTGGTAATTTGCTCGATTTATATGCCTTATCTGATATTCCTGAAACAGAATCTTTCGGATGTAGTGAGTTTGATATTCCGGGATTAGCTTGTGATGAAGATTTTGAAGAAGATCGGTTCGGGCGCCCAAATCCGCTAATGTTAAAAATGGCCTCTTCGGCAGCCAATGTAAATGGTAAATCTTTGGTTAGTTCAGAAACAGGCACCTGGTTGGCCAATCATTTTAAAGTGAATTTGAGTCAATTAAAACCTCAAATAGATGAATTATTTGTTTCTGGAATTAATCATGTTTTTTATCACGGAACAACGTATTCACCTAAAGAAGTGCCTTATCCGGGTTGGCTTTTTTATGCCTCTTCAAATGTAGGTTTACAATCTCATTTTAAAGATGAATTTCATTTATTGAATAAGTATGTGACGAATGTTCAAATGGCATTGCAGGAAAGCACTTCAGATTCGGATGTGTTATTGTATTTTCCTATTCACGATCTGTGGAGTACCCATAAAGGTTCTCATTTGCTTCAACTCGATGTACACAAATATGCTAAATGGTTTGGTCAAACGCCTTTTGGACAAACAGCTTCCTTGCTTTGGAATAATGGTATTAGTTTTGACTACATTTCTGACAGACAATTGAGAAATTTGAAAGTAGATGATAAAGGACGTTTATATAATGAATATATTTCTGTTGCAGCACTAATCATTCCTGCAACAACTTACATTTCTGAGCTTACTTTTCTTCATCTTCAGTCGCTCTTAAATGCTGGAGCAACTATTTTGTTTGCAGATAAATTACCTGAGAAATTTTCTGGTCTTTCTTCCAGAATAAGAATGTCGGAGGTTAATAGTGGACAGTTAAAAGCAACGGTTAATTTGTTATTTGACCTGAGAAAAATACGCTTCACACAGGAACCATGGAAAAAGCACGGCATAGATTTTATCAGGAAAAAGACCTCGAAGGGCTATGTTTATTTTTTAGTGAATCAGGGGTCAAAAGAGATCAGGGATAGTATTTCTCCCGGTATTTTTTCTTCAGAATATGAGTGGATGGATCCGCTTTCAGGTTTGCGGGGGCGCATATCTTCAAAAGGTAAAATATGGGTGAATCTCTCGCCTGGCAAATCTATGTTATTATATACTTATTTTTCTGGCGAAACGAATGAAAAATGGATCGATAAAATAGATGGTAAAAGAGTAGAGATTGGAAAAACCTGGGATGTTTCATTCAACGGATTATTTGAAAATACGGTTATCCCGTCAATGAAATTGGATTCACTTCCATCGTGGACAACGTTTGGTTCAAAAGAGCTGGAGTATTTTTGTGGAAAGGGCGTCTATACGACTACATTTGACTTTGGTAAATTACAGAAACATCATAAATATGTGATGCTAAAGTTCGATCAGGTAAAGGAAACAGCGGCAGTTACCATCAATGGATTTTACTGCGGAACTGCCTGGTCTTTTCCCTTTGAGGTTATGGTTCCGGTCCATATCTTGAAAAAGAAAAACAGGATTGAGATTGTAGTACAAAATAGTGCAGCCAATTTTATGAGGAAAAGGGACACTGAATTACCTGAATGGAAGACTTTTTACGATATCAACATAGTGGATATCCGCTATCAACCTTTTAATGCTAAAAAGTGGAATGTAACTTCATCAGGGCTGATTGGAAAAGTCTATTTTGTTGTGCCTGACGAAAATAAGGGATTACCTAAACAGAAAGGCATAAAATTATAGGGAAAATCTTTACTTTTGCCTCCGTAAAAAGGAAGGGATATGTATAATAGAACGGAAATAGCGTCGCTACTGAAAAATCAACCTATTGGTGAAAAGGTTACCGTCATGGGTTGGGTGCGTGCTTTTAGAAATAATCAATTTATTGCTCTCCATGATGGAAGTGATGCCGGGACTTTACAAATAGTTGTCGATCCTGAAAAAATCGCTGCGACAATCACTCGTCGTATAGGTTTTCATGCATGTATCATGGTAACTGGAAGTTTTCAATCCTCTCAAGGGGCGGGACAACAGTTTGAGATTCTTGCAGATACCGTAGAGATTTTAGGGGACAATGACCTGGAAAAATATCCACTGCAGCCCAAAAGGCAGACGATGGAGTTCTTAAGGCAAAAGGCTCATTTCAGAATGAGAACCCAAACTTTCAGCGCCGTTTTTAGAATCAGACACGCGGTGGCTTTTGCTGTGCACAAGTTTTATAATGACCGTGGTTTTTACTATCTGCACGCACCTATCATAACAGGGAGTGATGCTGAAGGAGCTGGTGAAATGTTCAGGGTCACGATGTTAAGTCCTGATAAACCACCTTTAAATGAAGAAGGTAAAGTAGATTTCAGTAAAGATTTCTTTGGTAAGGCAACTAATTTAACCGTTTCCGGTCAGTTACAAGGGGAAATCGCAGCGCTCGCTTTGGGTAAAATATATACTTTCGGACCTACTTTTAGAGCTGAAAATTCTAATACGCCCAGGCATTTGGCGGAATTTTGGATGATTGAACCCGAAATGGCCTTCTATGATATTATAGATAACATGGATCTGGCGGAGGCTTTTTGTAAGTATCTTATTTCTTATGTATTGGAACACAATGCCACGGATCTGGCGTTTCTTGACCAACGATTAAAAGAAGAAGAGAAAAGTCTTCCAACTGATAAACGACGTGAATTGGGTCTGCTGGAACAACTGGAATTTGTGGTAAATAACGATTTTGTCAGAATCACTTATGACGAAGCCGTGGCTATTTTGATGCAATCAAAGCCATATAAAAAAGGTCAGTTCGAATTTCCCGTAGAATGGGGTAGGGACTTACAGGCAGAACATGAGCGCTACTTAGTAGAAAAGGAATTTAAAAAACCAGTGATCGTTCGTAATTATCCTAAAGATATCAAAGCATTCTATATGCGTATGAATGATGACGATAAAACGGTGGCTGCAATGGATGTACTATTTCCGGGTATTGGGGAAGTCATTGGTGGTTCTCAACGGGAAGAAAGAGAAAGTGTACTCATCGATCGCATGGAAAAATCTGGTATTCATCCGGAAGAAATGGATTGGTATTTAGATTTAAGACGCTTTGGTGGTGCGCCTCATTCAGGATTCGGTCTTGGTTTTGAGCGTATGGTTCAATTTATTACAGGGATGGGAAATATACGTGATGTCATTCCCTTCCCAAGGACACCAGGTAACGCTGAATTTTAAAGATAAAAAGAAAAGGCTGTCGGGGGACAGCCTTTTTTCTTTTAACAAATGATAATAGGAGACCTGTTTTGAAGAAATTATTTCTTTTAATAGTATTCTGAGAACCAATAACCGTGCCATTTTTTTATTAACTTTAATATTCATTTGTTCTTTTTAAACTTAATTATTTAAAATAAGTATCCCATGAAGTGTGTAGAAGTGCTGGATTCAAAAGGTTGGCAGTTGTTTCATTCTGTTCCTTTTCTCATTTATGCAAATGATAAGCAATGGATTTCACATCTTCAAGGTGATGTTCAGGATGTTTTTAACCCTCAGAAAAATCCCATTGCTTCTCACGGCGAATCCCGTATTTTTGTTTTATTGGATAATCAGGGAAAGCCGATAGGTAGAATAGCTGCTTTTATCGATCATGAGGCAAACAGCCATCTCGAGTATCCTATCGGGGGCATAGGCTTTTTTGAATGTATTGAAAATAATGAAGCAGCTAATCTTTTGTTTGAGACGGCAGAAAATTGGTTGAGGGAAAAAGGAATGCAGGCTGTTGACGGTCCTGTGAACTTTGGTGGCCGCGATAAATACTGGGGTTTACTGGTCAAAGGCTTTTATCCGCCTTTGTTTCAGGAAAATTATAATCCTTCTTATTATGCTTCTTTCTTTGAGGCTAATAAATATATTGCCTGGGAACAGATACTTTCTATAAAGGGAGATTTAAATAATCTGGACGTCAGTCGGTTAAGAGCAGTATGTGATAGAATAAGACAAAGTAACGAAGTAGTGGTTGAGCTTTATGACCCAAAGAAAAAGGACAAATATGCGGAGGATTTTTGTGAAATTTATAACGCAGCTTTCGGACGATTTGAACATTTTAAACCTGCGGAACCTAAGAAAATTAAAGCTATTTTAGAGGAATCAAAACTTATTTTGGATCCATTATTACTGGCTATTTGCTACATTAACGGTCAACCCGCTGCTTTTTGCGCCACTTTTCCTGACATAAACCCACTCCTTAAATCTGCACGAGGTAAGCTGTCCTGGTGGAAAATTCCTGGATTGATTTTCCGTTTGAAAACAGCTAAGAAATTGTTTATTAAAGGCACTGGTTTTGCCATCCATCCAGACTTTAAAACAAAAGGTGCGTTCGCTCTCATTATTGAATTTATGGCCAGTCCTGCGCTTTCACGAAAATATCAGTATTATTTTCTTACCACAGTGCGTGCGCACAACAAAGAAGCTGTAAGCCTCTATTTCAAAGCAGGTAAAATGCAGGTAGATCGCGTGCATATTGGTTACAGAAAAGCACTTCAGCCTAATGTTGAGGTTGTTCCCAATGAATTCATGGAGGTTTAATACAATTTAAAATAATTTGTTTGTTTTAAACAAATTGTTTTATTATCTTTGATGCGTACTAGTTATTATACCCTTATCGCACAAAGTTTTATTGTATTATGTTTGATCGTGCTATCCTGCATTTGGATGTAGACTCTTTCTTTGCATCTGTTGAAGTCCGACGTAACATTGGTTTGAGAAACAAGCCATTGATTGTTAGTGGAAATGGGGTTCAAAGTGTCGTGGCATCCTGTAGTTTTGAGGCTCGTAAATGGGGTATCCATAGCGGTATGCCTATTCGGATGGTTCGTAGAATGTGCCCGGAAGCTATTATTATTCAGGGAGATATGGAGGCTTACCAACGGGAATCAGGAATCATTGAGGAAATAATTCAAGGGGCTGTACCTATCTGCGAGCGAGCTGCTTTAGACGCTTTTTATGCCGATCTTACGGGAATGGATAAATATTTTGGCTGCTGGCGCTGGTCAGAAGAACTTAAACAACGTATTTTTAAAGAAACCCATTTGCCTTTATCTATGGGCTTGGCTATTAATAAGTTAGTAGCCAGGATAGGTACTTTGGAAGCAAGACCTAATGGCGCGCGACTCATAGAAAAAGGTACAGAAAGAGGATTTTTATCTCCGCTACCAGTTCGTAAACTACCCGGTGTCGGAGATATTATTTCCAGAAAATTAAATCTGATGGGGATTCGTCAAATTGGTCTTTTGGCAGCATTACCACCAAGGTTATTAGAGAGGGAATTTGGAAAACCCGGGGTGCAATTGTGGAAAAAAGCAAATGCAGAGGATTATTCTCCTGTCGTGCCGCACCTTCAACAAGACACACTTCAAAATGAGCAAGTGTTAGACAAGGAAATAACTGATTTAGCGATACTTAAAAGGCATTTAGTTGCCTGCCTGAGCATACTTTCCAAACAATTACGTGAACGTAAGTGCTTGTGTACCAAACTACGGATTAAAATACGTTACGCTGATTTTAATACCTTCAGCAAGGAAAAAAAATTAACGCCCACCTGCAACGATAGTACGTTGGAAAGGGAGGCCTTTGGACTATTGACCCTTCTTTATGATAGAAGACAGGGTATTCGATTAATAGGCGTACAACTCGCCGGTTTGGTGAGTGGATCTCCTCAGTTGGATTTGTTTGACCAGGGGACTAAAAATATACATTTACTCAAAACCTTAGACCATATTCGAAGTCGTTTCGGTGATGCCGCCTTAGGTACAAAGGAAATATGAATTTTGTAAAAAAGCTGGTTTGAAATAGTTTATATAATTGTTGGTGAATTAGTTGTATCGTATAATACAAAGAATGCTATTCGGTTAAAGTTAATTGAGATTTGAATTTTTTATTTTCACTTTCTTACTATTTTGTACTTTTAGCTTTATTTTTTTTAACAAAATAGCATACTTTGAAAATATTACTTACAGGTGTTGCTGGTTTTATAGGATTTCATCTGGCGGAATACCTGCTTAAAGACGGTTTCGAGGTAGTAGGCTTTGACGCTGTCAACGATTATTACGATCCGGGTTTAAAGTGGAACAGATTGAAGAAACTGGGTATTTATGAAAATATTGTTGATGGAGAGCTAGTCCAGAGTGTCACTTATACTTCCTTCAGATTTATTCGCATGCAATTGGAAGATGAGGCGGGTATCATGCGTTTATTTGAACGGGAGCATTTCGATATCGTCGTTAATCTGGCTGCACAAGCAGGGGTTGGGCACAGCATTAGATTTCCACACACTTATGTAAAATCAAATATAACAGGTTTTCTTAATATACTGGAAGCTTGCCGTTCATACCCTGTGAAGCATTTGGTTTATGCGTCCAGCTCCAGTGTTTATGGTTTAAATACCCGATTGCCTTTTTCCACCGCTCAAAGGGTCGATCATCCCATTTCAATGTATGCGGCTTCAAAAAAAAGTAATGAACTGATGGCTCATACCTACAGTCACCTTTTTGGTACTCCGACAACGGGTCTTCGCTTTTTTTCAGTGTACGGTCCCTGGGGTAGACCAGACATGGCCTTATTTATCTTTACAGAAGCCATAAAAAAAGGCAAGCCCATTGATGTTTTTAACAGTGGATTGATGGAAAGAGATTTTACTTACATTAGTGATATCGTCGAAGGAATACATTTGGTTATAAATAATCCACCCCAGGCCGACAAAAACTGGAACCCTGAAACAGCCGATCTGGCAGCCTCTTCTGCCCCTTATAAAATATATAATATTGGTAATAATCAGCCAGTTAAACTGATGTCTTTTATAGAGGAAATTGAGAAACAATTGGGTAAAAAGGCATCACTCAATTTACTGCCCATGCAGCCGGGCGATGTATTAGCTACTTTCTCAGATATTTCTCCGATACAAAAATTAGGGTTTCAACCTAAAATAAACTATAAAACAGGTATATTTGAGTTCGTTAAATGGTATAATTCATATTATAAATAGTGTCACATGATAACTAAATTTAAAAATAAGCAAAATAAAATAGCTGTTATCGGTTTAGGTTATGTTGGCCTCCCTATTGCCTTAGCTTTTGCTAAGCATTTCAAAGTGATAGGTTTTGATATCAGCCAGCCTCGAATCGATTTGATGAGAAATGGAGTTGATCCTTCTAAAGAGTTAGATACTGAAGAATTTCAAGACAGAGACATTTTCTTTACGGCCGATGCGGCAGACTTGAAGGAGGGTAATTTTTTTATAGTAACGGTCCCAACGCCGGTTGATGAACATTATGTGCCAGATTTAAGCTATGTTTTAAGTGCATCCCGATTAGTTGGTGGTGCCTTAAAAAAGGGTGATGTGGTTGTTTATGAGTCAACGGTGTTTCCGGGTTGTACGGAAGAAGATTGTTTACCCATATTGGAAGAGGTTTCAGGGCTAAAAGTTGGTAAGGACTTTAAGTTGGGATATTCTCCTGAACGAATAAATCCTGGGGATAAAGAACATACGATTACAAAAATTGCGAAGGTGGTTTCTGGAAATGATGAGGCTGCACTCGAAATTATTGCGGATGTTTATGGTTCAATCATTGAACCTGGTGTATTTAAAGCTAAAACCATTAAAGCAGCCGAAGCGGCTAAGGTCATCGAAAATACACAGCGCGATTTAAATATCGCTTTGATGAATGAATTAGCTGTTATTTTTGACAAAATGGGTATCAGCACACACGACGTTCTGGAAGCTGCAGGTACAAAATGGAATTTTTTAAAATTCTTCCCGGGTTTAGTGGGAGGACATTGTATCGGTGTTGATCCTTATTATCTGACCTATAAAGCACAGCAATATGGCTATTCTCCGGAGGTTATCTTGTCTGGACGCAGGGTCAATAATAATATGCCGGCTTACATTGCAAAAAAATTAACACAGAGTTTACTTCAAATAGGTAAAAACCCATCGCAGTGTAAAATTCTTATCATGGGTTTAACCTTCAAGGAAGATGTATCGGATATTCGTAATTCAAAAGTAGCGGATTTAGCCAGAGAGATTATGGGATATTCTGTCAACGTCCATTTAGTAGATCCAAATGCTTCACCAAATGAAGTAGCACATGAATATAAACTTACCTTAATTGACGAGCCTGCGGGTAACTATGATGCCATCATTGTAGCGGTTGCTCACGCTGATTTTAGAAAATATAGTGCAGCTGATTTCAGGAAATTGATGAATGATTCTCCCATTTTATTTGATATTAAAGGTATTTGCAACGAGAAGGATTTAAGGGAATTAGGGGTCAGTTATTGGCGATTGTAGGGTTTTAACAAATTGAAAAACCCCTGTTTCTGTCCGATCTAATAAGTTCGTTTTTTTGCGCATACATTTTATTTGCCTTATTCTTACCGGGTAATTGATTCCTTTCACCCGGTCAAGTCTTCGCGACTTATCGGTGCCTTGCTTTTTTATTTGAAATATCTCTTTTTTTCTTTTCTATGCTGAAATGTCTGGTTATTACGCCGGCATTTCCTCCTACTGTAAACGGAGTGCAGGATTTTGCCAACATCCTTTCTTCGGCGCTTTCTATGGAAACTACGGTCGAATTTTGTGTTGTATCACTATCTAGTTCTTCCGAAAAGACTATTTTAAGGGTAGTCAATTCCTTTTCTATGGTTCATCTGCATTACGTTGGGTATGGATATTCCGCCCGAGGAATACCTGGGAATTTGGTTCGCGCCCTTGAAAAATGGAAGCAAAATAAGAGAAATCAATTTCTTGTCACTTTTCATGAACTCTTTGCAGTATCTAATATTCCCTGGAAAAGCAGCTTTTATCTGCAGAAATATCAGAAATTTCTTTTCCTTCGTTTATCGAAAATAGCTGATTATGCGGTAACGAGCGGCCATGTATTTGAACCCTATTTTACCTCTCCTGTATTTAAATTTCCCGTTTTTTCAAATATCCCTTCGCCCACTTTTGTTATTCCTTTTGAAATGAGAAATAATTATGCTGTACTATGGGGGAATTTGGAGGTGAAGCGAAAGGCCTATTCCCTTTTGGAAAAATACTACGGCCATATAGCACAACACTGGAAATGGACTAAAATTATAGATATCGGCGTCGTCGATTCTTCACCTCCAGTATTGCCTGTTCCTGTTATTCACCTCGGCTTTTTAAGTGCTATTGAAATATCATGTATTCTTTCCTCCTGTAAATACGGTATTTTAACTGCCTATTCACCCGATTATTTTTGCAAGTCTGGCGTTTTTGCCGCTTTCGCTTCTCATGGATTAGCTATCATGGCAGGCACTTCAAAGGACGATTATTTTGCCTGTCTGGATGGTTTATTTGCGGATTTTCATTTTCAAAAAATGGATGAAGATGTTTATGAATCTCCCTCCTTTTTAGCTTCAAATGTAAGAAAATGGTATGCGGATCACGATATTTTAGCGCACGCTAATCTCATTTATCTACCTATAATCAGACATTTTGCCAGGAATCATTTTCGTTACTAATCCTTCAAAACAACATACGCCTCATTTGGTCCTTTCTTTAAGCAAGGTGTTTAATGGAAAGATCTATTGGCTCTCCTCTATCCTGTTTAATCCTCCATTTTTTTTGAGAAAGTGGCCCTTTTTTCAGCAAAGAAAAAGTCTTTTAGTTCCTGTAAATCAAATGATGGTTCCATTTTATTGGTGGCTAAGAGAAATTATCCTTCGTCTTTTTCTTCGAGGAGAAAGAAGAAATTTTATGAGAGATCGTTTGCACGATTTTTGGGTGTCTCGACAGGTGAAAAAATATCAACCACAAATCTTAATCGGTTCGGAAAAATCGTGCAAAAATTCTTTCCTCTTAGTTAAAAAATATAAGGGCATTTGTATTCTTGATCTTGCGCAGATACATGTCTATGATTTGAAAATCATTCGACACAAATATTCATTTCTTAATAAAGAATGGGGGAGCATTTTTTTATTTGACAAAATTCAGAAAGTTAAACTGATTGAGTATGAGTTGGCAGATATTATTCTGGTTATTTCTTTAAAAATGAAGGTATCACTATTAAAAGCTGGCATTTCGTCAAGTAAAATTTTATCAATATACCTCGGCTTTGACCCTCAACTTTTTTATCGAAAAATTCAATATCCTGTACCTGATAATCATTCGCTTAAGTTGATTTTTGTTGGTAATTTATCCGAAGCTAAAGGTGTTTTATTTTTGTTGAAATTAATGGAAAGACTGATTGACTTTCCCATTTCGCTTACGCTCATTGGTTCCAACGCTCGTTCATTTAGCGGTAAAACTAATCTTCCCAATATTTTCTTTGGTGGCATCAAAGACCAGTCTTCAGTGGGAGATTATCTTCAAAAGGCCGATGTTTTTGTGTTTCCATCCTACTTGGATAGTTGGGGTATGGCTGTAGTGGAAGCCATGGCTTGCGGCTTGCCTGTTATCGTAAGTGAGGAGGTGGGCGCATCGGAATGTATTGACGATAAAGTGGGTTTTATTTTGCCTCTCATTGAAAATGAGTGGATAAATGTATTGCTAACCTTACTTTATAAACCTGCGCTAACAAAGAAAATGGGTATTCAAGCAGCCATTAATGTTTCATCTTTTACATGGGAAAATTACGAATCTGGTGTAATTAAAAGTCTGGAAAAGGTTATCAACGTCACCTAAATAAGCTAAATGATTCAATCACCTAAAATTCTTATATTCCAGGAATATTTTAGTCCTGGGTATTTGGCGGGGGGAATGCAGACGGCCTCTTTTCACTTTCTATCTGGGGCCAATATATTTAATATTCGAATGGTCACTTCCAATGTCGATTTAAATAAAGTAACTCCTTACAAAGATATTTTTCCTGATAAATGGACAAATAGAAAATTTGGGGAAAGATTCTTTCCCGTTTGGTATGCAAATAAAGGATTTATTTCTGCTAAAATGTATAGACATTTTTTTTCCTTTACACCTGACTGGATCTATTTGCAGGGTATTTATGGTTTCTATTTTTTTTTAATACCCCTCTTTTGGGCGTTACTTTGTAAATGTCCAATTATTATTTGTCCACATGGTATGTTGGATAAAGGGTCTCTCAACCAAAAATATTTTAAAAAATGGCTTTATCTAAAAGTTTTTATAGGGCTCGGCCTGCATAATAAAATTAGATGGCAGGCTACTTCAAACCATGAATTTAGTCAGATTCAACATATTTTCGGTCAAAAAGCATCCATAGTTAGCACTCAATTAACTGTTCCTCCTCTAAAGAAGAGGCTTCATTTTATTCAAAAAAGGGCTGGGTCACTTCGTCTGTTTTTTTACAGTAGAAT
This sequence comes from Saprospiraceae bacterium, assembly GCA_021299835.1. Taxonomy (GTDB): domain Bacteria; phylum Bacteroidota; class Bacteroidia; order Chitinophagales; family Saprospiraceae; genus BJGN01. The sequence goes on along the minus strand of JAJTER010000045.1, from coordinate 9,522 downwards.
ATCTCCTAAGAAAAATCTACATCTTGTTCTTGACTGTCTGTTACGTAGCCATCCATCTGTTTTATTATCTATTGTCGGGCCAATGGAAGATCTGTTTTATTGGGAAAATTATTGTTTACCCACTATTAATTTACTTGGTGATAGGGTATGTTATAAAGGATGTGTACCTTCTTTAGATGACTATTTAATTGTAAATGAGGAACATTTTATGATTTTACCATCTGCTGGTGAAAATTTTTCTTTTGCTATTTTTGAATGTTTGGCAAGGGGTATGCCTGTGATTATTAGTAGCCATACACCTTGGGGGAATATTGGAGAAAATAGGGGAGGTTTTATTTTAGATGATTTTAGCAAAATGTCTCTTTTGTTAAATCAATTGATTCATTTAGATGACGTGCAATACCAGTTATATTGCGATGGAGCTTTACAATGCGCAGCATCTTACATTTCTAATAACAAAACTGAGGAGGACTATCCTACACTATTTTCATGCTGTTAGCAGGATTTTCAAAGAGGGAATTTTTCTTTTTATTCCTTTTACTGTTTTCTGTTTTTTCGGGTGCAATCCGTAAGTGGTTGTTACTTCCCGATGTTGTTAATCATGGCTTATTAGCTTTTCAACTGCTTATTCCCTGGATATTCTGTATTGGATTTTATCCATGGAATCAAAGTAAAATTTATCCATTTTTATTTGCTCATTTATCCTTTTTATTTGTCTTGGCCCTGCTTCCCGGAGGATGTGGCTTTTTTCATTCATTGTCAGGATTCCTGCTACACGGTGGGTTTTGGACCTCTTTATTTGTTTTTTTAGCGAATAGTAACAAGGTAAATTGGGGGCGTTTTTATCCTGTTTTGTTGCTCATTCTTTCTATTGAAACTATTTTAGCCGTTTTTCAATATGTGCTGCCTCCTCACCATTTAATAAATCAATATGCCAATTTTAATGCTATTGGTGATATTGCTTTAATGGGTGAAAGCGCCAGGGTTACGGGTACTTTTAGTTACGTCAGTGGTTTTGGTGCATATATTCTATTTATGAGTTTTCAATTATGGTTTGTTAATATTCAATATAAGGTAAATCAATTAGTTATGTTTTTTCATGAGGTTTGTCTGGCTATTTTAGCTACGCTAAATGGTAGTCGGGCTGTTACTTTCGCCTTTATTTTAATACTGATAGCCTCAAGATTTGCCGGGGAGAGATCAACATCAGGTTATCTCATTTACGGGCTATTTTCATGCCTTCTTTTTATACTTCTCATGCTGCTGCCAGACTTCAAAGAATGGATTTTAGAACCTATTTTTAACTTAACGGATAGGGTAACCACCAATGTTGATTCAGGCGAGCAGACCAGTAGATTTATTACTCCTTGGAAAAATATGTTTTTCTTTTCCAGTGAAAATGAATGGTTCGGTTATGGTCTTGGATGCACTTACCAGGGGGCTAACGAAATTTGGGGTATTTCACTGGGTATTCTTAAATATGGTTATTTTGAAGAAGAACTGGAAAGAATTTTAATAGAAGGTGGCTGGTTTTTGTTATTGTTAAAAGTTTCTTTTGCACTACTTTTTATCGTTCTAAGTAGCATCCCCAAGGGCTTGAGTAGTCTGATATTTTTACTGATTTTTGGATATTTTCCGCTCGTTTCTAATACCTATAATTCATTCTTTTTTCTGTGGGGAATCATTTCATTGTCCTGGCAATATGAGCAAAAGAATCGCTTTCTTCACTCGTAAGCCTATTCAGGGCTTCCATTTCAGTATTGAAAACACCTTAAATGAGGTGAGGGCAGGATTGTTAAAATCTGGTAAATGGGAAATTGACTGGATTGAAATGCCATGGTATAGTAAGGGATTTATACCCCGGCTCAAATTAATTTTTTTTGCGTGGTTCCATAAACATGAAATGAATCATATCATTGGCGATATTTATTTCATAGCCTTTTTATTACCAGGAAAATCATTGGTTATAACCATTCATGATGTCTTGTTTCTATACCCTAAAAAGGGAATATCCTGGTTGATACTTTGGTTTTTCTGGGTTTATTTACCCGTCTTAAAAGCAAAGTCAATTATTGCTATTTCTAATCATACGAAAAATGAAATCATTCGATATACAGGTTGTAATGCAAAGAAAATAGAGGTGATACCTTGCTTAATTTCACCGCATTTTACTTATTCACCCAAAGATTTTAATCATCATTACCCAGTTATTTTACACCTTGGTACGGCGTGGAATAAAAATTTAAGTAATCATATTCAAGCAGTTAAAGGTATTCCTTGCTTATTAAGAATAGTAGGAAAGCTATCTGAAAACCATAGACTTGAGTTAATTAATGCTGGTATTGATTTTGAAAATGTAGTCCATCTCACAGATAATGAGATCTTGTCTTTATATCATTCCTGCGACATTCTTTTATTTGCCTCCCTGGCAGAAGGTTTTGGTTTACCTATTCTTGAAGCTCAAACGGTAGGTCGCGCCGTAATTACTTCCAATAGGGGAGCGATGGCTGAAATTGCAGGTAAAGGTGCATTATTAGTGAATCCACTTTCCGTTGAATCTATACATGATGGTCTGATATCTGTCATTCATAATGACTCATTAAGAGCATTATGTATTGATGAGGGCTTTAATAATACACATAAATACGGTAGTCATTTTATTTTAGCAAAGCATGATTCCCTGTTTTCATCTATTTAATAATATCCTCACAATACAACAATGAATATTTTAGGAATTAACTTTGGTCATCCTGACGCAGCGGCTATTTTACTAAAAGAGGGCGAATGGTTGGCTGGTTCTGAGGAAGAAAGATTTAAACGGGTCAAGCATTGGGAGGGATTCCCGTCGGAATCTGTCTTGTTTTGCATGAATAGTACTAATATTTCTTTTGAGCAATTAGATTTTATTGCTGTGGCCGGGGATGTTAGGTCTAATTTTTTTAGAAAAATACTTTTTTTATGGCAACATCCAAATCACCTTAAAAAAACTAAGAAGGTATTTGGAGGTTTTTCAAAGGAATGGGATCGACACTTTCCGGATTGGCTTCTTGCAGATAAACTTCGCTTTGTAGAGCATCACCGCGCTCACCTGGCCTCCGCTTTTTATAGTTCGCCTTTTGAAGAGGCAATGATTTATTCAGTGGATGGTTCGGGTGATTTTTCAACTTCCATGTGGGGTATTGGAAAGGGTAATAAGATTAAAATAATGGGAAATACCTGTTTTCCTCATTCCTTAGGTTTGTTTTATACCGCGGCAAGCCAGTATTTAGGTTTCCATGAAGTTGGCGATGAATATAAGGTGATGGGATTGGCAGCGTATGGAAAGCCTGTTTTTTTTGACGACATATTAAAGATGTTTCAACTTAAAAAGGATGGTACTTTTACCTTGAATGCCCTCTACTTTGAATGGGATAACCCATTGGTTAAAGAAAATAATGCTAACGGTTATCCGGGGATTCCGCTATTTTATACAGCATTATGGGCTTCAAAATGGGGGATTCCGAAAATTTTGGGAGAAGAAACTTCTTCTTTTAATGCCGATTTTGCGGCATCTACTCAAAAGGTTTTCGAGTATATTCTAATGAATAGGTTAAATTATTTGGCAGAGAAATGTGATACAAGAAATCTTTGTTTAGCTGGAGGATCCATGCAAAATTCTGTAGCCATGGGTAAGATTAAAGAGTTCACACCTTATAGAAACATATACATTCCCTGCGCCTCCAACGATGCCGGACTTTCTTTAGGTGCGGCACAATGGGTACATTTCCAGCGTGAAAATGGAATGAGAAAAGAACCCATTTATCATTCTTTTAAGGGAATTTCTTATGACGAGGACGAAATAAAGGCTATTTGTATCCAGCAGAAATTGATTTTTCAGGAGCATAGTATGGAGGAAATTATTCAAAAAGTGTCAGACATATTGATGTCGGGAGGTATCATAGGCTGGTTTCAAGGTAGCGCAGAATTCGGCCCCAGGGCATTAGGAAACAGATCGATTCTGGCAAATCCTTCTGTTCCGGACATTAGAGATAAGCTGAATGGAGTTATAAAAAACAGAGAAAAATTTCGGCCTTTTGCGCTCTCCGTGTTAGCAGATTGTCAACAAGATTTTATTGGATGTGACGATTTTCTACCTTTCATGGAGCAGGTTATAATTCCTGAAGGAAAAGCATTGAATCAAATCGAATCCCTTTTACATATTGATCAAAGTGTTCGTATTCAATCGGTTCGAAAAGAAGATAATGATCTTTTCTATCAACTAATAAGGTCATTTTATAAAATTTCGGGAATTCCTGCCCTATTAAATACCTCATTTAATGAAAATGAGCCCATTATAAATTCTCCCCTGGAGGCTATCAGATGTTTTCAGCGAACGCAACTGGATTATTTAATTATGGGAAAAATTTTAATTAAAAAGTAAGAGTAATATGCATGAAAATATCTGGATAAGCATCATAACGCCGACATTGAATTGTGAAAAAACCATTTTAGCCTGTGTGAATGCGGTAAAAAATCAAGAATATAAATTCGTGGAACATATCATTGTGGACGGAAATTCCACAGATGGCACTATACAAAAATTATCAGCGGATTGTTTTAATGGGATAATCATCAGAGGTTCTGATACGGGTATTTATGCAGCAATAAATAAGGGAATTCTTCAGGCGAAGGGTCAGGTGATTGGAATATTGCATGGTGATGATTATTATGCGAACAACCAGGTATTGAATCAGGTAATGGCTTTATTTCAACGGGGTAAAGAGGCAGTTCTCGGTGACGTTTGGTATGTTCCACATCAGACAGGAGATAAAATTATAAGGAAATATTCTACAAAATTTTGGGTGCCAAATCATTTTAAATGGGGTATTCAGCCTCCGCATCCAGGATTTTTCCTGTTAAAAAAGAAATATTTGGAAATTGGATTGTACAAGGAGCATTATGAAATAGCGGGAGATTTTGAATTTTTATTACGAGGTTTTATTAGAGGTAACTGGCAATTTTATCTGCTTAATAGACCGCTTATCTTCATGAGGTCGGGGGGTAAGAGTAAATTCTCATTAAAAAACCTGAGGGTAATTAATCAGGAATGCTTGCTGGCTTGTCAGGAAAATAACGTAAAAATTTTTCCAGGACAATTATTGTGGCGGTACCTCCCCAAATTATTGGGTGTGCTACTACCTATACTGGGTTATTTTCGGCGGTTTCTTTTGTGATGCATAATCAATTAGTTAAGCAAAATAACACAATATTTTATGTTATAATATGCTAACTTAGCGCTTCTTATTTATTTTGAATGGTTTATTTTTATTATTTTGAATCGGCATTTTTATAAATCGATTGCGACTTATGAAAGGCGAAGCCTTATAATAAAATCAATAACTTAATATTTAATTAGTCTGACCATGAATGTATTCCAATGTAGAAATTTTTTATTAATTATTGTTGGGTTAACTTTAAGTTTGACTATTTCTGCTCAGATATCCTCGACTGAAATGGACAAGGTAATTCTTGTTAGCATTGAAAATGGATTCAGTGATGCTCAAATTTTGGAAGAACTTCGTATAAAGGGTTTAACCGACAGTGAGGTTCAAATGGCAAAGGTTAAAATATTAGAACTTAGGCAAAATAGGACAATAGCTCCTACTGTTCTTTCTAATAAACCAACTGATTCTGTGACGGAAAATTGGACAGAAAACATAAAAGAAATAAAAAAAGTAGTGTATAGTGTATTTGGAAGAGAAATTTTTAGCAACAATCAATTTAAATTCAATACAGAGCAACAAATTCCCAGTCCATCAAATTACATCCTAGGTGCCGGAGATGATTTGATACTTGATATAAGTGGTGTTCAGGATAGGCAGGAATATTTAACAGTATCTCCAGAAGGATTGGTTAGACTTAAATATGCTGGACCGATTTTTGTTTCAGGTTTAACTATTTTAGAGGCGAGAGAAAAGATTAAAAATCTGATGTCTAAATATTATCCTCAACTTAGAAATGGTTCAACAAGTATAAGTTTAATATTAAAAGAGATCAGGTCTATAAATGTGACTATAACTGGAGAAGTAGTTAAGCCAGGCTTTTACAGCATTTCCTCTTTATCAACAACTCTTAATGCCTTATATGAAAGTGGTGGACCTAATGATAGGGGATCATTTCGGAATATTGAAGTTATACGAGGAAATAAATTATTTAAAAAGATTGATTTATATCCCTTGCTCACCACAGGAATCTTTCCTGACGATATAAGACTTGAATCAGGTGATATCATAAGAGTACCGTTTTCTGAAATGCCGGTAACATTAAAAGGCGCTGTCAGGAGACCCTTAAAATATGAATTGAATAAAAATGAAACATTATTAGATTTATTAAAATATGGTGGTGGCTTATCAGAAGAAGCTTTTAAATCTAGTATTAAATTGGAAAGATATAGTGGTAGAGAAAAGATTGTGATGGATATTCCAGACTCTATTATTTATGTTTTTAAGCCGCATCCAGGAGATATTTATTTGGTTGATACCATGCTAAATAGATTGTCTAATAGTATTACTATTAACGGACCCGTTTACAGACCTGGCATATTTTCCTGGCGGGATAGTTTAACTATTTCAGGTCTAATTAGCTTAGCATCAGGATTTTTACCAGAAGCCTATTTGGACAGAGCTGTACTATTTAGAACGGGGTTAGATGGCAGAAAATTTACTATAAATATCAATTTGAATGCTATTTTAAATAAGGACACGCTGGATATTCTCCTTCATCCGCAGGACGAATTAATTATAAAGAGTATATTTGATCTTGAAGAATCTTTGAAAGTTACTGTAGAGGGTTCGGTACAAAAGCAAGGAGAATTTCTTTGGAGAAGGGATATGAAAGTTAAGGATTTAATTTTTTTGGCGGGTGGTTTGAAAAATGGGGCATTTATGGAAAAAATTATAATTTACCGGTTAAATAAAAATCAATCTTACAGCATAATATCATTTGATTTAAATGATATTAAAATGGGTGAATATATTCTGGAGGCTAATGATAAAGTTATAATTAAATCAGAAAAAGACCTTAGTGTTCCTAAATTTGTTACCATTTATGGAGAAATAAAAGAGCCTGGTGTTTTTCCTTATGCAGATAATTTAAGTTTACAGGATCTTATTTTACTTGGTAAGGGATATACAGAGGGAGCAACTCAAATGAATATTGAAATAACAAGGAGGAAAGATGGAATTGATCCATTTAATAAAAAAGCTGAATTATCTGAAAGTGTTATCGTAGAAATTCCGTCGTCATCATTAAATAAAATGGAGAATGAAATTTTATTGAAACCATTTGATATCATTACCATCAGGAAAAATCCATTGCTTCAGACTCAAACTTTTGTTGAAATTAAAGGGCAATTGCTATTTCCAGGCAAATATGCGTTACAAAAAAAGGATGAAAGGATAAGTAGTTTATTTTTTAGAGCTGGTGGAAGTTTGCCTGAAGCAAATTTAAAAGGAGCAAAATTAATAAGAAAGTTTCAGGGTGATTTTTTGTTTGATAATATAGAGGTGGAAAAAACTTCTGAGGATTTTGGTTTGGATACCTTATCTCAGCTCAGTTTAGAAAAAAGGGAATTTATGGAAATTGCCATAGATTTATTAGCTGCGTTGAAAAATCCAGGCTCAAGAGATGATGTTTTTTTAGAACCGGAGGATATTTTAGTTATTCCAAGGCAAAGTAATTTAATTATAGTAGAAGGTGAGGTTTTTAATCCGGTTGGACTCGCTTTTGAATCAGGAAAAAGAGCAAATTATTTTATTAAACAAGCTGGAGGGTTTAAAGAGGATGCGATGAGAAAAAAAACATTTGTTATTTTTCCTGATGGTAGTGCCAAATCAACTTCCAAGGTTTTAGGTTTTATTAATAAGTTTCCACGTGTTGAACCAGGGGCTTTTGTTGTTGTACCTAAAACGCCACCATCTGATGGAAGTCGGAAATTCAATATCACAGACCTAACTTTAGCATCCTCCACTATTGCTGGTATTTCTACTTTTATCTTAGGAATTGTTCAATTATTAAAATAAAAATGACTAATAAAACAAAGGACGACGATTTTTATCCGGGGGAAATAAGTATTCCTGAATATAGGGAGAAATTACGGATTAAATTTAATCAGGTAAAACGATATTGGATCTATATACTGGTTTTTGCCTTCCTTTCAGGTTCAATGGGGTGGTTCTATGCTAAACAACTACCTTCCTATTTTGCAGCTAATATTTTGTTCATCTTAAGTTCTGGGAACCAACAACCTAGTCAGAATAATATTATTGCGCAGCAATTAGGATTAGGCCAAAAAGATAATAACGAAAATGGACTTTACACTGTTCAAAACTTTTTAGGATTGTTGACACATGGAAAAATGATTCGTGAAACTTTGTTATTACCTTATCAAAGTAATGAATCAATATCTTTTGCGTCAAAATTTTTAGCTTTAGAAGGAGAAAAAATACAAGGTTTTCCCTTGAATTCAGTTCCTTATGAGGAATTAAATAAAGAGCAAGTGAGTATATTAAGGGGCTTAGCGGACAGAATAAAACCCCTTTTATCAGTCAAACCTGCGGAAGATGGAACAAATTTCACTCAATTTTCGGGAAAATTCGAAAACGAAGAATTTGCAAAGTATTTTACTGAAGCATTGTTACAATATACGTTACAATTTTATGTAGAGGGGAAAACGAAGGAAATTAAAAATAACATTAACCAGATTGAACAGCGCAAAGATAGTTTACTTAGGTTGTTGATTAATAAGTCAAAGCGTATTGCAAATCAGTCTGTACAATCTATTGATTTGAATCCAGCTTACAGCGCCACCATGGTGGAGGGGCAATTACTCAATAATGAAGGTGAATTGATTGGTAAATTATATTCAGAATCTATTGCCAGTCTCGAGATTGTCAGGAGTGAACTTCGGCAACAAACGCCCCTTTTTACCATCATTGAAGGGGTTGAATATCCTCTAATCAAAGAAATTCACCCGGCAATGAGGTGGTTTTTGGCCATGTTTGTTTTGGGTTTTTTGATTGGAGTAATTTATTTTGGGGTACGGGGATGAGTAAGATTAAAATACTATATGTAGGAGGATTAAATGCAAATCAAAAAGGTGCCATTGGATCGCATACATCGGGCGTTATTAAAGCATTAAAGAACAACGATAAAATTGATTTGCAAGGTCTTTTTTTTAAGAATTGTTTACCGCATGTTATGCCAAGTGTCTATTATACATTTGATAGTGGTTTTAAAGTCAATCCACTAGGTAAAATAATTCAAATAATAGGTTTTTCTTTATTTTTTAGAAAATTGATAAATAAATATAAATATGATTATATTTATTTTAGGTTTGATCCGTTCTTTGCACCGATTATTAGTAGAAAAAATTCTATTATCCCAGGTATGGTGCTCCATAGCATAGTCATGAATTAATTTTTCATTCTTCCTGATTTTTGTTTTATTTAGGAACATTTCTTTAATAACTAATGCTATTTGGTC
>JAJTER010000044.1 GCA_021299835.1 Saprospiraceae bacterium | reverse complement strand
GGGATGCTCCTTAAAGTATGTCTGGAGTTCAACAAGGGAACCTCTGTGAAATGTTTCATGTAGTTTCGATAACTCCCTGCAAACACAAGCATTCCTGTCAGGTCCGCAAATAGTTGAAAGCTCGTCTATTAGCTTTACCAATCGATGCGGGGATTCGTAAATAACGGAGGTTTCCGGGAGTTGCTCAATATATTTTAATCTGGTTTGCCTCCCTTTTTTATGAGGTAAAAATCCTTCATAATGGAAACTATCCGTCGGTAGTCCCGAGGCGGCCAACGCAGGTATAATTGCTGTCGCACCAGGAAGACAGGTTACTTCAACTCCGGCGCGTACACAGGCGCGAACCAAAAGGAATCCAGGATCAGATATGCCAGGTGTTCCCGCATCAGAAATAAGAGAAACGGAGATACCGGAAAGTAATTCTTTTACTATATTCTCCGTCACATGATGTTCGTTGAAGGCATGAAACGGGCGTAAGGGGGTCGAAATGCCATGATGATCAAGCAATTTCCTCGATGTCCGCGTATCTTCAGCTAATATATAATTACATTCCTTTAAAGTGCGAATGGCACGTAAGGTTATGTCCTCCAGATTTCCAATGGGCGTCGGCACCAAATATAGCATAGGTACCTATTAATCTATTTCCTTGATGTGGAAAGTATAATTCTCCATGATCAGATTGGCAAGTAATTTTTTACATGCCAAATTGATTTTATCATTTGCCTCAGATTCATTTTCAGCCTCCAGTTGCACTTGAATGTGTTTTCCAACCCTGATATCTAAAATACCATCTACAGGAATATGGTGAAGATTCTTTGCCACGGTCTTGCCTTGAGGATCAAGTAGTTCCTTGTGAGGCATGATGTCAATTTCCGCCAAAAATTTCATATTATTTTTTTTGAAGTATAGAAATGAGTAAATAAGGACAATAGAATATAACTGGTTATCCAGGTTAATGGTGCCAGTTTAGGCTGCCAAATTAACACTATTGCACAAAAAACAGCAAAAATAATTTTAAGTTGGTTATTTTTCCAACCCCCTTTTATCTTTAAACTAAACATCGGCAGATTTGCCTGCATGAGCAGACTAAGTGCAATTATATAAATGATTAATAATTTAATATCAAGAAGATTTTGGAGGAATGATTCTTTGTAAAACAAATGAATGAGAAGGAGGCCAACGGCAAAAAGGGTGCAGGCGGGCGTTGGTAAGCCAATAAAGTCAGTATTTTGACGAATATCTATGTTAAATCGGCCCAATCGTAGTCCGGCGGAAAGGGTAATTACAAATGCTGGCATTCCCATCCAATGCCATGCAACTGGCCAGGATCCCGTTTGATTTTGGACAATCAGACCGTAGAAAATAATTCCGGGCACGAAACCAATGGCATTCCCATCCAATGCCATGCAACTGGCCAGGATCCCGTTTGATTTTGGACAATCAGACCGTAGAAAATAATTCCGGGCACGAAACCAAAGGAAACCATATCTGCCAGGCTATCCAATTCTTTTCCTAAAGGAGATTGAACATTGAGCCATCTGGCCACGAAGCCGTCTAAAAAGTCTGCCAATGCTGCTAATACAATCCAAAAGAGAGCCAATTCTAATTGTCCATAGAGCAAGGAAAGGGAAGCAAAAACACCAAAAAGCAGATTTAATAAAGTGATTACATTGGGAATATGCGTCTTCATTATCGATGAATTTTGATGAGCCGAGGCTTTAAAAAGTAAATATAACGCTATTTGATTAAAATGGAGGGAAAATGAAGTAAAGCAGCTTTCAAGTTTCTTAAAGAAAATACACCTAATATGTTAATTTTACGTTCAATAGAGTATTACAATCATTAAATGATGACCAGACTATTTACGCTAATTATTTTTCTGGCTTTAGTACGTTTTTCCTATGGAAGCGTACCTCACGATAAGTGTGAAGAGGCAAGAATACTTACAAATCTTGATAATTGGTGTTCTGATTCAGCAGCTTTTACCACTGTGGGCGCTGTAGATGAGGGTGTTGCGCCGGCTACCTGTTTTCCCCAGGAGGCGCAGCGGGATGTATGGTTTATCTTTACCTCACGGGGAACTAATATTAGTATTCAGGTAGTTGGAGATACCCGACTTGGAAAAGGGGGCAGTCTAAGGTCACCACAAATGGCCATTTATAGAGGGTCTTGCGGAGTGTTAACGCAGGTAGCCTGTATTTCTGATAACACGGCGCCTTCCAATAACGTAGTCCAGATTTTATCGAGTAGCATGCTGGTTGGACAAAAATATTATGTGCGGGTAAGTGCCAGAGGGACAAATAGTGGGACTTTTAAATTATGTATTAACAGTTATACCTCAGCGGGTTCTCCCTCAGGCGATTGTCAATCAGCCGTCATTTTATGTGACGACAGACCATTTACCGTTAGCTCCGTTAGAGATCGTGGGGCCGTTCTAGATAATATTAATGATGCGTTTTGTACAGATAATCTGGGCGGAAGAGCTCCCGTTATTGAGGAACAATCTACCTGGTATAAATGGACTATCCAAACCGCTGGTTCGCTGACTTTTACTATAACACCAAGCAACCCAAGTGATGATTTGGATTGGGTGTTATATGAATTGACCGCGTTAAATAATTGTAGCAATAAGAAAATGTTGAGGTATAGTATTGTAGGTGAGAATGTTAGTGAGCCTATAAACAGGTGGATTGCCTGCACTGGAGCAACAGGTCTGAGAGAAGGTGAAACAGATGAAATTGAAAATTGTGGTTGTAATAATGGGGCAAATAGCTTCGTTAAGCCAGCGATCATGGAAGTGGGAAAATCTTATGCTTTAGTTATCATCAACTACAGTCAAACAGGTTTTGGTTATGAATTGAAGTTTGGTGGAACAAGCAAATTTAAAGGTCCACAGGTGAACTTCGTTACCGATGTTTCTGAGGCTTGTGTAGGAAGTCCTATTGTTTTTAGCGATAACTCTACAACCCCGGGATCTATACGAACCTGGAACTGGTCATTTGGACCCGCTGCCAGAATACAAAATAATGTAGGAAAAGGCCCTCATTCTGTTGTTTTTGATCAGCCGGGAACTACGCCGGTGTTACTAAGAGTAACCAGCGCTGAAGGTTGTAGCGTGAGTAAAGTGGTCGATATAAAAATAAATTGCTGTAACGATCATTTTAAAACAAATACCCAGGTGTCAGATATTATCTGTCCGGATACCGAAACAGGTAAAATTGATTTAGGGATTTCAAATGATTATAGTCCTTATGTTTACCGCTGGAATGACGGTAAAACGGAAGGTTCAAGAACAGGATTGGCGACGGGTAATTACACCGTAACAGTAGTCGATAAATCAACCTGCTCTACTTCGTTAGCTTTTTTTGTAAATAGTCCCAAAAAAATAGACATTGTTCCTGAATTGAAAATGCCAACTTGTAACGGTGGTTTAGATGGTTCCATTCGACTTAAAGTGGCGGGTGCAACAGCGCCCTACCAATATAGCTGGAATAATGCCAGTTTTAATACTCAAAATTTACTCTCCGGGTTGCCCGTGGGAAATTACAAAATTCAGGTAAAAGACGCTAATCAATGCCTTTTTGATACGACCCTTAATTTAAAGGAACTGGAACTCATTTTAGATCCTTCCGTAGAATCTGTTATTCAACCCCGTTGTTTTGGGTTTTCTGATGGTAAAATTGAAGTGAATATCGACAATGGTAACTCACCTTATGAATATGACTGGAAGGATAGTAAAGGTTTTCAGTCTGCCAATTCTCTGACAAATATTAAAGCAGGAAAATATGAGGTTCAGGTAAGGGATAAAAACAGATGTTTGGGAAATTTTTCTTTTTCAGTGAATGATTTTCCTCCTTTGAGTGTAAATCTATCCCCAATAAATGTTAGTTGTAACGGGTTAAAAGACGGATCTATACAAGCAAATGGCCTGGGTGGTAATGGTAATTATGTATTCAGATGGCAAAGCGGTGAAAGAGATCCATTCATTAAAGATTTGGGCGTAGGTAACTATGGTTTGACCATTTTTGATAGAAATGGTTGCAAATTGGATACATTCCAACAGATTTTTGAACCGACGTCCCTGCAAATTGGTACTATTCAGGTGATTGATAACCTATGTTTTGGATTTAAGGCAGGAAGTATCGCTTCAATTGGAGCTGGTGGAACGCCTCCTTATTCTTATGCTATCGATGTTGGACCTTTTCAAACCCAGAATAATTTTAAAAATCTGGCGGCGGGAGATTATATTTTGCGTATTTCTGATGTTTTAGGCTGCACAGTTCAACAAAATGTTACCGTAAAACAACCAGGGAAATTAACCGTTTTTGCAGGTCTTGATACTTTAGTAAATTTAGGTACTTATTTTCAATTGACAGCACAGGCTAATCAAAGCCCGGTTCTTTATAAATGGATACCCCAAGACCTGGTGGTTTGCAGCACCTGTTCAAGTACGAGAACTAAAGAAAGAGTTAATACTCAAATTGTCTATAAGGTGCAGGTTACTAACCCGGATGGTTGTGTAGCGGAAGATGATATTAATATCGAGGTAGCGAAAAACAGACCGGTTTTTATTCCCAGTGCTTTTTCTCCAAATAATGACGGTGTGAATGATTTTTTTACAGCATTTGCCAATGAATCAGCAAAATTTATAAAGGATTTAACTATTTATGATCGTTATGGAGGTATTATTTATAAGGTGGAAAATATAAAAATTAACGACGAAACAAGTGGTTGGAACGGCACCGATTCAAAGGGCGCTGCTTTAAATACAGGTAGCTATTTATATACCGTCACCATTCTGTTCATAGATGATACAGCTTTATCTTTTTCAGGAAATGTACATTTAATGCGTTAAAAATGAGGCTTATCAGTTATTCGGGTTTATTGATTTTGATTTTCATTTTGTTTGTTAGTTGCAACAAAACAGAGGAGTTTGTAAATTTTTCTGAAAGTGATTTGAAAATTGAAAAAACAAAAGAGGTGGAAATATTATATTCTGACTCTGCCGTAGTCAGAATTAGAATAAAAGCACCGGTGCTAAATTTTCATCTTCAGGCGAGTGACCCATTTCAAGAATTTTCCGAAGGTATTCATATTGACTTTTTTAACCCACAAGGAAAAATAACAAGTACACTTACCGCAGATTATGCTGCAAGATATCAATCAAAAAAGAAAACTTTTTTGAAAAAAAATGTGCGCTGGATGAGTGTTAATAAGGAAGTGATGGAATCCCCCGAGTTGACTTGGAATGAGGAAACACAGAACTTATATACCAATAAATTTGTGGTAATAGCTACGCCGAAAGACACGGTATTCAGTCAAGGCTTTAACGCGGATCAATCCTTTAATCAAATTCAAATGAGAGCGATTGATGGAAGCATGGAGGTGAAAAATAAATCAAAAGATGGTTTTTGATTGTTTATCTTTGATGGTCTATTAAATGATTTAGGAGCCAATCAGATGAAACCAAATCGTCCGCCTTCCATATTTTCGGAAATGACTTCGTGTCAGGCCCTCGGCAAAAAAAAATTAGCTGTTTTGATTGATCCTGATGGAATCAATCCTGACAATCTTTTTTCTATTACAGAACAACTTCAATTACCCGGTATTGGATATGTTTTTATAGGAGGTAGTTTTATTCAAAAAGATAGGTTGGAGGCTTGTCTTCGATATTTAAAGGAAAATACTGATTTGCCGATTATATTATTTCCCGGGCACTATTTTCAGGTGAATGCGCTGGCAGATGCTATTTTATTTCTCTCCCTGATTTCTGGCAGAAATCCTGAGTTTTTAATCGGTCAACAAGTAGTTGCCGCACCTTATATCAAAGAATCAGGCTTAGAATCAATAGCTACAGCTTATCTGTTAATTGATGGCGGCAGGCCAAATACCGCTTCTTATATGAGTAATACAACGCCGATTCCTGCTGATAAACCAGGTATTGCTGCTCATACAGCCTTAGCGGGAGAAATGTTGGGGTTGAAATTGTTTTATTTAGATGCAGGATCAGGAGCCAAAAATCCTGTTTCCAGTGAAATGATCAAACAAGTCAGAAGTCTTATTTCTGGGCCTCTTATTGTGGGTGGTGGAGTGAGAAGTGCAGAACAAGTAGCCTTACATTTTAATGCAGGTGCCGATATTGTGGTCGTTGGGAATGTTTTAGAGGAAAATCCAGCTCTTTTGAGAGAAATGTCAGCCGTTTGTGCTGGAATAATGAATGTTCGTTAAAAGATTTAAATGTACATAAATGTCTGAAAAAGGGGTGGTTTTGAAATCAACGGGTAGTTGGTATGTCGTGGAGAAGGAAGATTTATCTATTATAGAATGTCGGATGTCAGGAAAATTTAGATTGGATGGCTTGCCAACCACTAATCCTATTGCCGTTGGAGATCAGGTGTTAATAATTCCAGATAATGAAATAGGCAAAGGAACCATCAAAGAAATTTTTCCCCGAAAAAATTATGTAGTAAGACAATCTCCCCGAAATAAACACGAAGTACATCTTCTTGCGAGTAATGTGGATCAGGCCGTTGTGGTGATTACCATGGTGCGACCTAAATTAAAACAAGGGTTTATTGACAGGTTTTTATTAATGACGGAACCTTATAATATTTCCACATTGATTGTTTTTAACAAAGCAGATCTTTACAACGACGGGGATATGGAGATTTTCAATAATCTTCGGAATATGTATGAAAAAATCGGGTATGATTGTTTATTGTTAAGTGCCGAAACTGGTCTCGGCCTGGATGTTTTATCAGATAAGTTAAAGGATAAAATTTCCCTGATTGGTGGACAATCAGGGGTGGGAAAGTCAAGTCTGTTAAATAGGTTAGATCCTTCCAACGTTCGAAAAACGGGCATTATTTCCGATTATTCCGGGAAAGGACAGCACACTACTACTTTTGCAGAAATGTTTCCATATTCTAAAGGTGGGTATATTATCGATACACCTGGAATTAAAACATTAGGGTTTAACTACCTTTCACAAGAGGAGGTAGCTCACAATTTTAGGGAGTTTTTTGAATTATCTAAAATTTGTAGATTTGGCGGAAAATGTTTACACAAAAACGAACCGAATTGCGCGGTAAAAGAAGGCCTGGAAAAAACAATAGTTAGTGAGTCAAGGTATCAAAGCTATCTTATGATTCTTGCTGAAATAGAAGAGCAAAATTATTGGGAAAGACAAAAGGGGTACTAAAAAAAAAGGAAGAGTTTTTGCTCTTCCTTTTTTCTTTACTAACAAAATGATTAAAATTTATTCAGGTTCGAAACCTAATATAATATTGAAATCACCATATTCACGAAGTCCTTTTGCATTAGCTTTATCAAAACCAAGGCCATAATCAAAACCTAAGGTACCGAACATTGGTAAGAAAACACGAAGTCCGAATCCAACCGATCTTTTCATATCAAAAGGATTGAAATCTCTGATAGAACGCCATGAATTACCACCTTGTCCAAAGGCAAGTACGTAAATAGTACTACTTGGATTCAATGAAACCGGGTAACGAAGTTCAATGGTAAATTTATCGAAAATAGGTGTTGCCGCTGTTCCCGTTGTTGTGCCTGGGCTAATATTTGCTTCCAACTGATTAATTTCGTACCCTCTCATAGAAATGATATCAACCCCTTGAAATCCAAATTGTTGATTATTGATACCATCACCACCTAATTGGAATCTTTCAAAAGGAGGGGCACCGATATTTTTATTATATGACCCCAGAATACCAATTTTTGCTGCAGCTTTTAGTACTAACTTACCAGTAAGTGTGGTGTACCATTCAGCATCAAAGCGCCATTTGTTATATTCGAGATAGCGGAATTTTTCAGCAACAGGCAGATCTGTGTAATCCTTATTAGGTTGAAAAAGAGAATAAGGCAATGTAAATTGTACGGAAAGAGAAATATTTGAACCTTGCTTTGGAAACAACGGATCATTTATAGAGCTTCGGGAAACGATTTGGCGTAGAGAGAAATTGTTGAAATTTCCAATATTAACGGCCTCACCTTTATCGGTTTGGAATCCCTGCCAGTTTTGCAAAGTCAATGTTTGAATATTAAGTGCTGTGCTGGCAACAAAGTTGTCATCGGGCCATTTCAAACGGGTACCAAAACTAACGGAACCCTGCTTAATATTTAAACTCTGATAGGTGCTGGTTCCTCGCTGCCCGTAAGCAAATCGATTGTAGAAGCCACCAATGGTGAATGAATTTGGTTTCCTTCCTCCTAACCAGGGTTCTGAAAGAGACAGGTTATAAGACTGGTAAAAATCACCATTAGTCTGTGCTCTGAGGCTCAATCTTTGACCATCGCCCATTGGTAGTGGCTTCCAGGCTTCCTTATTAAAGATATTCCTCATAGAGAAATTATTGAATGAAACGCCCAAAGTACCGATAACCCGATTGAAACCACCCCACCCGGCGGATAATTCAAGCTGATCGGAGGGTTTTTCTTCGACTTTATACTCAATATCTACCGTACCTCGGTCAGGATTTACCGGGGTATTGATGCCCATATTTTCAGGGTTGAAATAATTTAGATTTGTGATCTCTCTCTGAGAGCGAATGATATCAGAACGGCTAAATTTTTCAGCGGGTAATGTTCTTAATTCCCGACGAATGACATGTTCGTGCGTCCGGTCATTTCCAGCAATGACTACCTTGTCTATATTTGCCTGAGGGCCTTCAAAAATTCTTAATTCTATATCAATAGAATCCCCGATAATGGCAACTTCTACCGGATCTACCTGAAAAAATAAATAACCAAAATCCATATAAAGAGAACTTACATCTCTTCCATCCTGACTGAATTTTAACCTGTTATCCAACAATTCCTGATTATAAACAGCCCCTTTTTCTATGCCCAAAACAGAAGTAAGGGTCTTATCATCATAAATAGAGTTTCCTTTCCAGGTTAAATTTCTAAAATAATATCTTTTTCCTTCGTTCAGAAAAAGCTTTATCCTTAAATATCCTTCGGCATCACGCCATAGACTATCTTTTAAAATCCTCGCATCTCTGTAACCAATGGTGTTATAGTAATCGATTAACTTTTTCTTATCTTCTTTATACTCTTTTTGTACTAATTTGGAAGCCGACAGTAATTTCTTTCTTTCTTTGGTTTTCGATAATTTTTTAAGAAGTTTTTTGTCGGGAACCTCAATATTTCCGTCGAGGACAATTTCCTCAATTCTGATTTTTTCGCCTCTGGAAATATCAAAAACTAAGTTCACAGAATTAACTCTGGCGGTGTCTTTCACCTCGGTAACTGTCACTTTAGTATCAAAAAAGCCTTTATCTGCAAAGTGTTTTTCCAATCCTTCTGCAGCATTAACTTTGATATTATCTGTAATAATTCCACCTTTCACCAAAAACTTATTGACTACTTCATTCAATGATTCGTGTTGACTTTTTCCAATGCCTGTGAAAGAGTGGGTACTTAATCTGGGTCGTTCGACTACAATAATATCGAGAAAGATAACATCGCCAATATTTTTGGATTTGATGATGCGCACATCAGTAAAGAGTCTAAGATTCCACAGGTTTTTGATCGCCCTGGGAATTTTTGCTCCGGGGATTCTCACTTTATCTCCAACAACAAGGCCGGAAATACTAATAATTGCATTGTCGTCACTAAATTCAGCGCCAGTTACAGAAATAGCGCCTATTTCGAACTCACCCGGTTTTGAATAATCAAACGTCGGTGTAGAGTCGTTTGAAATTTGACTTGACAAAAAGGTTGTACTCAAGGCAACTAAGGCGAAGAGTAAACTAAAGCGTAAAGAAGTATGGTTAATTTTCATTTTAATATATCAATCAAAGAGAAAAAAGGGGTTAATGTGGTTGTATGGGGGTGTTATTTAAAGCCTGTTGTTCACTGGTCAGACCGAAGCGTCTTTCTCTTTTTTGAAATTCCAAAATAGCGGTAAAAAGATCATTTTTTCGGAAATCAGGCCAGAATAGAGGCGAAAAGTACAATTCAGTGTAAGCAATTTGCCAAAGGAGGAAATTACTTAAGCGGTATTCGCCGCTCGTCCTTATCAGTAGTTCAGGATCAGGTACCCCATGGGTACAAAGCGCTTGTTGAAAAACGTTTTCATCAATTTGGTCAGGAGAAAGCAATCCGTTTTTAACTTCGGTGGCAATCATTTTTGTAGCCTCCAGTATTTCCCATTTAGCGCTATAATTCAGCGCTAAAATAAGCGTCATTCTAGTATAGTCCTTTGTTTTTTCGATACCGGCCAGTAGCGCTTTTTTGGTATATTCAGGGAGTCCGTCTATATTTCCTATGGCCTGTAATCGTATATTATTTTTGTGCAGCGTATCGAGTTCGCGACTTAGTGTTTCAACTAATAAGTTCATTAAAGCGTTAACCTCGAATTTTGGTCTGGCCCAGTTTTCTGTGGAGAAAGCATAAAGGGTAAGGTACTCAACCCCTATTTCTGCAGCTCCTTCAGTTACTTCCCTAACTGCCTGTATCGCAGAGGTATGACCGAAAATCCTGGCCTTACCCTGACTCTTTGCCCAGCGACCATTACCGTCCATAATTATGGCAACATGTTTTGGCAGCTTTGCTGGAATTATTTGCGATTTTAAATCCGTCATTGGGAAAAAATGAGTTTTCTAATCTGTTTTTTATTAAAACAGAGGACAAAGATAATAAAAGAAATTTTACCCCCTTGATTTCATTCTCTTTACCTTTGATTTTAAGATAAAAATGTTGAAAAAAGGGCTAAATCGGTGAAAAAATAGTTCATTTTAGCAGGGTAGTTTCAAATTAACTTAAATTATGATGAAAATATGGTTCGTTTTTTTGGGTGGAGGACTAGGAAGTCTGGCACGATTTGGGTTTCAATATTATTTGCCTAATGCTTCAAATTTTTCAATACCCACCTTGTCAGCTAATATCCTGAGCTGCTTTATTCTCGGTTATCTTGCCGGACTAAAAATGCGTGCAAATTTATCGGATAGTTCTTACTTAATTTTAGCCACGGGATTCTGTGGTGGATTTAGTACTTTCTCTACCTTTATTTTGGAAAATTGGCAAGCCATGCGCATTGGAAATATTGGCATAGCCCTTATCTATTCTTTTTTAAGTCTCGCACTTGGATTTCTTGCGCTGGTGCTTGGTTATTTTTTTTCCCAGAAATGAATATCGGTATTAACCAAAATAGCGATAAACAGGAAAAAAAATGAACCAATTTTGTCAGTCTCTACCAAGTCATTAATGGTCAGAAAAGTTAGAATTACGATGAAACTGGTTATGGTAGCCATAGGAATCCAGGGATACTGACGAGACCTGGGGTCATTTATCACTCGCTGCCCGGTTTTTAAAACAGCTAATATTAAAAGGCTGAAAATGATAAGTCCTGGAAAACCTTGCTCCACAAGTATCATTAAAAAGTAACTATGAATACCTGATTTTTCTTCATTATTACTTACATAAGTGCGAAACCCCTTAACCGTATAGGCTTTATAGTGTTGGACAAAACTACCAGGACCAAAGCCAACAAAAGGTTCTTTTACAGACATGTGCGCGCCGGCAACCCAACGATATAATCGCTCCATGGTGCTAATATCCTCTAATTTAACCGTCGCTTCCAGTAAATTGTCAAATTCTGTATGTGAAATGGTCCGATCATAATTTGGCGCAAAAGCTAAATATTTATTATTGTTTGTAAGCCAGAAAATGCCAATGATAACCACTAAAATACTCGCATAAACAAAAGGCACTAAACTTCTCCACCATATTAATAGACCTGCAATGGCGGAAATTAAAATGGCACCGTAAGCAGCTCTGGTGAAACTCAGATAAATAGCTATAAGCCACACAGGTAACAGAATAGTTAGGAACAATCTTGTAAAACTTCCTTTAGAATACTCAAATCGCATTAAAAAAATCCATGGGAATAATAAGGCAAGTAAGGCAGCATAATTTACATGGTTTCTTTGAAACGGATGTAACACGCGATGAATGTCACTAAATGAAAATCCATAAAAAGCATGTCTGTACCAAATGACTATCACGCTTAAAATCATCGGTAAGAGAACTACCCAAAACATTCGTTTAATGCTCTTTTCGGTCCTTAGGAGGTACCCTGCCATAAAATAAAAAGTACACACGTACCAGATTTTTGCCAATAGAAATTTTAAGGAAATTAAAATAGAATAGGAGCTTAGACTGGTAAAAAAGGTCCAGAAAAGGTGCAAATAAATAAGCAGGGTTATGGGATGCGTAAGGAAGTTACTTCCCATTTTTTTAAAATGTACGAGAAAATATAGCAAACCAATGCCCATTAATCCTATGATAAGCGGCTCTGTAGGCAGGTCAGTTCCCAGTCCATTGTCAAAAGTAATTTCGGTGGAAAGGGGAATAAAAAATAAGAGGAGATAAAAAATTAGCTTAAAATCAATGATGCTAAACCAGATAATCAGACTAACGGGGATGAGCAACAACCAAAGCCATTGATTTTCTACCAGAGAAATAAACCAGGCGATAGTAAAAATAAGAGCGAAGCAAATAAATAAATTACGCTGGGAGGCACTTATTTTTTCGTGAAAAATGGCTAACCCTTTATTTATCATGCAATACTTCCTTCCAGTTAATTTCTTTATATCGGTCCAATGTTATCACTACGAAAATACTTAGAAGGAACGCTCCTAATACTGCGCCAAGAACGATGAAGGAACGTTTTGGTCTGCTTTTCATCAAAGGTATTTCAGCCGTTTCCATTTCAAGCAAGGCGGGAATATTGGCATTCTGTGCCGAATAAAGTAGTTTTAATCGTTGTTTTTCCTGTGATATTTGTTCTATGTAGGAATAATATCGCACTTCCAACTCGTTAAGGGTAAGTTGACCTTCATTGAGCATGGTAACTCTTAGTTCTAAGGTATCTAATTCAGCTTTTAAACCCTCAGCTTCAGCCTCTAAGTACTGAATAGTATCTTTGGGTATATTACCTCCCGTTTTTAAATTATTCAGCCTTGCATTCGATCGGATATATTCACTTTTTACCACATCGAATTGCTCAGAAATAATTTCAGACTGCGTTTTAGTATTAAAAAGGTTGAATTTTTTTCGTGTTTTGCTCAAGCTATCACCTAGAATTTTGATTTCCAGTTGTTTTTCTGCAATGCCCGTATTTAAGGAATAGATCATTTTTGAATAGCCGTCTTTAATCAGTTTTTTAGCCTTCTCATCAATGAGGAAACCAGCATATTGAACCATTTGTGCTGCTAATTCAGGATTTTTATCTTCAATAATTAAAGAAATCGCATCCCGATCTGTTTTCTCTACTGTATAATAAGAGGAGAATTTTTTTCGTACTTTAAAGTGTGCCTTAGGTGCGGCTGGATTTATCTTATAATTCTTGTAGAGCTGAAAAGAATCAACCATTTCGTCTATGATGACATTAGATTCTGCGATAATTAATAAGCGGTCTATATCTTCCTCACCCCCATAATATCGAATTTGTTCGGAGCCCCCAAATAAATTCTCGGGCCTGGATTGTTCCGGACTTATGGCCAGGAATTTTGCTTCCGCAGCGTAGAAATCAGGCATAAATAAGGTTACCACCACAGTGAGTAAACCTGAAAACAAGGTAAAAAGAAAGACAGGCTTTCGCCATCGAAATAATATGGTAATTAAGCTTAATAAGTTCGTCGGTTTGGGTTCCATAAATTATCTGATGGTTTCACTAAATAAATGAGTCCATTCATTTTTTTTAATCATTCCTGTTGAAATCGTAGCGATTCCCGCAGATAATAAACCAGCTAAAAGGATAAATGGTATATTAGAAAGCTTGAAAGGCAGGTATGATTTAGTTAAAAAAATAAATAACATAGTTAAAAAGGAAAAAATTAAAATGCTAAGGATTAAGGACAAAGACCGTTTTACCAGTTGTTTTTTTATGCACAGGTTTATTTGTAAAATAAGAGCCAATGATTGTGTTATCAATGACGCTAAAGCTACGCCTGGAATAGAAAGTAATGGTAAAAGAACAAAAATCAGCACCAAATTAAATCCTAAAATCAAAACAAAGATACGATTCATTGACCAAAGGCTGCCTGAAGCGGTTAACAATGTACCGTAAATATAATTTCCACTCATCGGAATAAGGGCTAATATGAGTATTGAAAAGGTATGTACCATTTCAGGTGTTGCATTTTTATATAAAATAAGAATGATTCCCTCTGAAAAAATAGAAAAACCTATGGCGAGGGGAAGGGTGATTGTCCAAAGTAAACGAATGGCTATGTTGGCTAAATTTGCTGTGGTTTCCTTTTGTTGAATACTTTTTGAAAATAGGGGTAGCAATAATCCTGCAAATAAATATCCGATAATATTTACAGCTTCTAATATTCTAAAACTTCCAGCGTAAATGGCTGAACTACTAAATTTATTCGATGAAAAAAAAGGTATGATTAAGGTATCAATTCTTGAACTGATGCTCATTAATAACACCAAAATAGCATAAGGTAATCCCTCTTTGAGTAATAATTTTAGTTTTGATATGTCAAAATGTAGCTTGAATGAGAAGGCATTTTTATATAAAATAAATACGGCGATACTTATTGTCAAAAGAATAGAGAGTAGTTGAACCGATGTAAAAAGGACAATGGTTATTTTTGAATGTAAGGAGGGAATACATAAAAAGGTACCCATTACCAGGATACTTAAGCCTTTGTCGGTAATAGATAAAATACTATCTAATCGGTAAAATCCCAGGCCGGAGAGGGTTGCTCGCAGAAATAATAAAAAGGAACTGCTTAATTGAAAAAGCAAAATGACCGTCAGAAAAAGGGGGTATTTAGTCCAAAAGTCAAGGAAAAAGGCAACGAGGCTGGTTAACGTAACATAAAGTAGAGATAAAATAGCTTTTAAGGACAAGAAATTTGGGTATTGCTCCCTGGCTTCCAGTGCATTTAGCGCACAGGTTCTGGTTAACCAGGACTGCAAGCCAAAGTCCGATAAAATTTGAAAAATAAAGGAAAGATTAAAAAGGGTGAAATATACACCGTACTCTTCGGGGGGGAGTATGTTTTGAACGCCCCGATCGATACCCAACAAATATAACGGTTTGATGACGGCATTCAGGAAAAGGACCAAAAGGATATTCCCCTGAAAATCACGGTGTAATTTTTTTGAATCCTCCATGTTTTATTAAACCAGCATTGGCCGGTTATTCATAACGAAGAGATTCTATCGGATCTAATTCTGCTGCCTTCATAGCGGGATATAAGCCTGAGAATAAACCAACTATCGTACAGGTAAACACTGCTACACCAATCCAAAGCCAGGGAATTAAAAAACTACCGCCCATTAAAAGAGTGACACTATTCCCAATGAGCACACCGAAAATAATGCCCACAATACCGCCCATTAAACTGATAAATATAGCTTCTGTTAAAAATTGAATGAGTATGACCCGTTTGGTTGCTCCTAAAGCTTTTGAAATACCAACTTCCCGGGTACGTTCCGTAACTGAAACCAACATGATATTCATAAGGCCAATGGCAGCACCAAGGAGGGTGATTACTCCAATAACCACGGCGGCTAAGCGCAAATAAAGGGTGTTTTCTTTAATGACATCAATTAAACTGTCGCTTCGTTGAATCTCAAAATCATTGTCATCCCAGGTGCGAAGTTTTCTTATATTCCTCAATAAACCTGTAGCCACGGCAATACCATAGTCAATTTGAGTAGGTTCATTAACGGCCACTAAAATTTTATAATTTGAATTGGCATTAGCATAGTATTTTTTACCAGTTGCCAGAGGAATAATCACTCGGCGGTCTTCATTTCCACCCATGGCTGAACCTTTAGATGCCAGAATACCGATTACTTTTATTTTTAGTTTCCCTATAGAGATGACTTTATTAAAGGCTTTTTCTGGTTTCCCATCGAAAAGTAGGTTCACGATATCAGCGCCAATGACTCCTATGGGTAAACCGTCTAAGGCTTCTGATGCTGAAAAATTCCGACCTATAGCCACATCAAATCCTTTTGCCTCAAGATAATTTTCATTTACGGCATAAATAGCTACGTTGGGATTGGTTTTAATTTCACCAAAACCTACAGCAGCATTACCTGTGCAGTTAAAAGAAATAGAGGTTTCCGCGGGAAAAATAAACCGCTCTTTAAAATCAACGGCTTCTCTATACGTAAAAATCTTACCTCTTTTTTCAACAAAACCCCCTCTTCTTCCTCTTGCTCCGTCCGAGGATAGCGGGTCAATTTCAAATACATTGGCACCAAGATCTGAAAAACTATCGTTCAACGAATAAATGGTGCTGTCAATAGCTGTTAAAATACCTACTAAAGCCATGATGCCAAAGGCGATAATCATCAAGGTTAAAATAGCACGCAATAAATTTGCTCGGATAGACCGAAGGGCTAAACGAATATTTTCAAGTAGATTCATTTATATACTAATTAATTCGAACGCAATATAAGCATAAGAAGGTTGGGACTGCACTTAAATTAGATAAATAGGGTCATTCCTTAGATAGATAAATGTATTTTGTCCTTGCATCCCCGATGGACTTACCTATATTTGTTAAAAAAATGTTTCGCTCAATCCTGATATCCTTCCTTTTTACGCTTGTTTTTTCATGCTCCCAAAAGGGGGAAGTGAATAATCAACCAAATACCTCTTTTTTTTCTATGATAGATTTTATGGAGGAAGAGAAAAATTGGATGGTAAATAACAAAATATCTTTAACTAAAACTTTATCGTTAAACGGAGAAACGGATACCTTATATATAGATCAGCCAAATTTTGCATCGGAATTGGATGTATTCATAAAATCTGATATTAACAGGCCCTCACTCTCCGACAAATATAGTGTAGATTCTATTTTCAGTTCAGGTAAGTTATATAAAATTACCTACACAGCTAAAGATGAAAAGGTAAATACAAGAAAGCTCAGCATTCAATTTGATAGTCAAAATAAAGTGGGACTTATTGACATCAGATTGTTTAACGGTAGTCCAATTACTAAAAATGTTCAACACCTTATATATAGGCCTAAGGCTGGATATGTTATAAAGGACGAGCAGTATTTTATGGGAAATAAGGACGAAATAATGGTAGAGGGCTCTTTTAAACAAAAAAGGAGATAGTCATACTATCTCCCCGTGTTCAACAGTGTAAAGGGTAATCTAAAAAAATTTTTAAGTTGAAAACGGGAGCAATTATTGATGACGTAAATATATATTAAACTTAGTTAGTATTTGTATTTTTTTTTAAAAAAAAAAGAGGCAGCGCTAAAAAAAATGCACTACCTCCGCCCTAACCAAATAAAACCAAATTATTTTAAAGCATTTTACTGCGCATTGTGATAGTAGCAAATAAATATTGTTAATTTTCAAAATATTTCATAAAAATAGTAATTTGTTTGAATTTTTACAAATTTTATAAAGGACAAAAGAATTGGGACGATTTTTTTAAAATGGCATTACCATAGAATAGTTTTTAATTACTCTTTTTCCCAAATAAAAATTTTTGTAGAAAGGAAATCAAGAAATTATTTTTTTTATCATAGAAAGTAAAAACTTTTTATTTTTTAATTTTTACGTTAAAACGATAGATTATGAAAAAAATAGGGACACTATTTTTATTTTTAATTATTTCCTTTTTGGGGCTAAATGCTCAGGCACCAAAAGCAAATAATGAGGACGCTTTTTTTATCCGTAAAATATATGATGAAGCCTTGACAAGCAATGTTTCGTATGAATGGTTGACCTTCCTTTGTAAAAAAATCGGGGCTCGCATCAGTGGTAGCCCTCAGGCCGCCGCCGCTGTAAATTATACAAGACAAATACTGGACACACTCGCTTTAGATAGTGTTTGGCTTCAACCTGTTATGGTTCCTCACTGGGACAGAGGGGAAAAGGAGGTAGTTCGTATTGTCGGATCTAAAAGTCAGGGTGACATTACTTTGCGTGCGCTTTCATTAGGAAATTCTATTGGAACTGGCCCGGCAGGACTCACCGCTGAAGTGCTGGAGGTGAAGAGTCTGGATGAATTAGACCAATTAGGGAGCAGTCAAATTGCAAATAAAATTGTCTTTTTTAACAGACCAATGGACCCAAGACCGCTTAATACTTTTAATGCTTATGGTTCAGCAGCTGATCAGCGGGGTTCTGGTGCGGCAAGGGCAGCAAAATATGGTGCAGCAGCCGTTTTGGTGCGTTCTTTAACTAACCAGCTTGACGCTCATCCTCATACAGGCGGAATGAGTTACCAACCTGGGATTCCGCAAATTCCAGCCTTGGGCATCAGTACCTTAGATGCTGAGATTTTAAGTGATTTACTTAAAAAAGAAAGCGTTAATGTCTATATCAGAAATACAAGTCGCATGCTCTCCGATAAATTATCTTATAATGTCATCGGGGAAATAAAAGGGACAGAATATCCAGATCAGGTCATCGTAGTAAGCGGACATCTCGATTCATGGGACGTTGGTGAGGGTGCCCACGACGATGGTACCGGTTGCGTTCAGTCTATGGAGGTTTTACACCTTTTCAAGAAATTGGGGTACAAACCTAAAAGAACTATTCGCTGCGTATTATTTATGAATGAAGAAAATGGCCTGAGAGGGGGTCGAGAATATGCAGCGCAAGCTCTATTAGCCAAGGAAAAGCATTTTGCGGCCATAGAATCTGATAGAGGTGGATTTACCCCACGTGGATTTACTTGTGAAAGTTCAAATCCTGATTTTGAAAAGCAATTAAAAAGGCTAAATGAATCCTTCTTTTTATTGGAATCGTATGGCTTGTTCCTAAAACCAGGAGGTTCCGGAGCGGATATTGGACCATTAAAACCACAGGGCGTATTTTTGGTTGGTTTTGAACCTGATTCACAAAGGTATTTCGATTTTCACCATACAGCTACTGATGTTCTCGAAGCGGTAAATCCCAGAGAATTAAAATTAGGTTCAGCTTCAATGGCCAGTTTAATATTTTTAATGGATAAATTTGGCCTTTAAAACAAATTTATGCTGGACGAAAACTTAGTCGAAGTAGGGAATCTTTGGTTTAAACCAATTATTTCTGAAGAGGTTATAAAAGATAAGGTGAATGAAATGGGGATTCTCCTTGGAAAAGAACTCAATGGCAAAAATCCAATCCTTATTGGCGTACTGAATGGTTGTTTCATTTTTATGGCAGATTTGGTCAGGGCGATGAATATTCCTTGCGAAATTGCCTTTTTAAGAATGAAATCATACGAGGGAACAGTCTCTTCAGGAAAAATGAATGTGGTGCTACCGCCTGATATTTCCTTTGAAGGTAGAACCGTTTTATTGGTTGAGGATATTGTTGATTCAGGAAAAACACTGGCCTATTTATATGATATGCTTTATGAAGCTAAAGTTCTATCGGTTACTTCCGTGGCTTTACTTTATAAACCGCTGGCAATTAAATATCCAATTCAACCTGATCATCATTGCTTCTCTATAACCAATGAATTTGTCATAGGATATGGACTCGATTATAATGAACAGGGGCGACAATTAAGTCACCTATATCAACTTACAGAAAAACCAATAATATGATCGATTTGGAATGGCTGACCACTCAGGTAGCCGGATTAGTGAGAGAAACAGGTGTTTTTATTGCTGCGGAATTAGGAAAAGTGGCCAATGACCAGATTGAAACAAAAGATAAAAATAGCCTGGTCAGTTATGTGGATAAGACAGCAGAACAAATGTTGGTGAAGGGATTGAAACCGCTGCTACCCGGCGCTTCTTTTATGACGGAGGAAGAAACAGATCAAGCGCAAAAAACGAGTTCGGCATATACCTGGATTATTGATCCTTTAGACGGAACCACTAATTTTTTACACCAATTGCCCTGTTTTGCGATTAGTGTTGCCCTGGCTTATAACAATGAAATTCAGATAGGGGTGGTTTTAGAGGTTAACAGGGGAGAACTTTTTAAAGCATGGAAAGGTGGGGGAGCGTACTTGAATAATAACCCAATCCGAGTAAGCAATACCCATAAACTGGAAGATGCTTTGATAGCTACCGGATTTCCATATATCGATTTTTCTCATTTTGATGTTTATCTGCCCGTTTTTAACCATTTGCTGCGGAATTGCAGAGGTATCAGAAGATGGGGTGCTGCAGCGGTTGATTTGGTTTACGTTGCCTGCGGTAGGTTCGATGGCTTTTTTGAAGGCTCACTCAATGCCTGGGATGTTGCCGCGGGCTTATTGATTGTTGAAGAAGCCGGAGGTTCAAGTTGCGATTTTAATGGTGGGAATGCGCAATGGTTTGGTGGTAAAGTGATTGCGGGAAACAAGCACATAAATCAAGAGTTAAAAAACCTATTCTATACTATTCCACCACAACCTTAGGGGCTATTTCTTGTTTATAGCACAAACAAAATACAATGAAAATAGCTGCTTTTAGAAAGGCTCATTTCAATGCGGCGCATCGGTTACATAATCCAGGTTGGTCCGATGAGCAAAATATAAAAATGTTTGGCTTGTGCAATAATCCTTACTATCATGGGCATAATTATGACCTGGAAGTAAAGATTGTGGGCGAAATCGATCCTCAAACTGGCTATTTAATAGATTTAAAGTATTTGAAAGATCTGATTAAAGAAGAAATTGAGGATCGGTTCGATCATAAAAATCTTAATCTGGAATGTCCGGAATTTAAGGATTTAAATCCGACGGCTGAAAATATTTGTGTCGTTATCTGGCATATTTTAAGAGCAAAAATGGAATTAAAATATGATATCGTGGTTCGTTTGTACGAGACGCCACGAAATTATGTGGAGTATCCGGCATAAAATCTGTTGTTTTCAGAAGTTAAAGTTATTTGTATGAATAAGTGTATTCATTTCTTGATTTTGGCGATGCTTTTAGTCTTTTTTTCAGGCTGCGCTGAAAAAATTGAAGTTGTTTTCCCTGCTAATGCTTATGAATATGGATTTTTCTCAGGTTTATGGCATGGCTTTATTGCTCCCTTCTCTTTGATAGGGATGTTTTTTGATATGGATGTAGTCATATTTGCCACTAAAAATACAGGGCTTTCTTATGGGTTAGGTTTCTTGATTGGTTCTGGAGGTTGGGGAATATTGGCCTCTAACGCTCGAAAAAGGAAGGATTGACGATTATGTTGGATGCGAACCCTTTTTAATCAGTTCATTAAGAATCATTTAAAAAAGGTAAGCATCCAATGTGTTAAATATTATAAGTTATAGCTCTTCCTAACCATAGAAAAATATAATTTATCAGAAAGTAGCTTCCTTAAAATTAATAACATAGGACCGGGTTTCCCCACAGCATATCTCATTTGACTGCTAGCGTCCGTTGCCGCTTTAAAAATTACTTTCGCTACCACATCAGGACCCTCAGCATCTTTCATAACTTTTGCTGCCGCATCGTTAAACTTTTGAATAAATCCATCATACTGATGGGTGTCCATTGGTTTTATGAATTGTCGACTTCTGCCATAAAAATCGGTAACTATAGGTCCTGGTTCAACCAGTTTCATTTTTATGTTAAATTGGGCTAATTCATAATGTAAGGACTCAGAAAATCCTTCAACGGCAAATTTTGTAGCGTGATAGATGCTGTACAAAGGGAATGTTATCTTACCCCCCATGCTTGAAATTTGAATAATAGTTCCCCCTCCCTTTGGCCGCATCATTTTGATAGCTTCACGGGTTACGCGCATCAAACCAAAAACATTTGTATTAAATTGTTTTTCAATGATCTCGTCGGTCATTGCTTCAAATGCGCCATCTACCCCATAACCGGCATTGTTGACAACAACGTCAATGTTGCCAAAATCTTTTTGAACAGAGGACATAGCTTGTTTGATACTTTCCAGATTGGTAACATCCAAAGGATATAATTTCACATTTGGAAATTTTTCAAAATCAGATTCTTTGTCAGGGTTTCTCTGTGTTGCGGCAACGTTCCATCCCATTTTTGCAAATTCAAGCACCGTTGCTTTTCCAATGCCGCTCGACGTTCCCGTAATTAATATGTTCTTTTTCATCCTTTAAAGTTTTAAATTTGAACAAACATAGAGGTATTATTTTAAACCTACAACATTAGAGTATAGTCTATGGTATATATTTATTTTAAAAAATACTATCTTTACAACATGTTAATAAACGAACTTTCGAAAAAAACGGGCATTTCAACACATACCATACGCTTCTATGAGAAGTCAGGATTGATTGAAGGAAAACAGGATGAATCTGTTAAGTCTAATAATTACTTTCATTATGACGAAATTACGGTGGAGAAACTTGGATTCATCAGTGATGCAAAATCCGTTGGATTCACTATAAGGGAAATTGCTCAGGTCATTGATGCCTGGTATTCAAGTAAATATACAAAAGAGCAAAAGCTTGAAATACTAGACAGCAAATTGAATGCTTTGGAACAAAAGATGAAAGAAATAAAAGAAATGAAAAATCAGATATTACAATTTAAGGACGATGTGGTTAATGACAGGTGTTAAAATAATTATTTGAATAGTTCAATGCCATTTGATTATTTACCATTTATCCAGGGCAATACCTAATGACGAAGCGGTTTGCAAATAATCTGTTGAAAAAAAGACTTGATACAAGCCTATGAGCAAAAAGCCGATGTAGAGAAATTTATTGAATGATGTCTTCATTTTTTGCTACAAATATAGGTATTAAACCCTTCCAGAAAGGATACCTAAAAGCCATTCTTTCAAAAATAGGGTAGCATACTCTAAAAAAATACCTTATATTGTGAAACACATATATAACTATTATCATGACTGAGTCTCATCCCTGGTTGAAGAATTATCCTGCCGGCATTCCCGCTAATATTAATCCTGATCTATTTCCAAATCTAAATGAACTGATTATCGATGCTTTGCAGAGGTATGGAAATAAAACAGCCTTTTCCTGCATGGATAAAAAATTAACCTTTAACCAGGTTAACAAATATGCCGATCATTTTGCTGCCTTTTTAGTTGGCAAGGGGCTTCAACCGGGAGATCGGATTGCCATCATGATGCCTAATCTCTTGCAATATCCCATTGCCTTATTTGGTGCTATTCGTGCCGGGTTAGTTGTTGTGAATACCAATCCGTTGTACACGCCAAGGGAAATGCAATATCAATTTGCTGATTCGGGGGCAAAGGCCATAGTTATTGTTGAAAACTTTGCATCGAACTTACAAAAAATTATTGGTGAGACTTCCATTGAACTGGTCATAAAAACCAGTATTGGCGAAATGCTCGGTTTCCCAAAGGCACAAATCGTTGATTTTGTGATTAAAAATCTAAAGAAAATGGTACCGGCATATCATTTGCCCAATGCCATATCATTTTCAAAAGCATTGGCAGAAGGAAGCCATTTGCCAAAACCAGATATTCACCCACTTCCCGAGGACACCGTACTTTTACAATATACAGGGGGAACCACGGGGGTGTCAAAAGGAGCTATGTTGACGCATAGAAATCTGGTAGCTAATGTGTTGCAAAATAGAGCCATCATGCAGCCCTACCTTTCGGAAGGTGTTGAAGTAGCATTATGTGCTTTACCGTTATATCATATATTTGCTTTTACGGTCAATTGCCTATCAATGCTTCAGTTTGGCGCTCATTCTGTATTGGTTACCAATCCGAGAGATATCAATGGCTTAATTAAAACGATAAAAGATAATCCGCCCAGTTTAATTACTGGCATTAATACCTTATTTAATGCCTTGTTACAGCAAGATGACTTTGTAAAATTAGATTTTTCAAAATTAAAAGCTACCGTTGGAGGTGGTATGGCGGTTCAAAATCCAGTAGCTGTTGCTTGGGAGAAAATAACGGGTTGTTATCTGGCTCAGGGATATGGATTGACTGAAACATCCCCCACTTTGTCTGTCAACCCTATTGATGGCAATGGAAAATTGGGAAGTATAGGATTGCCATTGCCTTCTACAAGCATGAGAATTGTTGACGATAGTGGGAAAGTGCTGGAGCCGGGAGAAATTGGGGAAATTCAGGCTTCGGGCCCCCAGATTATGAAAGGTTATTATAATCAGCCAGAGGAAACGGCTAATTCGTTGAAAGATGGCTG
>JAJTER010000154.1 GCA_021299835.1 Saprospiraceae bacterium | reverse complement strand
TTAGTTCCAATAATCCAAATTTACAGAACATTCCTATTCGAACAGAGGAAGGCGCCAATGTGAGGGAAGCGTGCATACCACGGGACGAAAATCATGTGTTAGTAGCGGCGGATTATTCACAAATAGAGCTAAGGATTATTGCGGAAATAAGTGGGGACGAAGGTATGCTGGAGGCTTTTCAAAAAGGGCAGGATATTCATAGGGCAACGGCGGCCAAAGTATTTGGCATTCCTTATGACGAGGTTTCTAAAGAGCAAAGGTATAGAGCGAAAACAGTTAATTTTAGTATCATTTATGGTGCCGGATCCACTAACCTTTCAAAGCAGCTGGGAATTTCCCGCAATGAATCGAAAGCGTTGATTGACGCCTATTTTTTACAATATCACGGTCTAAAATCCTATATGGAAAAAACGGTGGATATGGCTCGTAAAAAAGGTTATGTCATGACATTAATGGGTAGAAAAAGAATATTAAGGGATATTCATTCAAATAGCTCGCTGGAAAAGAGTAATGCGGAAAGGATGGCCATCAATACGCCAATTCAAGGTTCAGCTGCCGATTTAATTAAAATGGCTATGCTTTCTATACATAAAGAATTGAAAAATGGAAACTGGGGTGCGAGAATGATTCTTCAGGTACATGACGAATTAGTTTTTGATGTACCAAAAGCTGAAGTTGAAAAATTATCAGTGCTCATAAGAGATAAAATGTGTCATGCAATGCCTTCTTTGAAAGTTCCTATCGAGGTTGAGGTGAAAAGCGGAAATAATTGGCTGGAGGCGCATTAGCCATTATTATCCTTATTTTTGTATTGAATGGGAAAATATTACGTCACAAATGAAATTTTCAGAGGTTGTAGGTCAGGAAAGGGTTAAGGACAATATTCGAAGCATGATAATACAGCATAAAGTTCCTCATGCTGTGTTGCTTTTAGGTTCTTCAGGTGTTGGCGCTTTGCCTTTGGCCATCGCTATGGCGCATGCCATGGTTTGCCCAAGCCCGGTTCAGGGTGAAGCCTGTGGTTCTTGTCCTTCTTGTAACCGCTCTTTTAAATACCTTCATCCAGACGTTCATTTTGCTTTTCCAACAACTGGAAAAGACGTCACCAGTGATAATCTATTGCCAGTTTGGCGAAACCTTTTGATGAAAAAGCATTATTTTACAAAAGATGACTGGATAAATGAAATTGCCGCCGACAATAAACAAGCTAACATCAATAAAGAGGAATGTTTTAATATTAGAAGAAAATTAAGCCTCAAATGTGCGGAGGCTGAGGTGCGCGTAATGATTATCTGGTTGCCGGAATACTTAGGTAAAGAGGGCAATAGATTGCTGAAAATACTGGAGGAACCTCCACCGGATACTCATTTTATTCTCGTTGCAGAACAATCAGATCAAATATTGCAAACGATTATGTCTCGTTGCCAATTGATTAAAGTACCTTTGTTGACTGACGAGGTATTGGATAAAACACTGAAGAGCATTTATCCTTCCGTTTCCGACTTACAACTCAATACCGTTATTCAACTGGCTAACGGTAGTTTCTCAGAAGCCATTGCTTTAATGGCAGAACAGGAAGATCTGAATGCTGGTATTCTGATTGACTGGATGAGAAAATGTTATAAGGGAAATGGATTGGAAATGAGCCGATGGGTAGATGAAATAGCCGTTTGGACAAAGGAGAAACAAAAAATATTTATCAGATATAGTTTACATTTTTTTAGAGGTCTTTTGGTTTTACCAATTTTAGGTCAGGAAAAATCAAATATACCTAAGGAAATGATAGCTACTTCAGAAAAGTTAAGAGCCATTCTGACCGATAAACAGTTGGAAAAAATGACTCATTTAGCCGATGAGAATTTTGCACATTTGGAAAGAAATGCAAATCCTAAAATTTTGTTTTTAGATTTGTCTATTAAATTTCATCAAATTATGCAAAATAAATTTTTTAATATATAGCCTTTTAATCCATTTTAAATTTTGGGGAAGGCCATATAGGGAACAATTATAAATAATAAATTATGGGATGTGCAGGTTGTACAGTGTGTAATACAAGTGATGGTGAGGTAAAAGGTTGTAAAAGTAACGGTAGTTGTGCTACGGGTTCATGTAATAGACTCAATACTTATGATTGGTTGTCTGCTTTGGATGTTCGCGATGCTTATCCGTTCGATTTAGTGGAGGTGAGTTTCAAAAATGGCTCACATAAAGGTTTTTTTATTCTCGAGAATTTACCTGAAATTTATGTAGGTGCCGATGTTGTCGTAGAAACCGGAACAGGGTATGACGTTGGCAGAGTTACCTTGATGGGGGAGCTTGTTCGCTTACAATTAAAGAAAAAAAGAGTAAGAGAAAATACAGTCTTTACGGCGGTTATTCGATTAGCCAATGAACGTGACCTGGAAAGATTGGATGATGCCCGTCAACAGGATATTCCAACACTAATCAAAGCCAGAGCCATTTCCAGGTCTTTAGATTTAGACATGAAAATCGGAGACGTTGAATATCAGGGAGATAAGAGAAAGGCTACCTTTTATTATACGGCTGATGGCAGAGTGGATTTCCGTGAATTGATTAGAATCTTTGCGAGAGAATTTAGAGTTAAAATTGAAATGAGGCAAATTGGTGCCAGGCAAGAATCTTCCAGAATTGGGGGCATAGGTTCTTGTGGAAGAGAATTATGCTGTTCCACCTGGTTGTCCGATTTTAAATCAGTGTCAACTACAGCAGCCAGATATCAGAACCTGGCCATTAATCAGGCAAAATTGTCGGGTCAGTGCGGTAGGTTAAAATGCTGCCTCAATTTTGAACTGGATACCTACATGGAAGCCATAGAATCTTTCCCGGAGCGTGCAGATAGAATAGAAACATTAAAGGGAAAAGCTATTTTAGTTAAAACGGATATCTTTAAAGGTCTTCTTTTTTATGCATACGAACACGATCATGGTAGAGGTAAATTATACCCTCAGACGATAGACATGGTTAAAGAGATTCAGCATGCTGCCATGAGAGGGAACTTTTTGCCTGACTTTAAAGAAATGGAGGGCTTAGTCAAACCAGAGGAGTTCGAAGGTGGTGGAAAGGATTATTCCGATGTCACCGGCGCGGTTGAATTACCCGAAGAAATTCGCAGGAAGAAAAAGAAAAGTAGCCGTTTTCAAGACAGAAGGCCCTCAGACGATCGCCCTCAACTAACAACGAACAGACCACCACATGGAAATCGTCCGGAAGGAGGCCGTCCCCAGGAAAATAATAGGCCTGACCAAAGACCTGTGCAAGGAAACAGGCCCCAACAAAGTAACCGACCAAACCCTGCGGAAAGACCAAATACCGGCGAAAGGCCTACCGGGAACAGGCTGAATGAGGGGCCAAGACCAGAGCAAAGATCGCCTGTTGAAAATCGTCCGCAAGGAAACAGGCCGCAAGGAAACAGACCTCCTCAAGGTAACCGTCCACCAGGGAATCGTCCTCCATTTCGCCAGGGCGGTGGTACCCGACCGGAAAATAAACCAAATGAAAATAGGAGAGAGGATAATAGCCCAAAAGGTGAAGCTTAGCTTTTTGAAAGCTAAATGTAATGTGTCAGGGAACAAATATTTAGCAGATATTGTTATTTGCGGTAGTAAATCGTATGGTTCGTTTGTAAATTCGTAAAAATTTTTGACAGTAATGAAATATGATGTAACAGTTATTGGTGCAGGTCCGGGAGGGTACGTAGCAGCTATCAGATGTGCGCAATTAGGTATGAAAACAGCGCTGGTAGAAAAGTATAATTCATTGGGTGGCACTTGTTTAAATGTAGGTTGTATCCCTTCAAAGGCGTTGTTAGACTCTTCAGAACACTATTTTGCAGCTAAGGAAAAATTTAGCAGTCACGGTATAAACGTGGGTAGTCTGAGTGTGGATATGCCCAAAATGATCCAACGTAAAAACGAGGTAGTTGAACAAACGGTAAAAGGCATTGATTTCTTGATGAAAAAAAACAAGATTGATGTTTTTCATGGTCATGCTTCATTTACTGACAGCAATAAAATTAAGGTCTTAAAAAATGATGGCGAAGCCTTAGTCGTGGAATCTCATAAATTTATCATAGCTACCGGTTCAAAACCTATTGTTCCGGAAGCTTTTAATTATGATAAGAAAAGAGTGATTACCTCAACGGAGGCTTTAGGTATTCAGGAGGTTCCTGCAAATATGGTTGTAATAGGAGGAGGAGTTATTGGTTTGGAACTAGGATCAGTATATGCCAGACTAGGAACTAAAGTGGAGGTCATTGAGTTTATGGATACCTTAGTCCCTTCCATGGACGCGGAATGTGTGAAGGAATTACAAAAATCAATGCAAAAAATGGGCGTAACATTCCATTTGAGTGCCCAGGTTACCCGGGTTATGCCTTCTGAGAAATCGGTAGCTGTTTTTTACAAAAAAAAGGGAACCGAAACGGAAGTGGAAATTTCAGCAGATTATTGCCTGGTTTCTATCGGTAGAAGGCCATATACCGATAATCTTGGATTGGAAAATGTTGGTATAGAAGTAGATGCAAAAGGAAAGGTAAAAGTAAATGAGCATTTACAAACGGCTGTCCCTACTATTTATGCTGTTGGTGACGTTATACAAGGCCCTATGTTGGCGCATAAAGCAGAAGAGGAAGGTATTTTTGTCGCTGAAGTTATGGCGGGTCAAAAACCTCATATTAATTATAATCTTATTCCCAATGTTATTTATACCTGGCCTGAAGTAGCAGGTGTCGGTCAAACAGAAGCTCAGTTGAAGGAGGCAGGTATTCCTTTTAAGTCAGGTAAATTCCCTTTTAAGGCATTGGGAAGAGCTAGGGCCAGCACAGATATAGAGGGATTGGTAAAAATGCTTT
This sequence comes from Saprospiraceae bacterium, assembly GCA_021299835.1. Lineage (GTDB taxonomy): Bacteria > Bacteroidota > Bacteroidia > Chitinophagales > Saprospiraceae > BJGN01. The sequence goes on along the minus strand of JAJTER010000154.1, from coordinate 827 downwards.
GCCATGCTGAGACAGATGAAATCTTGGGCTTACATATAACAGGCGCAAGAGCGGCCGACTTAATAATGGAAGGGGTAACCTTAATGGAATTTAGAGCTTCAGCAGAAGACGCTTGTCGTATGAGCCATGCTCACCCAACGTACTCTGAAGCGATAAAAGAAGCAGCTTTAGCAGCGACAAGTAACCGTGCTATTCATATTTGAAAGCAGACCGTTTAACTTTTTCCTGCAAGAAGGAAAACTATTTCGCCGCGAACCTGACCGGGATGCTCCTTAAAGTATGTCTGGAGTTCAACAAGGGAACCTCTGTGAAATGTTTCATGTAGTTTCGATAACTCCCTGCAAACACAAGCATTCCTGTCAGGCCCGCAAATAGTTGCAAGTTCGTCTATTAGCTTTACCAATCTGTGTGGGGATTCGTAAATGACGGAGGTTTCCGGGAGTTGCTCAATATATTTTAACCGGGTTTGCCTCCCTTTTTTATGCGGTAAAAATCCTTCATAATGGAAACTATCTGTTGGTAATCCCGAGGCGGCTAACGCAGGTATTATAGCTGTCGCACCGGGAAGACAGGTTACTTCAACTCCAGCGCGTACGCAGGCACGAACCAAAAGGAATCCGGGATCAGATATGCCAGGTGTTCCTGCATCAGAAATAAGAGAAATGGAGATGCCGGAAAGTAATTCTTTCACTACATTCTCCGTCACATGATGTTCGTTGAAGGCATGAAACGGGCGTAAGGGGGTAGAAATGCCATGATGATCAAGTAATTTCCTAGATGTCCGCGTATCTTCAGCTAATATATAATTACATTCCTTTAAAGTGCGA
>JAJTER010000153.1 GCA_021299835.1 Saprospiraceae bacterium | reverse complement strand
CGTAGGTTATGGTATTCAGAAAAAGGAGACTGTTACCGGTGCTGTATCCAGCTTAAAAGGTTCAGATCTGGTTAAATCTCCTGCAATGAACGTTTCTAACTCTATTGCCGGTCGTATGGCAGGGGTCGTAGCAGTGAACAGAAGTGGCGAACCAGGTTATGATGGTTCTGGTATTCGTATTCGTGGTTCCAACACCTTGAATAACAACGATGCCCTTATCGTTATCGATGGAATTCCTGCCAGAGCGGGAGGTCTTGACAGACTTAATCCAAATGATATCGAAAAAATTTCCGTATTAAAAGATGCCTCAGCTGCTATTTACGGTGCGCGTGCGGCAAATGGTGTTATTCTTATTACCACGAAAAGAGGAAAAGTTGGTAAACCTGAATTAAGCTATTCATTTAATCAAGGTTATTCTCAACCTACCCAATTACCTAAATTGGCCGATGCCGCTCAATATACTGAGATGCTGAATGATCTCGATATTTACGGTTTACCTGCCAGTGAATGGTCAGCAGCAACATCTGCTTATAGGTCAACGGGTTCTTATACCCGTCCAAATGGTCAGATTAGAAAAGCGCCTTTCCAGCCAAGTGTTTTCCAAAAGTATAAGGATGGTTCCAGTCCATGGACGCACCCAAATACAGACTGGTATGCGGAAACCTTGAAAAGATGGTCTCCACAACAGCGTCATAATCTTCAAATGACAGGGGGTTCTGAGAATTTGAAATATTTGGCTTCTCTTGGTTTCCAGGATCAGGACGGAAACTACATAAACTCTGCAACAGGTTATAAGCAGTATGATTTACGTCTTAATCTTGATGCCAAGGTGAACGAATTTATCAATGTTAATATAGGTATGCTTGGACGTCAGGAAAATCGTTTCTTCCCGACAAAAGGAGCTGGTGCTATCTTTAGGATGTTGATGAGAGGCAAGCCACAACAGCCTGCTTACTGGCCTGACGGTCGTCCGGGACCAGATATCGAGAATGGTGAAAACCCTGTGGTTATTACTACAAATGATACTGGTTATGATGACGATAAAAGAGACTATATTCAGACAAATGGTCAGTTAGACATTAAAATTCCTGGCATTAAAGGATTAGTATTTACTGGTAATGCGGCGATTGATAAATTAAATCAGAACAACAAACGTTGGGAAACACCGTGGACCCTTTATGAAAGAGGAACAGGGTTTGCCGCTGACGGAGTTACACCAAATCTTGTTGCCGCCAGAAGGGGTCCTGCTGAACCAAGACTTACTTTGGGAAATACCACGCAGCTAAATATTTTATTAGGTGGTGTACTGAACTATGACCGTACTTTCGGCGATCATAAAGTGACCGTACTTGCAGGTTCAAATAGAGAAACTATTGATGCGAGTAACTTCAATGCTTTCAGAAGATTCTTTATCTCTCCAGCTTTAGATCAGATGTTTGCAGGGGGTGATTTGGAAAAAAATAATGGGGGTGTTTCTTCACTTAGAGCACGTCTAAATTATTTTGGTCGTGCAGCTTACAACTATAAGGAGAAATATTTACTTGAAGTTTTATGGCGTTATGATGGCTCTGATATTTTTCCGGAAGCAACCAGATATGGCTTTTTCCCAGGGGTAATGGCAGGATGGGTCATTTCAAAGGAAAATTTCATGCAGTCTATTCCTGCGGTAAATTATTTGAAACTAAGAGGTTCTTTGGGCCAAATGGGTAATGATCAAATTGCTACTTACCAATATTTATCTACCTACGGATTTAGAAGCTATATCCTCGGAAATATTGAAACAAAAACATTGTTCGAGGCAAGAATTCCTAATCCGAATATTACCTGGGAGGTGGCAACCAACGCAAACATAGGTATTGAAGGTGCATTATTCAATGACAAAATCACTTTCGAATTTGATTATTTCAATAATAGACGTACCAATATTCTTTGGGTTAAAAATGCCTCTGTTCCTCAATCAACAGGTCTGACTTTGCCAGCTCAAAATATTGGTGAAGTGGAAAACAAAGGATTTGATGCCTTGATAGGCTATCGCACCAGTGTTGGTGATTTTAATTTTAATGTAAGCGTTAATGGCGGTTATGCAAAAAATAAAATCTTGTTCTGGGACGAAGCACCTGGTGCTCCCGAATGGCAAAGAACTACAGGAAGACCTATGTACACTGTTCAGGCATACATTTATGATGGTGTATTTAAGGATCAGGCAGAAATTAATGCGGAGAAAATTAGCTATAGCTCTATCGTAAATACGCTTCGCCCTGGTGATATGAAATACCAGGATTATAACGGGGACGGTAAAATTACCCCAGATGACCAGGTTCGTACCGATTTCAACAATATTCCTACTTTACAAGGTGGAATTAGTTTGATAGCAAGTTACAAAGGTTTCGACCTTAACATCCTTTTCCAAGGTTCTGCAGGGGCAAAACAGTATGTTAGCCCAGGTGAAATGGGTAATATTGGTAACTATTTGCTTGAAATGTATAATGATCGTTGGACCGTAGAAAATCCAAGCAGCGTTCATCCACGTATCGCCAATAGAAGTGACCAATATTTCTCTGGCAATAACACTTATTGGTTTAGAAGTACTGATTACATAAGATTAAAAAACCTGGAAGTAGGTTATACCCTGCCAGAAAATTTATTTAAAAAAGCGGGAATGACCAGTGCGAGACTATATTTTAATGGATTGAACTTATTCACTATTAGTGATTTCAATACTTTTGATCCAGAATCTAGTAGCTCAACAGGACAATATTATCCTCAGCAGAGAATTATTAATGCAGGTTTAACTGTTACATTCTAATGATTAAAAAAATGAAAAAAATGAAAAAAATTGTTTTTTGTCTTTTATCTCTGGTTGTTTTTGGATGTAATGACGATTTTGTCAATACAAAACCCTTAGATCAGTTGGCTGAATCAACGGTCTGGACAGACGCTTCATTGGCTGAAGCCTTTGTTTCTGAAATATATGCTGGTTTTGGAAACGGCGGTTTTGATGAGCAAATGAATGCTTCCTTAACAGATGAAACCATTTTTACTCACCCGGGTAGAAATATTACTACTATAACAGAATCTCGTTCTAATCCAGCCGATCCAGGTTGGATAAATGGTACCCTAAGCTGGGGTAATATGTTTTTAAGAATTAGGGCTTGTAATTTAGCTTTGAGTAATTTAGAAGCACCTAAATTTACTAATCCGGTTCTTGTAGATAGAATGAAGGGTGAAGTTAAATTTCTACGTGCTTATTATTATCATCAGTTGATTAGGTATTTTGGTGGTGTTCCAATTATTGACAAACCTTTTACCTTGAATGATTCTGATTTTCTTTCCCCAAGAAATACCTGGGAGGAATGTGTGAATTTTATTGTTAAAAATTGTGATGAAGCGGCAGCTTTACTCGATGGTAAATCTATGGCAGCTGGTCGTGCAAATAAAGCAGCAGCGCTTGCCTTGAAAGCTCGTGTGCTTATTTATGCAGCAAGTGATCTTCATGATATGCCTACGGCAAAATCAAAGTCTTCTGCATTAGCTAGTTATGCGAAACCTGAATTAGTAGGTTATGTGAGCGGCGATCGTAAAGCACGTTGGGAAAAAGCCAGAGATGCTGCTAAAGCGGTGTTAGATTTACCTGGATTTGGTTATGCACTGAATTTAACAAATCCTGCCTCTGCAGCTGATGGAACAGCCAATTACATGAATGCTTCATTGGCTAGAAACGGAGGAGAAAAGGAAATTCTTATAGGTAGATATTTTATCAATGCCAAACAAGAAGGTGGTGGAAGACAAGGTTTGTTCAACGGTCCAAATGGTTATCATAACTGGGCGGGTAATACGCCGATACAATTGATGATTGATGATTATGAAATGATGGATGGTTCTAAATTCGATTGGAATAAAACAGAACATGCTTCTGCTCCTTATACCGGCAGAGATCCTCGTTTCTATGCCTCTATTTTATATGAAGGCGCACCATGGAAACCACGTACTTCTGACGTTGCTTCTAAAGATCCGGCAAATCAAATCCAAACTGGTCAGTATATCCTGGCAAATGGTACTACTGTTTTTGGTTTAGATACGCGTAAAAGTTCTGTGGAGGACTGGAACGGAAGCTATACTGGATACTATATCCGCAAATTCGTAGATCCAAATCCGGCAATTATCGACCAGAATACCTGGCAGCAAATTCCATGGCCTATTTTACGCTATACAGAAATGGTTTTCAATTATGCAGAAGCTTTGATTGAACTAGGTGATAATGCCAATGCACTTCTTTGGTTAAATAAAGTTCGCTTCCGTTCCGGAATGCCTGCTTTAACAGAAACAGGAGATGCCCTTAAACAAAGGTTCCGTAATGAAAAGCGGGTGGAAATGTATCTGGAAGAGCAACGCTATCACGATACCAGACGCTGGATGATCGCGCCTACTACCCTTGGAAGAAAGGCCAATGGTATAAATGTTACCGGCGTAGCAAAAGCTGGGGCGACAATTCCAAATCCTTATCGTTTCGATCCTAACGCTTTCTCATACACTTACAAGGTGTTTGAAATTGATCCGGGTAAGGAAAACAGAGCATGGTTAGATAAAATGTACTACCTGCCAATACATAGAGATGAAATGAATAGAAACAATAAGTTAGTTCAAAATCCTGGATATTAATTATTCAGATTAGTCTGACTACTTGAATTTTTTAAGGGACACTTCGCGAATCGTCGTTGTGTCCCTTCTTTTTACCTGATATTTACCTTATTTTGCGTATTATTTACCCTTTTCCTTCTGAGAATGATTATCCTATGAAAAATAGACTCATCCCTTTTATTTTTTTATCTCTCTTTCTTTTGCATTGTACAAAAGATACCGAAAAGTCAGTTTCGTCTTCCTTTAAACTCTTTTCTCCTGTTAACCCGGGCGTTTCTGGTATAGACTTTCAAAATGTGATTCAAGAGGGTCTGAATACCAACGTGTTAATGTATGAATATTTTTATAATGGCGGCGGTGTTGCAGTGGGTGATGTAAATAATGATGGGCTGGATGATGTATATTTTACCAGTAATATGCAGAGCAATAAGCTTTATTTGAATAAAGGAAATCTTGCGTTTCAGGACATTACCTCGTCCGCCGGAGTATCGGGGCGCGAAGGACCATGGAAAACAGGAACGACCATGGTGGATATTAACGGCGATGGTTGGCTAGATATTTATGTTTGTTATTCGGGAAATCTGTCTCCTGAGAAAAGGGCCAATCAGTTGTTTGTTAATCAAGGCGTTTCTCCTTCAGGGGAAGTGACTTTTCTCGACATGGCAGCCGCTTATGGTCTCAATAGTTTTGGAACGAGTACCCAAGCCTCATTTTTTGATGTCGATAAGGATGGGGATTTGGATATGTTTCTGTTGAACCATAATCCGCAGTCCTTACCTGTCCTCGATGAAGCATCTACCGCAGATATTCTTAAAACAGAAGACCCCAATAATGGAGCTAGGCTGTTCAGACAAGATTTGTTGCCAAATAATCAACCTTTTTTTAAGGATATTACTATGCAGGCAGGTATTCAAAGTGCTGCCTTATCGTATGGATTAGGTGCTGCTATTGCCGATTATAATGGAGATGGTTGGTTAGATATTTATGTGTCAAATGATTATGCCATTCCCGATTTTTTATATATCAATAATCAAAAAGGGGGTTTTACTAATGAAATTAAGGAAATGATGGGCCATACT
>JAJTER010000152.1 GCA_021299835.1 Saprospiraceae bacterium | reverse complement strand
GTTTTGATACAGTGAACAAAATAATTAAATTCTCATTAGAAAGTATATTAATTTCTTTAAATCATGGATTAACATTTTTTTATTCTGATTTTAATGAATTTATAATGTTACAAATATATTTCATTATTATTATATAATATTTTATTATCTTGTAAACATGTTGAAATAAAAAAAATCTAATTTTTATACTGGGAGTAATTATATATCCGCCTGAAATTTCGGGCGGATTTTTTTTTGACAAGGTTGTCAATTTCAATGTCCGTTTCTTTACTCCCTACATTTGCATATAAAATAATAAAAATGCAAAACAAGACAACTTACTATCAATTCGTTTTAGATGTCAGCGGTTCTATGTCAAACTGCAGACACGAGACCCTTCAAAACTTAAATCTTCACTTAAAAACCATTCAAAATCTTCAAAAGGAATTCTCCGAACAAATTTTCAGGGTATCCCTAACGCTTTTCAACACCCGATTACACCAAAAGTGGGCCTATAAATCCCCTCTCGATCTTGAACCCCTTACTTTGGCAGAATATTTACCAGAGGGAAGTACCGCATTATTAGACGCCATAGGTACACAAATTCACGAAATTCAGCATAAATTTGGAGAGCAACTGGCATCTGATGAAGCTACCGCCGTTATGGTTATCTTAACAGATGGAGAAGAGAATTCCTCCAGATACTATGATTTTCCCTTTATTTCCAAAACCATTAAAGAATTGGAAAAAACAGGAAAATGGACGTTCAGCTTTCTGGGTACTGATATAGACGCTTTTCACGTTGGAGAAATGTTAAACATCAAAAAGGGAAATACCATGCAATTTGATAAAATGGAAATGAACAAAACCTTCAGCCAGGTAGATCATAGCTTGAAGAACTATTTTCATAACAAGCAATCTGGAAATTACGAACAGGATTTTCTACATCCAACGGACGAGAATATTTAACACAAACAAAATAAAACCAACTATATTATGAACGTACATATCATCCGCGATGAACACTGCCCACTGGCTGTGTATCAGAATGTCTTTGACAAATTAAGCAAATCCATTGGTATGATAAATTTTATTAAATCAAAGGATGACGCCTTAATTCAAGATGACACAGATGATATGTTCGATGAAAAGGAGGGGGGAGAACCATTGAATAAATACCATTTCCTCTCCTTTTCCCAATTATATGATATTTGCGAAAAGTACAGAAGAAAACACAGCATCGATACAAATGATCATGTTTTTCTTCTCTCCGGTGCAAATAATTATCAGAATTGGTTCAGTAATATGGATCATGAGAGAAATAATTATTTTGTACAAGTAACAGAATGGGAATTATTTTTTGGTGCTGAAATAGAGGTTTCATTCATCCTCTGCTATCAAGTGATGGCATGGCTACTCAAAAGAAAATTATTTCTCTCTGAAGAGGAAGTGATGAATGCTGTCCATACAAAAGCAAGAGGTTGCATGATGGACTTTTGTCAGAATAAACTGGATATCACCTTTAAAATCAGAACGGCAGATCTTTGCCCCGATTGCCTGAATATCATAAAATCAAAGGATGTTCCATTTAATTTTTTAAATCAGGTTTTCTCCTTATGGGAGGAAATTAGAAAAAAAATTGTATTCCGAGAAAGGGCAGAATTTCTGAACAGAACGGGAAGGATGATTATCAACCCTCCTAAGAAAACCCTTTTCTTTCCCGATTATGGAGATATTGTTGTCAGGCTCCAACCAAAAGAAATGGCCTTCTACCAACTGTTTATAAGTGAAGCTAGTGGAATAAATATGAACAGTCTGATAGACCATGCCAAGACCCTAAAAGATTATTATTTTAAATTGACTGGAAAGGATGACATAGCTGCTACAGCAAACATTTATGCGATTAATGATAATGTCGCTTCACAGCTCCTATCAAACATAAACAGGAAACTGGTTGGTAATTTAGGCGGAACATTAGCATCCTGTTACATTATAGAAAGAACTTATAATGAACCACATAAAATACGGATTAACAGGGAATATGTTACCCTTTTGCCCTAATATTGTCGGTTACAGAAACGGAAAAATACCCAGAAAGGTTAATCCCCCAGCTATAAATCCGATGAGGGCTAACCAGGTAACGTTTTTGAAATACCAGATAAAGTCTATCTTTTCCATACCCATGGCCGCAACGCCAGCGGCAGAGCCAATGACAAGCATACTGCCACCCGTGCCCGCTGAATAGGCTATAAATAACCATAGTTTACTATCCATTGGAAATTGATCCATTGGGTACATTCCCATCGTGGCCGCAACTAAAGGGACATTATCAATGACCGCAGAAAATATGCCAATGAGGAAAATGACCAGATCTTGATTAGGTACTATCTGTTGAAGATGCATGGCCATATTCATTAAAAAGCCCGTTTTTTCACCGTTTAGTGCTATCACTGCAACCGATTCCAACGCTCCTACCCCTAAGAGAATACCCAAAAAGAATAATATACTGCTCATTTCAATCCTTGACAGGGCATGAAGAGCGCTAAATAAATGTTTGTTATTCTTATCGAATTTTTCCTCCGGATGAATATACTCTGAAACCAACCACACAATACCTAAAGAAAGCATCATACCCATGTAAGGTGGTAAATGGGTGAATGTTTTGAAAATGGGAACAAAAATAAGACCTCCAACACCTATGATTAACATCGTGTTGCTGCTGAGTAACTTCTTTTCCGGCTCATTACCCATTCCATCTTTAACTGATAAAGACCCCTTCATTTTGGGTAAAAAAGAAGCAAATAACAAAGGTAATGCCAAAGAAATGATAGAAGGAATGAACAATGCTGTAATCAAATTCAGCGTACTCACCTTCTTTCCAATCCAAAGCATGGTCGTGGTCACATCGCCGATAGGAGACCAGGCACCTCCCGCATTAGCTGCTATAATGATCATGGAAATGAAGAATAACCGATCTACTTTAGAGGGAACCAACTTTCGCAACAAAGATACCATGACAATGGTTGTCGTCAGATTATCAAGAATGGCTGATAGGAAAAAGGCAATAATACTGGTTAGCCAAAGTAACTTAACCTTATTTTGCGTTTTAACCATCTTAGTAATTACGGCAAATCCCTTATGCAAATCAATCAACTCAACAATCGTCATTGCGCCTATCAGGAAAAATAAAATTTCTGCGGTTTTGCCTAAATGATGCAATAAAACGTCCTCTAAAGAAGCTGTTTGGTGCAAATGATCCAGAACTTCAAGGTTTCCTACCGAGATTAACGCCCAGGTTAAGGCACCCATCAACAAAGCCGGAACACTTTTATCTAATCTTATTGGATGTTCAAAAACAATCAAAATATATCCAACTACAAAACAAGCAACAACGGCGAAAATCATATCTTTAGTTTTAATAACATGGTTGACTATTCAACAAAATGATAGTATTACTTTATAAATATAGTGAAATTAATCCTAAAAAGGAACTATCTAACCAAACATCCTTAAAAAAATTGACATTTTATCTCGAAATCGTTTTCGTTGATTTGTTTTGACTTCCACCATATTTCCCATTAAAAAGCTTATTTTTAAAAAAATAACGCGCAATAACTTCCAAATGAAACCACTACTATTCGTTTTAACCATTGTATCATGTATTGCCCAAAGCCTTCATGGCCAAATGACTGCCAGACCCAATATCCTTTTTATCGCTGTAGATGATCTAAAACCTATCATGGGTTGCTATGGTAATAAAGGAATTAAAACGCCTAACATAGATAGGTTAGCTAAAATGGGAACTACTTTTATGAACAATCATTGCCAGCAAGCTGTCTGTGGACCGACCAGAGCAAGTTTGTTGACAGGAAAAAGACCCGATGCTACTAAAGTTTGGGATTTAAGAACCCAAATGAGGGATATGAATCCCAATATTCTGACATTACCACAATATTTCACCCAAAATAACTATCAAACGGTAGGTATTGGCAAGCTTTTCCACCCAAGTAGCGCCATTGATAAAGTAGATCCTATTTCCTGGAGTATCCCCTATCTTAATCCTTCGCCGGAAGATTATGCCAATAATTTGGGTGAACCTACCAATGGGCAATACCAAGATCCATTTATCAAAAAAACATTTGTAAAGGAAAGAAAGCCAAGAACTGGTCCCGTCGATGAGGATATTCCCACCAGTATAAAGGGACCTTCCTCTGAATGCATCGATGTTCCCGATCATGCCTACGACGATGGCGTTTATGCACTGAAAGCTAAGGCACAAATGATTAAAATGTCAAAGGAAAAATCGCCTTTCCTTATGGCTGTTGGATTTCAAAAACCTCACCTTCCATTCGTCGCTCCAAAAAAATACTGGGATTTATACGACAGGGAATCCATGCCATTGGCCTCTTTTCAGGAACATGCAAAAAATAGTCCGCTCATAGCTTATCATAAGTCCGGCGAGCTATTAAATTATCCCGACATTCCGGCTTCTGTGACCCTATCTGGCGATTCTTTAAGAATTGGATTAAAGGTCTCTAAGCAAAAAGAACTCATACATGGTTACTATGCCGCGGTGTCCTATTTAGATGCACAGGTAGGCATTTTGCTAAATACACTTGATTCTTTGGGGATTACCAATAATACCATCGTTGTACTTTGGGGCGATCATGGCTGGCATCTCGGAGATCATGATTTGTGGGTAAAGCATTCTACCTATGAACAAGCCACGCGTTCACCTCTAATCATTTCAGCACCAGGCATTAAAGCGGGAAAAAGCAGTTCGCCAACGGAACATGTAGATATTTTTCCTACGCTTTGCCAATTAGCTGGTTTACCGATACCAAAAGATCTGGACGGTGTATCTCTAACCCCAGTGATGCGCAATAACAAGCTTTCTGTGAAGGAATTTGCCATGAGTCAGTATCCAAGAAGATTAAAAAATGAGGAGGCTAAAAAACTAGGTTATACCAATCCTCAATTAATGGGCTATAGTTTGAGAACCGATAAATACAGATACACTCTCTGGATGAACCATTTTACCTCAAAATCTCCCTTTGATGCTAAAAAAGTATATGCGGCAGAATTATATGATTATACAAAAGATCCATTGGAAAAGATTAATGTGGCGAATGAACCAGAATATGCGAAAATATCTTCCTCGCTGAATGACAAAATGATTCAGTTTTTTAAATCTCAACTGAATTGATAAATTGTAGGATAAATAAATTTTTGCTATGAAAAAATCAAATTTCTATTGGCTTCCCTTTCTGACAGTAACCTTGTTTCTTGGGGTAATTTTAACCTCCACAAGAAAAAATACTTCCGAAATAAAACAGGAAAAGCCAAATATATTAGTGATTCTTACCGACGACATGGGCTATTCTGATATTGGATGCTTTGGTTCTGAAATAAAAACACCTCATATTGACCGCCTCGCCTATAATGGCTTGCGATTCACTCACTTTTATAATACTGGTCGCTGTAGCCCTACTCGCGCTTCCTTGCTGACCGGACTTTATCCGCATCAGGCGGGAATGGGACATCTTTCCACGGAAAATCACCCTCAGGCAGGTTATATTGGCGATTTAAGTAAAAATGCCGTTACCTTGGCCGAAGTGCTTAAAAATGCAGGATATGCCACTTTTATGACAGGAAAATGGCATGTTGCTAAGGAAAATGATTACGACGGAGATAAAAGCAATTGGCCCCTGCAACGTGGATTTGACCGCTTTTTTGGCACCTTAAACGGATCTGGCAGTTTTTTCGATCCGGGTACCTTAACCAGCGGCAATACCAATATTCCACCTTATAAAGGATTTTATTA
>JAJTER010000043.1 GCA_021299835.1 Saprospiraceae bacterium | reverse complement strand
AAATTAGCTCCCTCTAATTACAAAACTACCACCATTTATCTTCACAAAATATTAGCGGAAACCTTCAAACTCAATGAGAAGACTAAAATAAACAGTTTAGTTGGTTTTGTCAATGGTAATAAACTAGATTGTAGATTAAATAATTTAATTTTCAGAAGTAGAGCTGTTGCAAGTAGAACCAGAAAAACAAGTAGTAGTACCGGATTTACTGGTGTTTACAAGGAACACAATAAATTTCGTTCAGTTATTTCAATAAGTGGGAAATCAAAACATTTAGGCATGTTTAAGACGGCTGAAGAGGCTGCTAAAGCATTCAACGAAATGTCAAAAAAGTTATATGGGGATGAAGGCAAGCAAAATATTTTAGATTAAGCGTACATCATTTTTTGGTTGCTCTGGTCATTTCTCTTTTGCCTGGAGGACCTGGAAGTGATTCTAAGGTAAAACCTATTCTTTTTAAAATTCTCTTTACCTCTCCTTTCGCACAATAAGTAACCAGAACAGCTTCTGTTGTCATCGATTTATGTATTTTCTCAAATAAGCTTGTTGACCATAATTCAGGTTGGGATTCAGGCGAAAAGGCATCAAAATAAACAATATCAAAATAATTATCTGGTAAGGTCTCTTCTAATATATCCTTATTATGTTTGGTTAAGGTAAAGCGGGAGTCAACCTTAATTAATTTATCCCATTCTGATGTCAGAATATTTTTGGATATGGTGGCTGGTATTTTCAAATGATCCTCATATACGCAAGCGTTTAAAAGATCATCTGGCAATGGGAAAACATCAAATGAATGATAGTCAACATGAACTGTGTATTTGTCAACGATATTTTTCCAAGTCAATAAAACATTTAATCCCGTACCAAAACCAAGCTCCAGTATTGAAATTTTTTCCTGCTTTTTTATAACAGGTAGTAAGCCTGAATCTACAAAAACATGATTTGATTCCTGGATGGCACCATATCTTGAGTGATAGGTAACTCCATGTTCCTTTGAATAAAGAGTGTAGGAACCATCCTGAGTCATTATTAAATCAGGAATGGAATATATTGATTCCATTTTTTTAGCTCATTATTTGGGCGAGGCTGTAAATAACATCACTCACCAAAGTAGAAAGTTTGAAATTGGTTGGACAACCGTATCCGCGATTACAGGAAAAAGTTGAGATAATGACAAACAAAGAGAGAAGATATTGAATATTAATAATTTTTTTGTCCTTTTTCATAGGGAAAATGATTAGTTTGTTTTCATTAAATAACGGAAACCCAAAATTAATATTTTATAGCGATAATCCATTCAATAGAATTTGTTATTTTTGCCATCGTTAAAGATAGTTTTTCAAATCAATCAGAAAATGAATAGAGAACTTGCACTACGTGATGCTTTAAGAGAAGCCATTTTAGAAGAAATGAGGCTGGATGAAAATGTTTTTCTCATGGGAGAGGAAGTGGCCGAATATGATGGAGCATATAAAGTTAGTAAAGGCTTGTTAGATGAATTTGGTGCCAAAAGAGTGATTGATACACCGATTGCTGAATTGGGCTTTGCGGGTATTGGTGTCGGTGCTGCAATGAATGGTTTAAGGCCAATTATTGAGTTTATGACATGGAATTTTGCCGTTTTGGCGTTTGACCAAATAGTCAATAATGCAGCCAAAACACTTTCTCAATCTGCTGGGCAGTTTAGTTGTCCTATTGTCTTTAGAGGTCCGTCGGGTGCTGCAGGTCAATTGGCTCAGCAACATTCTCAAACTTTTGAAAGTTGGATGGCTAATGTGCCTGGTCTTAAAGTGATTTCCTGTGTTGATCCTGCAGATGCTAAAGGTCTTTTAAAATCTGCCATAAGAGATAATGATCCCGTTTGTTTTATGGAATCAGAATTACTTTATGGTTTCAAAGGATTAGTTCCAGAGGGTGAATATACTGTTCCCATCGGATTGGCAGCCGTTAGAAGGGAAGGAACGGATGTAACATTAGTTTCTTATAACAAAATGATGCTCGTGGCTCTTGAAGCAGCTGACGAACTGGCAAAAGAGGGTATTTCAGCGGAAGTTATAGACCTGAGAACCATTCGTCCTTTAGATTATCATACCTTGGTTAAGTCTTTGAAAAAAACAAATAGGATGGTAGTTATTGACGAATCCTGGCCTTTTGCCGGTGTTTCTTCTGAAGTAACTTATCAAATGCAACGTTATGCTTTTGATTATCTCGACGCGCCTGTTATTCGGGTTAATGCAGCAGATACCTCTTTGCCTTACGCTGCTCCTTTGGTTGACGCCTACATGCCAAATGCTGCTAAAGTTATAAAAGCGGTAAAAGAAGTTATGTACGTAAAATAAAGCGTTAAATTTAAAAAATCTTGAAAAAAGGTGTATTTTATGCTATCATTAGCTAAAATATACCTTTTTTTATGAAAACTCCGTTTTACATTCTTTTTAGTCTTTTTCTCTCTTCCTTTACTTTAGTTAGTCAAAATACTATTCCTTTAAATCCATCCTTTTCTTTTAGGTCTTTGGGTCCAACTCGTGGAGGGAGAGTCACAACGGTAACCGGTCATGCTGATGTGCCCAGTGTTTTCTTTTTGGGTTCCACAGGTGGAGGTGTTTGGAAATCTTCAGATTATGGACAAAATTGGTTGCCTGTCTCCGATAAATATTTTAAAAGCCCTTCTATTGGTGCTATTAGAATGGCTCCTTCAAATGCTCAAATCATTTATTGTGGAACAGGTTCCGATGGTATAAGAAGTAATGTCATTGCTGGAAAAGGAATGTATAAATCTGTTGACCAAGGGGTAACCTGGTCGTTTTTAGGCCTTGAAAATACAGCACATATTGGGGCAGTAGAAATAGATCCTTTAAATGCTGATATAGTCTATGTAGCTGCCATCGGTAATGCTTTTGCACCAAATGAGGATAGAGGTATTTTCAAAACAGAGGATGGTGGTGCTCACTGGAAGAAAATATTGTATTTAAATGATTCTGTTGGGTTTAGTGATCTTGAATTGCATCCAACCAATCAAAATATTATTTATGCCGGTTCATGGCGAGTTGACAGGAAACCCTGGACTATTATTTCCGGTGCAAATGTGGGTGGTGTTTTTAGATCTCTTGACGGTGGAAATACTTGGGAAAATATGAAAACTGGTCTGCCTGACGGACTAATTGGTAAAATTGATCTGGCTACTTCTCCCGCTTCTCCCGATAGAGTTTATGCACTGATTGAAGCGGATAAAGGCCAGGGAGGCGTCTATCTTTCAGAAGATAAAGGTCTTAACTGGAGTAAAATAAGTTCTTTTGCTCCTCTGTTAGATAGACCTTTCTATTACTGTAATATAGATGTTCATCCGGTTAATCCCGATTGGATGATAGTTAATTCTACTTCTCTTTGGTCTTCTAAAGACTTAGGCAAATCCTGGAACACACTAAATACACCCCATGGTGATAATCATGATATTTGGATAAATCCTAAACAACCTGATATTTGGATTCAGGCAAATGATGGCGGAGCCAATGTGACGAGAAATGCAGGTCAAACCTGGTCTACTCAAGAGAATCAATCTACTGCTGAACTGTATCAGGTAGATATAGATGATCAATTTCCCTATTGGTTATATGCTGGTCAACAAGATAATACTACCATTGCTTTACCTGTATTGCCTCCTTTTAATGCTTTAAACAGGACAGATAATTTTTGGATCGAAGTGGGGGGATGTGAAACTGGTCCCGCTGTTCCTATGCCTGGAAATCCTGACCTGGTTTATGCGAATTGTAAAGGCAGATTTGGTGTTTTTAATAAAAAAACTGGTCAGGAAATGCAGTATTATATAGGAGCATCAAATATTTATGGCCATGAACCTGATAAATTGACTTACCGCTTTCAAAGGGTAACTCCCATAGAGGTTTCTCCTTTTGATCCTAATACAGTGTATTATGGTTCCCAATATTTACATAAAACCATGGACGGTGGAAAATCCTGGATGCGTATTTCTCCTGACCTTACTGAAAGAACTCCTGAAACACAGGTTATTTCTGGCGGTCCCATTACGAGAGATGTAACAGGTGAAGAGTATTATAGTACCCTTTATGATATTGCTGTATCTCCTTTAGAAAAAGGGGTGATTTATACAGGTTCTAATGATGGTCCTCTGTATTTAACTATGGATGAAGGAAAAATATGGAAAAATATTACGCCGGCTTCCCTGCCTTCAGGTGGAAGAATTGATTGTATTGAGCCTTCTATTCATCAAAAAGGTAAAGCCTATTTTTCCGTGCTTAGATACCAGCTTGGAGATTGGAAGCCCTACATTTATAAATCTTCTGATTACGGGAAATCTTGGAAATTATTGACAAATGGTGCCAATGGAATTCCTCCAGATTATCCGGTTAGGGTTGTTAGGGAAGATCCGGAAGTGCCTGGTATTTTATACGCTGGAACGGAATATGGTTTATTTCTTTCCTTAAATGATGGGGAATCTTGGGCCCCCTTCCAACTTAATCTTCCAATAACGCCTGTTTCCGATCTAAAAATTAAAAATAATGACCTTGTGCTGTCAACCATGGGAAGAGGATTTTATGTTTTGGATAATATTCAGACCATTAGAACATGGAAGAAAATGGAAAATGAATCCGATTTTACTTTTTTAAAGCCAAATCCTCAATATAGAATGCGTTATCAGGCAAGTTCATCAACTGATATGACAAAATACCCTTCACCCGCTGTATTTTTTGAGTATTATATTCCAAACCAAAAAGATACAATTTTAACACTGAAAATTACTGATGATAAAGGTAGATTGGTTCGGGTATTTTCCAGTGCTGATGAAAAAACAACGGAAGATCCATCATCAGGTAAAGTGGATATGGCCACTGGATTTAGAACAAAAGGTTTTAAAACTGATCTGAAAATAGAAAATGGTATTCATCGATTTTCCTGGGATATGAGATATACAGGATTTAGCGCAAATGGTAAAAATGGGGTGTTAGTTGCTCCTGGAAATTACCTTATCGAGTTTAGTTATGGTCAGAAAAAATATACCCAATATTTTCAATTATTAATGGATCCCAGATTACAAATGAACCAAATAACTCCTGATGTTTTGAAACAACAGGTTGAATTGTTATTGCAAATTCGCGATTTAGAGTGGCAAGCAAAAGATTTGGCAGCTCAATTAAAAGATTCGTTACAAAATTTAGATAAATCATCAAAGGCTTATTCTTTTTGTACTGATATGGAAAAGGATTTAATTACTTCTAAATCTGTAGCGTATAGTCAGCCAATGTTAATAGATCAAATATCATATCTACGGGAAATGTTGAATACAGCTGATCAACTTCCGGGAAAAGATGCTTATGATAGATTTAAATCATTAAAAATGGAGGTTGATAATCTCTTAAGTAAATGGCAGGATAAATCAAATATTCCCGGATTCACCCATTAATATAAAGGGCGCCCAATAATAAGGCATTTTATGCATCATTTTCTTTTTGGTGTTTTGAAGTGCCTTATTTTTGGTGTATCCTTTGGATAAATAATAGTAAAAGATTTCCATAAACTTCGCTGTACTTCTATCATCCACCTGCCACAAACTGGTAACTACGGATTGTGCTCCCGCATTTAAAAATGCCTGAGCTATTCCATTCATACCTTGGGAAGGTGTATAATGTCCAATGGAAGATTGACAAGCAGACAAAACAACTAAATTTGCTCTGATTTTAAGGGAATTAATCTCACTGGCATAAAGGATGGAGGGTTCATTCTTATAGATATTCTCTGAAAATATAAGTGCTCCTCCTTCTTCAGAATTTAAATTTGGATCACTATGTGTGGCTAAATGAATCCATTCGTATGCCGACGCTTCTTTTTTGAAATTTTTTACACTCGCTTCACCTTTTTTAAATGGTACGGTAGGGTAGTATTCACTTATTTTTTTAATTTCAGTCTCACTATATTTCAAATTGGCAAATCCTCTGGAATCCTTTTGAAAATCAGGTGAAAAAGCTAAGATTTTTCGTTTTAATTTTTTTCTGGTTTTCTGAATTCCAAGAGATGTAATGAAATGATAGGAAATGGGATAATTTTCTATCAATCTTTTTTTAGGGTCTTTTGGATTGACGAGAATTTCAAAGGGTAATATAGTAAGTATCTGGTCAGGGAAAAACAGGACGCTTTCTGTTTCTAATGGAATGTCAGGTAATAGGTTCGAACTTAATTTTTCAATCAAATTTTGATAAATATCCTTGTAATTTACCTTAGATTTTTCCCCAGCAGAGGGCATTTCTCTTATGGCATTTCTAATAGATAAAATAGATTTATCTAAAGGATTAACCATTTCCCTAACGATAACATCTCTTTTTTCATTTATTTCTGTCCAAATGATTATTTTATCCTGAGCAACCTTATATCTTATGAAAAGAGAATTATGTTTTCTTTTAGGGTATTTATTTTTATTATATGGGTAATAAAATGAACTTAGTAAGGCTTTTTTATCATCTATTTTTGCAAGGAAAAAATAATCAATGAAGGATGATTTCAGTTCATTAATTATTCTATCCTTCTTTAAGAAAAGCTTATTAGATTGCATGGAGTCAATCCACTGATATTTTTCGTTTGCCTTTATAGAGGCTATGGAAGCATTTTGTCCTTTCAAAAAGCATTGAATTTCTAAAAACTCATATTTTAACAGATTTCGATAATAATGAATATCGTTTTTTATAGATAATTCATTGATTAATTTAAAGGCTAGATTATTTATATACCTTGATTTTCCAATTTCATCTAGGTTTACATAAAATGTCGCGATTTGTAATTTTATTTCAATTTGTTTTATGGGATTTTCAAAATTAATTCGCGATTCAATTTTCAATATTTTTTTTATATTTATTTTTGCCTCACTATATTTTTTATTATTTAATAGAATGGAGGTCGAAAGCAAAAGAGCTTCTAATTTGAGTAATTCAGATCCAACTTTATTTACCTTCTTTAAATAAAATAATCCTTTAAAGGTATCCCTGAATGGTGGCTGCATATATAAATTTGCAAGCGTCAAATACCTGTTACCACTTTCGACGGAAGGCGTATTTAATATGGAATCATGAAGAAATTGAGATTGCTCATAGGATTTTATTGCTGATTCAATGTCAAACCTCAATAAATGATATTGCCCAATTATCTCCTCTATATTTGAAAGTGATAGCTGGTTAACAGGATTATTATTAAGGTAGTATTTTTTTGCCTGTTCGAAATGAAAGGAAGCCTTTTCCAATTCATAAAGCTTTAAATAAGATGAGGAAATATTTGTATGAATTTCTCCTAGCTCATTATTGGTGATATTTTGAATGTGTTTTCTAGTTTCAAGGGCTATTTTATAATACAAAAGTGCCTTGGTTTCTTGATTTAGTCTACTATAAGCGTTACCAAGGTTATTTGCTAGTTGTGCTTTTCTTAGTAAATTTTTGTCAAATAAAGGAAATGCTTTATTTAAAAAGTATATAGCCTTATTAAAGTCTTTTAAAGACATATAATTATTGGCTTTTGAAAGGTATATATTTCCTACATTTTCATCTTCCCGGCCAATAGACAAATTATTTAACAGATTTAGGGAGGTTCGAAAGTCTTTTTCTAAATAATAGTTATTACTTAAGTTCAGGGTGTATTTTAAATATTCCTTTTGATAAAACTGGTAATCCTTAACCAAAGAAATTGCTTTTGAAAAATATGCTTCAGCGGAATTATATTCTGAATATTTTTGAAATAATAAGCCTAAATTATTAATGGATTTTGATGTTTCTGGGTGGTTTTCACCAAAATACAGAAATCTATCCTGATATGCCATTTTGTGATAAATCAAGGCTGAGTCAGGTTGATTGATATCTTCAAAATAAAATCCCATTAATGTGTTAGGTAAACCTATCAAAGTAGAATCAATGTCTCGTGGTGGTTCAGGGAATAATTTTTTAATTTTCAATAAATAATAATAAGCTGAATCAAGTTGATTATTATCATAGTACTTTTCAGCCAAATCAACATAACTTGCATAATTTTCTCGAAATTCTTCTTTATTCAATTGCTTTTTTTTACAACTGTAATTAATGCAAACCAAATTCAAAAGAAGGATTAGGCTTACCCAAAGATTTTTATCAAAATAAAGTAAATATCTAATCATGTTAAGGTATTCAACACTATAAAATTAAAGGGATTAGCCATTTAATTAGCATAAATGTATCAAAAAAAGATTAACAGAATTATTATATTTTTGTAATGTAAAACGGAACATTATTTGGTCTTAAAAACATATTAACTATGAATAGTAGTTTAGAAACAATGGATTTAGCTGCTGCCATACGTTTTGGCGGTTCTAAAAGAGAGCAAGCATTGTCAAGCCTGTATAACGTTACAGGATTGTTTTTTAAGATTAAGCAAATGGTTACTAATCATGGCGGTAATGAGGAAGATGCAAGGGATGTGTTTCACGAAGGAATTATTACACTGGATCGAAAAATTCGACAGGATGAATATGAAGACCGTGGGTCCATTGAAAGTTATCTTTACGGTGTTTGCCGATTCATTTGGTCCAACCAGCAAAGGAAAAATAAACGAGTGGAATTAAAAGATGATTTTACCCCTTATGACCAATCTACTGGAGAAAATCCGTTGGATACCATGCTTAATAATGAAGGACAAAATATGGTTGCGACCTTATTCAGCCAGTTAGGCGAAAATTGCAGCAAAATATTATCCTTATGGAAACTTTCTTACTCCATGAATGAAATAGCGGAGGAAATGGGACTTCCATCAGGCGATAATGCCAGAAAGCATAAATTTCGTTGTTATCAAAAATTACTTGGACTTATTGATAATTCGCCGGAATTGGCAACCAACTTAAAAAATTTAGCATAATGAATACCTCTGAGTACACAGAAAAACTGATGGCATTGGCCAATAAGGATTTATTTGGCGACGAAAAAATGCAACTTGAAAAGGAAATTCAAGAAAATCCTGCATTAGCCGAAGAATTTAAAAAACACCTCCTTGCTCAAGAACTTATGGAGGCTTTTATTTCCCAGGATTTGAAAAAGAAATTAAACGCTTTCCCATTGCCTCAAGAAAAACCTGAATCTTCCGGCGCAGTTATTAGGAAATTAAATCCTTCCAGCTACAAATGGGCTATTGCCGCTTCGGTATCCTTAATTTTAGGTGTAGCCAGCTATTTATTTATAGGAAATGAATACTCTTATCAGCATCTGGCTAATAATTATGTTCCACAAATGCAGGAAGTTCGTGGAACGAATTTGATTACTGATGATATATTAGAGAAAGCTTCATACTATATCTCAAATAACAAAAGTGAAATGGCCATAACATTATTAACCTCTATTACTCCGGACGATGATCGTTTTTTTAACGGGCAACTTTTACTTGGAAATGCATATTACCAAATAGGAAATTTTTCAGCTGCTTCCGATGCTTTTATTCAAAGTTCAAAGTCAGCAGATGAGGAGGTTAAATACCAGGGTCAATATGGTTTTTTGTTATGTGAATTAAAGTTGAAGTCATGGTCGGAAGAAAATCAACGTTTGTTAATAGAACTCTCTGAAAATGAATTTTTTATTTATAAGAATGAAGCAGATGCTCTTTTACAAAAATTGAAGATCGCAAAATATTTCAATTAACTTTTAATCAGTAACCATTATGAAAAAGGGAATCTACTTCATCATGCCCATTTTTATTTTTTTATTGACGAATCCATTTGTTGGATTTACTCAGAAAAGGGAAAAAATGGACGGAGCTTTAAGGGCCTTTATTGAAACCCCTTTTATGCAAAAATTTAAGGATTTACGATTGGAATCTGAAAATTTGGTGCTTACTTTCAAAGAAAACAAACAAAATTATTCTGCCGCAGATATCAATAGGGTTAAAACTGCTTATCAAAAAACGGTAGATAAATTCAACGCCCAACTACTTGATATCAAAGCTGATTTCATGAATGAAAGAAAGCTTCAATATATTCAGGATTTTCCAGAGGATTATACCAGTGGATTAACTTCAGACATCAATGATTTAACCTCGTTCTATCAAAGTAATCTTCAGCTAACTATCCAAGATGTCACGGATGCCACCGTTGATGGAAATTCTTTACTTTCTCTCGTTGCAGAACTTGCTAAGTTAGTTCCTGGAATGGTGTCAAGTATCTCAGAATTAAGATCATCAGTTAAAAAGTTTGAAGATACTTATTTGGAGGATAAGTTAATTGTCCCCTACAAGTTTAAAACCTGGGAAGAAATTAATTATTAATCAAGTTATTAATATAATACCATGAAAAAGATCCTATGTATTCTCATTATTTTATTAAGTTGCGTAAATCAATCATTTACATTAGCTCAAGGAGCAGCCTCTTCCAATAAACAACTGGATCCTGCGCTGAGGAAATTTGTTCAATCTGAAATTATGATTAAATTTAAAGATTTGAAAAGAGAAGCTGAAAACAGTGTTTCCTCCTTTAAATCGGAAATGAATAATTATAAGCCTGATCAAATTCAAAAAGTAAAAACGGGCTATGATAAAACGGCAGATAGGTTTAATCAGGAGCTTGAAAATATGAAGATGGATTTTGTCAATAAAAAGAAACTTAAATACATTTTAGAATTTCCAAAGGATTATTCTCGTTCCTTAGAGCTGAATTTTAGGGAATTAGCGCAATATTATGCTGAAAACTTTCAACAACCTTTGCAGGATGTAAGACAATCCAAAGAAGATGGCGGCATTGTTATTGCTCTCTTTATGGAATTATTTAAATTAGTGCCAGAGGTCATAAGCCATTTTAATGAAATGAAAGAAATGGCAGCCAGATATGATGACGCCTATCTTGAAAAATGGTTAGTTACCCCTTTTAAGTTTTTAACCTGGACAGAAATTCAGGCTGAAGCTGGATATATAAATATGAATAATACCAATAATTTATACAATAATGGGTTGAATACCAATCCATATCCTTATCCTGCTGCAACAGATCCGAATTCCACATTTCCTCCTGTAGCTAATCAACCTGCAACTTCTGCTGCTGATACAATGAAAACAAATACACAAAATTGGTGGGAAACAAATTCCACCTTACCTGTTCCAACCAATGTAGATGGTTCAGCCCCCGTAAAAAACACAAATGTAAAATCTGCGCCCGTTAAACCCAAAGCGCCCGATCCATTTGCACCTGCTCCTGTTCAAAAAGATACCACAAAGCAAAAACCTTCCTCTGTTAAGGTAAATTGATATGATTATGCAAAGGTTTTATATTTTCTTCACCTTTTTTTTATGCTTTTCTGCATTCCTAAGGGCGCAGGATTATCCAACAGGACTTGAATTTGAAGATGATCGCTATCAAAAGCAGCCTTTGGTTTCTATGCAAAATGGGGGGAAATCACTTCCATCCTCTATAGATTTGTCGATTTATGCTCCTTTTCCAAGACATCAGGGAACTATCTTTAGTTGTGTCGGTTGGTCGGTGGGTTATGGTGCCTTAACAATGGAAAGAGCCATTCAAAATGGATGGACAGATCGTGCTAAGATTACAAATGAATCCTCTTCAGCGTTATTTCTTTATAACCAAATTAAAATTGGAAATTGCACCAGAGGGGCCAGGATTTCTGATGCATTGATTTTTTTACAAGAAAAAGGAGATTGTTTGGCAAAATATTATGATAAAAATCTGGATGATTGTGAACAACCAACCACACCAGATTTGCTAAAAAATGCAAGTAATTTTAGAATATCCGATTATGCTGCGCTTTTTGATGGGGAATTAGATCAAATAGATAAAATAAATAGAATTAAAAGAGCTCTTGCTCAAAATAAACCCGTCGTAATCGGTCTTCGAATTAAAAATAATTTTTACAAATTAGAGGATGCAGCTTTCTGGCATCCTTATTTAGGCGATACCACTTATGCTGGAGGACATGCGATGGTTGTTGTGGGTTATGATGATAATTTAGCATCTTTCCGAATTTTTAATAGCTGGGGTCCAAAATGGGGTAAAAATGGTATGATTTGGGTGAAATATAATGAATTTGCGAAGTATTGTAAATATGCTTATATCATTTATGTAGGACAAAATAAACCGATTCAAAATGCCGCTAATCTGGCTGTTAAATCTTCTCCTGTAGTTGCATCAACCAATGAGACATTAACTGAGGCAAATCTTAATGAGCTACCTCTTAGAGAAATATCTGGAAAATTTAATTTCTTACGTTTTACAGGTCTCTTTAATGCTTATAGTGAACCTGTTTTTGAAGAGGCAAAGGTTCTTGGAGAAAAGAATAATTATACATTGTCCAATAGATTATGGCAAGTTGGCGACAAATTTCAATTACAGATAGTTCCAACTTTTTCAAATGGTTATATCTATGTGCTAAGTGTTGATCCAACTAATAAAAAGGAAGTACATTGGCCTAAAAATGAAATGTTCAATGAAAAATTCACTGGTGCGTATCAATCGGGGCTTTCCCCTTTTTCAGAGGGTGTAATTAAAATTCCAGATGCTCAAAGTGTTTTAAAATTGGCACATCCAGGTTCAGAACATTTGATTATTTTATTTTCAGAAAAGAAGATAAACCCTCCCTTTATGGAATATTTGGTAGATAATCTTCAATATAATGCAACAGAAAATTTATACCAAACATTAACTGAAATATTAGGAGTACATCAAATTCCTGCCTCAGAGGTGCATTTTGATAAAGAACAGATGCAATTTAAGGCTATAACGAGAAATTCTGGAGCAATTATACCTCTTGTATTAAAAATTTCAGTAAATTAGAAAACCCTTTCCCAAAATTTTATTTGTCATGAAAAATATTTTTCTTCTCACTTTCTTACTTTTTTTAAATACTTTTTATGCACAACCTGCCTTAATAAGCTGGGAGGTGAAAGAAGGAAATAAAGGAGAAGATTTTTATACGAAATCAATTCAACTTTCAAATGGTAACCTCGCAGTTATAGGGAATATTACATCTCCTGATGGGTCAAAAAAATATGGCTTATTATCTCTTATTGATTTCAGTACGGGTAAAATCATTAAAAAAGTTAATTTCGGAAACCAAAATGAAATTTTCATTCATGATCTCGTAGAATTACCTGATGGTAATATTTTCATGGTGGGTTATTCCAATTTTAATAAAACCAATTATCCCTGGTTAATTAAATTAGATGCGTTGGGAAATAAAATACTGGAGAAAGTATTACCCTTGCCAGATGGATCTATTTTAACGTCGATAAATTCAGATTTGGAATCTGGATTTTATTTAACTTCAAAAGGTATTAACGGTGAAATTTTGCTTATTCATCTTAATATGGATGTTGAGATTAATTGGCAAAAAGTTATTTCTATTGGATCTTATGGAGATTTAAAAAAAGTATCTATAGGCTTAAATGGTCGTATTTATTTTGGTGGTAATACAAAAAAAGGGGAGGGACAAAATCTTGGAGATGTCTGGGTATCCTCATTGGATAAAAATGGGAATGAATTATGGCACAAATTTTTTGGTGGCAAATTATGGGAAGAGTTAAATGATCTTACGACACTTCAAGATGGTTCCGTTCTTTTTTGTGGTGAAACTAATTCCATAGGAAATGGAAAACAAGATTTTTGGCTTGTTAAGTTAAGTAATAATGGTTTATTACAATGGGAAAGAACCTATGGAGGGCGAGAAGCTGATATTGCCAAAACCATATTGCCTCTTTTTAATGGCAATATTTGGTTGGCAGGGTCCAGTATGTCCCTATTGAATAAAAAAGGTGCTACAAAATTTGCTGCCAGAATTATGGAAATTGAACCAGGTGGAAACCTGCAATGGGAAGCAGATTATGGAGGTGATAACAATGAGGACATTAATCATTTATCTCAAATTCATGACGGAAGTGTACTTTTTTCTGGTTGGACAGAATCAAATAGTCAAGGTCTAAAAGATGCTTGGTTGGTTCGTTTTCCAGCCCTTGAAATGAACAGATTATTAGCGAAAGGTAATTTACGGTTAACAGAATCCAAAATTTGGTTAAATACACCGGATGGACTTTTAAAGCCTAATACTCAATCTTATATTTCTTTTCAACTCAATAATCAAGAAGCAAATCAAATTGAAAATATAAGCGTTGAAATAAATAAGTTGGATGGTCAAAAGGGCATTTTGGTTAATCAAACTGTTTTTGTTAAACCATTACAACCAAATAGCAACAAACAAATTAATATCCCAATTACGTCAGATGATAATATTGAAACAAAAGATAATTTACTTGAAATAAAGGTTTATTCTGGAACAGACCTTATAAAAACAGTTACTGGTTCTGTAAAATCTTTGAATCCAAAAGCTGCAACCCTCCGATTTGTTAATTCGAATACGGAAAAAGAAGGCGTTGATGAATTTAGCCCGCAAACGCTCTTCGTTGACATTCAAAATGATGGAGATCTTCCAGCTGCTGAAGTACAGATTAATTTTATTCTACCAAAAGGTATATTAGCTCTATCTTCTTCTGATGTCAAACTAGGAACAATCAATTCGAAGTCTCTAAAAAAAGCTTCTTTTAGATTTCAAAAAACAGTTCAATTTGAAGGGAATGAAGTAAATATTCAAATGAATGTAATAGATAATAAACTTACTAAAATCTCTAAAACTGTAACCACCCGGTTTGATGTCATTACAACTAATCAATCTTCAAATATTATTGTTTTTAATAATCCCAAAGCTTCTCAGAAAAGGACAGATTGGAGTAATCCAACGTTTAAACTTGAAGCTATGTTTGGAACCAGCAGTAATAATCTTAAACTGGGTGATGCCGTAGTTAAAATTAATGGGGTCATTCCCGAACGCTCTAAAATGGATGAAGAAAAGCTAACTCCTCCTGCTGCTAACAGTCAAGGAAATGCCATGAATTTTTATGATTATGAAAATGTGATCACTTTATTAGAAGGTGATAATAGAGTGTTGATTGAATTAGTTACACCTAATGGCGTCATTCAATCAAATGAAATGATAATTAATTATAAACCTAAACAACCTAATCTACATGTCTTAAGTATTGGTATTCCTCACAGAGATTTAAAATTCACTACCGTAGATGCTGAAAATATTGCTAATGCCTTTCAAAATCAAACGGGTATGGACAAAGTATTTAATAAGATTTATGTTGAAAAAAAGAATACCAGAGAAAATACCAGGAATCTTGATATTCGTGCTGCCATGGAAGATCTTAAAAGAAGGTATAATACAGATTTAATTGGTGGAAAAATTAATAGGGAGGATGTTTTAATTCTTTTTATTTCGTCACATGGTAAGACAGATGATAATAACGATTTTAAAATATTAGCATCTGATTACGACACTTATGGTGATGTTTCAAATATTGATTACAAAAGGGATATACTCGATATTTTAAATCAAATTGATTGCAAAAAATTTGTTTTAATTGATGCTTGTCATAGTGGTTCAGCTCAAGGGGCTAGGCTGGTTAATCAGGCTAGATTTGCACTTGAAGAAATTAATTCCGCATATCCTGGTCTTAATGTGTTGACTAGTAGTCAGGTGGACGAATTGTCTTACGAGGATGATTCCTGGGGAAATGGTGCTTTTACAAAAGCCATTTTGGAAGCGTTTTCCGGAAAAACTTTAGCGAGTGGACTAAATCCTGATCCCGATGGGGATAAGATCATTCGATTTGGTGAGTTATATGATTTTCTTCAGAAACGTGTTCCCGCCATGGTTATGGAAAAAAAGAAAAGCAAGCAAATGCCAGCGAAAATGTCAAAAGGATTAGGTGATAATATTCCGTTATTTATCCTTTATTAAAATTATAGGAAGATGAGATGTTTGAAATGGGTTTTAATTGGATTTATTTCTTTTTTAGGATTAAATTTATTTAGTCAAACTACTTCTTGTTTTACTGTTAATCCAATTGTAAACGCAACTTGTCCAGGATTAAAAACAGGTAGCATATCTTTAAATATTTCTGGAGGTTCAGGTTCATATAATATCTTTTTTAACGGAAGTACTATAGCAACTACCCAAACTACCTTTTTAAATTTGTCAGCAGGAGTTTATTCCATTAGAATTATAGATACAAAGAACATAAATTGCGCTCAAACTATTTCTGCAACCATAAATAATTATCTCGTTCCAACAGTTACAATAAATGGAAATAGTTCTTATTGTTCAGGACAAAATATATCGTTAACTGCTAATTTAGATAAATTTTATTCAACCTCTTATTCTTATGTCTGGAGCAATGGTAATTCAGGTTCAACCATAAATATTGTTCCCACTTCTGCTGGTTCATACTCAGTTACGGTAACTGATGCAGCAGGATGTAATGTTACTTCTTCAAAATTAATTACTCAGGTTTCTGGCCCCAGTGTTAGTTTTTCTGGTAGCTATACAAATTGTTCAGGTAAGGCAGTAACGCTCGTCCCAATAATAAGTGGTGGAACTGCTCCATATACTTATTCATGGGATGGCGTTATTTCATCTTCTGCTTCTAAAACTGTGAATCCAACATCACCTCAAACCTATTGTCTTACCGTTAGAGATGCCAATAATTGCTCGTCACAAGCCTGTGTAGTTGTAAATCAGAGGTTCTTGAACGTCAACTTACCCACAGGTGTTTCAAAATGTCAGGGAGAAAGTTATATGATAGTGCCAACGGTTTCCAATTTTTCAGGTGCCTTAAGTTACCAGTGGAGCAATGGTGCTACAAGTTCAACCAATCTTGTGACCATTAATGCTACACAGTCTTATGCCTTGACGGTTTCAGATGCAACGGGTTGTAGTGGTACAGCTTCTACCTCTATAGGAATGAATGCTAATCCTTCGGTTAATTTACCAACTGCTGTAGATGTTTGCCAATTCAATGCTATTACACTTGATACAAAGTTAAGTACCACATTAAATTCTTTTTCATGGAGTAACGGAAACACTGCTTCAGCGATTACTTTATCTCCATCTACCTCAACGAATGTTTCAGTTACCGTAACTAATGCCAGTAATTGCAAAAGTGTTGCAACTGTTAGTTTAAATGTGAAATCTAATCCATCGGTCTTTTTACCTACCTCTCAAATCACTTGCGCAAATACCCCATTTACATTATCACCATTGGTTAGTGGTGGAATGCCTGGATATGATTATTTATGGAATAATGGCTCAACAAATGCAACGTTAACCACCTCTTTATCATCATCCGGTATTATTTCGCTTAGAGTTAAGGATCAAAATGGGTGTATTGCAACAGCCATATCCGGTATAACACTTACTCCTAATCCAACCATTTCTATATCAGGTATTTTTGAAATTTGTCCTGGTCAATCAACGACCTTAACGGCACTTCCTTCCGGCGGAACCTTACCCTTCACATATAAATGGAGTACAGGTGACACCAGTAAATTTATTACAACAATGCCCCTAATACCAACTACTTATAAAATTACATTGACAGATAAAAATAATTGTATTGGGGAAGGGGCTATTCAGGTTTCAACAACAAAAAGTATTTCTGTCACTTTACCTTCAAATACAAATATTTGTTTA
Organism: Saprospiraceae bacterium; assembly: GCA_021299835.1. Classification (GTDB taxonomy): domain Bacteria; phylum Bacteroidota; class Bacteroidia; order Chitinophagales; family Saprospiraceae; genus BJGN01. The sequence goes on along the minus strand of JAJTER010000043.1, from coordinate 41,407 downwards.
GGTGATTCTATTACTTTAAAACCGATCATTGGAACGAATGGGGGAGACCTGAATTTTTTATGGAATAATGGTTCAATGATTGAATCTTTAGTCCTGAAACCATTAACTAAATCTACATATTCAATACTCGTAAAAGATAAACTAGGTTGCTCAGGCATTGCTGAAACTATTGTTAATGTAAATTCTCCTCCCAAAGCAACCCTGCCTGCTATCATTAATGGTTGTTTGGCAGATAGCGTAAAAGTAAATTTAAGTGATATTTCAGGGTCAGGTCCATTTAATTTCAACTGGTCAAATGGACAAAAATCTTCGGAAGCAACCTATTTTGTTGATTCGGTTAAAAATATTTTTACTACAATTACAGATGTTAATCAATGTAAAATCATCATTTCTACTAGAATTATTGGGAAAGAAAAACCCATTTTGGAACTCAATCCTAAGCATACCTTTTGTATAAATGAATCTGTCAGAATAAACCCAAAAGTAACTGGTGGATTGGCTCCTTATTCCTATTTATGGAGTAACGGCAATACATCCGCAGAATTTAATACTCCTTTAATTAATAATACTAATTTAACTTTGGTTGTTTCAGATAAAATGGGTTGCACGGATAAAAAATCTACTTTTATTGAGTTAAAAAAAGAGATTCCCCAAATACTTCTTCCTGATACTATTCGGCGTTGCATAGGCGACGAAGTGTTAATTAATCCTAATATTCAGGATAAAGTGGGAATCAGTAGCTATCAATGGTCTGACGGACAGACCAAATCACAGATTATTAAGAAGGTACTCAATTCAATTACCTTGAGATTGCAAGTAATAAATCTGATAGGTTGTATGGCAGTAGATAGTTTATTAATATTGCCATTTAATAAGCCAAAATGGGCTACTAATTTGGATGGATGCCAAGATTCAGCAACATCTCAATTGAATATATTTGAAATTCCAGTAATTAATCTTATTGGGAAAAAGGAAAATTGTAGTAATACTCCTTCTTCATTTACAGTAGATATTTTATCGGGAAATTCTCCCTACCAAATAAAATGGGCGAGTGGTGAAACTACAACTAGGGTAGATTATCCTACAGTAGATTCTATTCAGAAAGTGGGTGTAGAAATTACTGATGTTAAGGGTTGTCGAACTTTTTCCTCCTTACCGCTTACTTTGTTAAAAAGCCCTGATATTCAAATTCTCAATGAGGTTTTTGTTTGTGAAAATGAGGAAAAAGCTTTAAATCCTATAGTAACTTTGGGAAAAAAACCTTACACCTATAGTTGGAATACCAATCAAATCAGTCCGGGTATCATTGTTAAACATGGCATATATACCTTTTCTGTTACGGATGCTAATGGATGTTCTAACCGAAAAGATATTAAAGTTACCCCTATTAAACCTCCGGAATTATATGTTTCGTCATTAAACCAACCCGCTTGTAATCTGCCAAATGGAAAAATTGTCCTTCAAGTTAAAAGCACCTCTCCAACGGATGTAACCTGGTCAAATGGACAAAAGGGGTTGTTGCTGGAAAATGCTTATGCAGGTAAATATGAAGTTGCAGCTATTGACAGTAATAATTGTTTTGGTGAATTATCACAAAATTTGGTCTGTAATTGTGAAGGTAAAGTAGGGGTTATGGATGGGAATATGGTCTCTATTTGTAAAAATGAGGTTAGACAATCAAAATATGATGCAAGCGACCAGAAGTTAGGACTTAATAATGGTCGTTGGTTTGTTACACATAATAGTCCAGGTATAAATTTAGGAAATCAGATTTTAAATTTGGATACCACTGGAAATATAAAATATTATCCAGGAATGATAGTTGGAGAAACTTATTATATATCAGCTGTTATTGGTAGAAAATTATCAGATGGTACATTAGATTTAAATGATCCATGCCTTTCAATTTCGCAAGGTACTCCCATTAAAATTTTGGCTACACCTGAAACGCCATTTAAAATTGCAGTATCAGATACCTTGGTTTGTCCCGGTAGCAGCATAGTATTGCAAACAAATAAACAAGACAATGGCTTCATTTATATTTGGCAAACACCAAGAGGATTTATTAATACCTTAACTCCTTCGCTCACTATTCCTAAATTTGAAAGCAAGGATATTGGTAATTATTATGTGCGTATGAATAGTGAAAAATGTACGTCAAACGCATTTGGACCTATTTCAATTAATTTTTCTAAGGAAATTAATGAAATTTTCGCCGAATCTGACAAAACAGTTTGTGGGAAGGATTCCGTTTTTATTAGTGCTAATATGCCATCCAATACCATTGGAAAATGGCTGACAAGTAGCCCAGCAATTATTGGTGATCCTCAAAATGAAAATACTTTGGTTAAAGGATTAGTTCCTGGGAAAAATGACTTTATATGGACTGTCGTTACAAGAAATTGTATTATAACAGATTCTCTTTTAGTTTATTATGTTCCAAGGCCCAAACTAATAAATGATACAGTAAATTTAGACGACACAAAAAATACGGCATTGTTTGATTTTCTTGAGAATGATGATTTAGGAGGTATTCCTCCTTCATTTTTAAAGATTAATTTAATTTCAAAGCCATCCTTTGGAAACGTAATTGTTAACAAAGAGGGATTTTTTACTTATTCCCGTGATCCTAATATTTCGGAAGATCAATCTCTAATATTTGTATATGAAGTATGTAATACTGATACTACTGGAAATTGCTCAAATAATTGTGATCGCGCAGAAGTTATCTTAAATGTGACGTATAATCCAAGAACCCTGATATACCCAACCATTGGTTTAAGGCCAAATTTCAATAATCCTGTATGGAAATTTGAAGCGGCAAGGCCTATGTACAGTGCAAGATTAAATATTTTGGATAGGTGGGGGAAAGTAGTTTTTAAAGAGGAATTTCTACAATTACAAAAAGGAGAAATTGTTGGTAATTGGAATGGTTTATCTCAAAATCAACTTAAATTACCAGCGGGTGCTTATTATTTTTCCTTAATAGGAGAAATTGAAAATAATGAGAAGGTAGTACAAAATGGAATCATTTATTTGATGGAATAAATATTATGATAAAGAAATTATCAAATAAGTATGTTCGTATACTTTTTATCTATTTTTTATTCTTGGCATCCGAAGCTGATGGTCAACAACTTACACCATTCACTTTATATAGAGACCATTGGAATCTTATAAATCCTGCCGCAGTTTCAAATAACAATATCCTGGCTGAATATCCTTATACAGTTTCAGCAAGTTCCCGTTTTCAATATCTGGGCATTGGATTAAATATAAATGATGCCCCAAATACTAATGTTCTGAATGCGGAATGGGTAAACAATAATTTAAACAGCACCTTTGGATTACAGCTAGTTTCTGATAAAATAGGTTTATTAGGAAATAATGGGGCTTATCTACAATATTCCTATAAACTTAGGTTAAGTAGAAGAGATGAGAAATTTCTAAGTTTTGGAATTTCTGCCGGTGCTATTAATTATTATTCAAAGATAAATGGCGCTGATTTTCCCATCGCAGAACCTGATATTATTCCAACTTCAACTTATTTACCTGATTTGAATATTGGTATTTATTACAGAAATGAAGATAAATATTATTTAGGGATTTCTTTTCCCCAATTTATGAATTTGACCGCAAAATTTAAAGCAATAGATTCAGGTAAGGAGTTATTTTCCATTAAGAGGTTCAGACATGTTTATGCTGTTGGCGGAATATATATACCTTTTGACTTTTTTGGTTTAGGTGACGAAACAGCTATATTAGATTTATCCACATGGGTTCGGTATCTTCCCGGACAGCTTCCATTTATAGATGGAAACATAAGATATCAGCACAATCAGACTTTTTGGTTTGGAGCAGGTGTTTCATCTAATGCCACTTCTCATTTTGAGGTTGGATTTCTTGCTGGAAAAACGATTGGATTGTTTGATAATCAGATTAAAATTTCTATTGCTTATGATGTACCTTTTGGTAAATCAATATATCAATTAGGAAGTTCCATAGAAGCAACCATAGGCTATAGTTGGTATTAAACCTGGAGATGATAAATTCACTTTATCATCTCCAGGTTTTCTTTAAAGTGCCTATTACCAGAAAATGGTATAAATAAAGGCTAAGATCAAAAGGATGATAGCTGAACTTATATTAAATGATTCAGAGGTCTTAAATATGCCTGGTTTTAAAATTATCTGCTTTTCATCAGGTTGTCCTTTTCCTTCTATTTCACTTGCAATAACAATGACAGCTATAGAAGCCAAACACGTTATCATCATTTGATGCATGAAAGGTAAAATCACAAAAATGGGGGAATCAGACCAACCGTTTGGACCTACCTTAAAAAACATGGCTATGGGAATAGAGACAATCACACCCAGAATGGCCGATTTGTTTTTGGTTTTCTTCCAAAACAATCCAGTTACAAATACAGCAAGAATACCCGGACTCACGATACCTGTATATTCTTGAATGAATTGAAAGGCTTGACCTAGGTTCCCAAGCATAGGTGCAATTAAGATGGCAATAATTAAAGCTATAGCAGCGGATAGACGTCCAACATTAACCATTTGTTTTTCAGTAGCCAACTTATTTATAATAGGTTTATAAATGTCCATCGTAAAAATGGTGGCGGTAGAATTTAGCATAGATGCCAGTGATGACACAATAGCTGCAGCTAAAGCGGCTAATACCAGCCCTTTCATTCCAGCAGGTACAAATTTTTGAATTAGCCATGGCGCTGCGTTATCATTAATAATGGATCCATCAGGTCTTTTAAAGGAAGGATCCAACATTTCTGGAATAAGGACACCTTCAGGACTGGCATTTAATACAAAAGCAATGATTCCAGGTAAAACAACAATAAAAGGTAGAATCATTTTTAAGAAAGCGGCAAAAGCAATGCCCTTTTGCGCCTCTTTCAAAGATTTAGCTGCGAAGGTTCTTTGTATAATATATTGATTAAATCCCCAGTAATATAAGTTTGCAACCCACATTCCGCCCACTAAAACGGCTATTCCTGGTAAATCCCACCAAGCATCTTTTCCATCGGGTGTTATTATTTCACCCTTAGAAATGATCATGGAAAATTTTTCAGGGGCAACGGTAACTAAATGGTTTAAGCCATCTATAATTCCTCCATCTGGGGTAAGTTGTTGTAAACCTATAATGGAAGTTACCATACCTCCAATGATTAGCAAAACTACTTGAACAACATCAGTCCATGCTACGGCGGATAATCCACCCCAAAGGGAGTAAGAAGCTGCAAATAATCCAAGACCAATAATACTAATCATAAATAATGAACCATCTCCATTACCCATAATAGTATCTAATGCCTTTGCGCCTAAAAACAATACGGCTGTGAGATTGACAAACACGAATAAAGCAAGCCAAAAAAGGGCCAGAATAGTTTTTAGCTGGGTGCTGAAGCGTTTTTCTATAAATTCCGGAATGGTATAAAGACCTTTTTCGATAAAAATAGGAAGAAAGTATTTTCCAACTATTAATAATGTCAGCGCAGCCATCCATTCATAAGAAGCAATGGCTAAACCTATAGCAAAGCCTGAACCTGACATACCAATAAACTGTTCAGCGGAAATATTGGCTGCAATTAAACTAGCGCCAATGGCCCACCATGGGAGTGATTTACCCGCCAAAAAATAATCTTCGGAATTCTTTTCATGTCCTTTTTTATCCCTGGATACCCATAATCCAATGGACATTATTAATACACCGTAGGACACGAAAATTACCCAATCCAATAAGGTTAATTCATTCATACATTGAAATGGTTAATATTTAACAAACAATTACAATCAATAGTAAGGAATTTTCCTTAAAAAAAGAAACGCTTTGACAGTTATCAAAGCGTTTCTCTAAATAAATAACAAATTAATAGATTATAAGTGAATCACCTCACCATAGGCGGCCGCAGCAGCTTCCATAATCGCTTCACTCATGGTAGGGTGAGGATGAATGGTTTTAATAATTTCATGACCCGTTGTCTCTAATTTTCTTATGGAAACAAGTTCTGCTACCATCTCTGTAACATTTTGTCCTATTAAATGGGCACCCAAAAGTTCCCCATATTTTTCGTCAAAAATAAGTTTTACAAATCCACTTTTATCACCTGCAGCTGAGGCTTTACCTGAAGCAGAGAAAGGAAATTTACCAATTTTTAGCTTGTAACCTGCTTCTTTGGCCGCTTCTTCTGTCATACCCACGGAAGCCACTTCAGGTACACAATAGGTACAAGATGGAATATTTTGGTAATCAATAGGTTCCGGATGATGTCCTGCCATTTTCTCCACACAGGTGATGCCTTCTGCACTTGCTACGTGGGCTAAAGCGGGACCTCCTGTAATATCACCAATGGCATATACGCCTGGTATATTAGTTCGGTAGAATTCATCTACTTTTACTAAGCCCTTTTCAAGGATAATACCTACCTTTTCTAAGCCAATATTTTCAATATTAGGCATTACCCCTGCAGCAGAAAGAACAATATCACAAGCAATTTCAGAAAAGTTTCCAGTTTTTCTATCCTTAACTTTTACTAAAACTTCTTTTCCCTTCGTATCTACTGATTCTACTGACGTGTTTCCAAGTACTTTGATTCCTTTTTTTGAATAGATTTTAGAAATTTCCTTTGATATTTCTGCATCCTCACGTGGTAACATTCCTTGTTCAAGAAATTCAACTAACGTAACTTCGGTACCGATGGTATGATAAAAATAAGCGAATTCAACGCCAATAGCGCCCCCTCCAATAACTACCAATCTTTTTGGTTGAGTTGGTAATGTCATGGCTTTTCTATATTCTATTACTTTTTCTCCGTCAATGGGTACATTAGGTAATGCTTTAGCTCTTCCTCCAGTGGCTAAAATTATATTTTTTGCCTCATAATTGGTAGCCTTTCCGCTAGCATCAGTTACACTGACTGTATTAGCAGAAACTAAACTTCCGTCACCTGTTAAAACGGTGATTTTATTTTTCTTTAATAAAAATTGTATTCCTTTACTCATACCGTCGGCAACCCCTCTGGACCTTTTGATCATTGCGGGAAAATCAGCTTTAGCTTCATTTAGTTGAATGCCATAGTCCGAAGCATGTTGTACATATTCAAATACCTGTGCACTCTTTAATAAGGCTTTTGTAGGAATACATCCCCAGTTTAAACAAATACCTCCAAGGTTTTCTCGTTCAACTACAGCTACATTCATGCCAAGTTGTGAAGCTCTGATAGCAGCAACGTAGCCGCCTGGACCTGTACCAATGATAATTAAATCGTATTTCATTAATCTGTTTTTGAAATTTTCTGTTCAGTAAAATATTTTGCAAATATAAAGACTCTACACTAATAATTTAAGTTTCCTTTCATAACATTATGAACCTTTATAAGAAGTGAATGTTTTCTATTTTTATCATTTCTTAAAAGTCCAAAAATGATCGATCAGGATTTAAAAAATCTGAATGAACCTCTAAAGAAAAATGGAACAAATCATCCTTACCTCGTTGATGAGAGTATTTGGTTAGATGAACTGGGAGATTCCCACCAAACTACTTCGATAGAAACACCTGTAAATACTGAATATTTAAATAAATCAGATGCTGAAAAAATGGTGAAAATTCAACACCATTTTAAGGAAATTATGGAAACTTTAGGCATGGATCTTTCTGATGATTCTCTTAAAGGTACTCCAGGTAGAGTAGCAAAGATGTTCGTTAAAGAAATATTTAGTGGCTTAATCCCTAAAAATATGCCAGATATGTCTCTTTTTGAGAATAAATTTGGCTATAAAGAGGTTTTGCTAGAAAAAAATATTACCGTTCAGTCTTTTTGTGAACATCACTTTTTACCAATTATCGGAAAAGCCCATATCGCTTACAAACCAGGGGATAAAGTTATCGGTTTATCTAAATTAAACAGGATTGTCGATTATTACAGCAGACGTCCACAGGTTCAGGAAAGATTAACCAGACAAATAGCCGAAACATTAAGGCAGGTTCTTGAGACGGACAGTGTAGCTGTTTACATTGAGGCTGTTCATTTTTGTGTGCAGGCAAGAGGCATAGAACATCAGGGATGTACCACGGTAACATCTGATTTTGGTGGTGATTTCAAGAAAGAAAATGTAAGACATGCTTTCTATCAATCTATTCAAACGAAAATTTAAATGGAAACTTTATTAAATAAAATCGTTCTTGTCGTTGGTGGAACGGGCGGCATAGGGGCAGAAACATGTAAACTTTTACATCAGTCAGGGGCTAAAGTTTTTGTTGCCGGAAGAAATGCCGAAGGTCTTAACACTATTTGTAGCTCAATAGGTATTCCTGTTAAAAATAGATTTGTTATTGATCTTAAAAATACAGAAAGTATCCATCTTATGGTTGAAGAGATCCAATCTATGACAGGTGCCCCTATTGATATACTCATAAACGCAGCGGGTATTGGTATTATTAAATCTTTTGAATCATTAAGTATTCAAGATTTTAAAGATTCTCTCGATGTAAATCTTGTGGGGGCTTTCAGTTTGATTCAAGCGGTTCTGCCAAAAATGAAAGAGCAAAAGAAAGGACTTATCATCAATATCCCTGGTGTCTTAGGTAAAACGCCTATGGCAGGTGCCGCCGCTTATGCAGCGTCAAAATATGGCTTAAACGGTATGTTAAAGTCTCTTAGAGAAGAATTAAAAAGAACTGAAATAAGAATAACTAATATCTATATGGGGGGTGTTGATTCACCATTCTGGGATAATATAGACTTGAAAGTTCAACGAGATAAGATGATTGCAGTAAAAGAAGCAGCAAAATCTATTTGGTTTCTCTGTCAGCAACCTACTTCTGCTGTAGTTTCTGAAATGGTTATTCAACCATTTAATCATCAAGCCATTTAATTGGTATTCAATATGTTAAAATTAAGGTTGTTTGGTCTCTTTCTAGCCATTAACCTTAATCTTAATTTGTTGTACGCAAATACTTCTTTGTCAAGACCACTTGTACCTATTGATTCCTTTCCAGGGGTATTTTTAGACTCCGTACATATAAGGGTTAACAATCATTGGGATATCAGTTTATCTCCAATTTCTAATGTTCCCCTTTTTAATCCTATAGATGGTTTTTTGTTGCAAACTGGATTTACAACCAGGTTCAATTATGATAAACCGGTGGAGTTTTCATTAAAACCAAGGTATGCAATTCAAAGGAAAGCGTTATATGCTGTTGCTGAATTATCAGCTTTTATCTATAAAGATAATTTTAAGTCAATCCAACTCTTATTTTCTGGGGGAAATTTTTTAACACAGGTTAATCAACCATTCATAAAAAATGAACAAATTATTTCTATCATAAATGTTTTTGACGGAGTAAATCCGTTGTTGTTTATTGAAAAGAAATTTTTTAAGATTCAATTAAAGCAAACTGTTTTTTCCAAATTTATTTTACAGGCATCTTCTGAGTTTTCCGATAGAACCTATCTTGATAATCATTCATTCCAGCGTTGGAATTTCAAGCGCAATGAACCCTTAGAATCATTTAATTTGAATGATAAGGCGTTTATTAATTCCTTTTCTTTGTCATATCTATCGTTTTTCACTCTTACTTATAAGAAGGGATTATCTGGTTATATGAAAAGTGAGTCTAATTTTGATTATTTGGAAATGGATTTATCTCAATCTTTCGTAATAAATAAATTAGGAAGATTGGACATGAACTTATCATCAGGTAAATTTATACAACAAGAATTTCTTCATTTTAATGATTTTTACCATTTTCCAACCGGAAGAACTCTGAAAACCCTTCATCCTATTATTTCTACTTTCAGACTTTTACCTTACTATGAATTCAGTACAAATAATTATTTTCATCGATTGCATCTTCAAATACAAACGGATAATTTTTTATTGAGTAGATTAACTGTATTTAAAAAGTCGAATATACCAGAAAACCTCTTCATCAATATTGCTTTTACTGATAAATTGAAACCATATTTAGAAATGGGATACGCTTTAGATAATATATTAAAAAATTTCCGCTTAGAAATTGTGTCAGGAAGATATGATGGAAAATGGCTTGGTCCCAGAATTATTTTAGGACCTACTTCTTTGTAATTTATCTGCTATAAATTTTTCTAAATCAATAAGCGTTTTATTATCTTCCCATTGAAGGTATAGGTAATCTGCCTGCTCGTAGAATTTTTCTCTTTCACTAATTTTTATTGAAATGAAATGTCTAAGGTCGTCATCTGACATACTGCTTATTAATGGTCTTCCTGTTTTTTGATTATTTAGTCTTTTAAATAATAATGGCTCTGATGTTTTTAGATAAATGGATATTCCATGGTCTTTTATCCATTTCATATTATCATGGAAACATGGGGTTCCCCCACCACAGGATATGATGTATTGATTAAAATCAGTTGTTTTTCTTAAAAGGTTTGCTTCTTGTTCCCTAAATCCTTCTTCGCCGATACTACTAAAAATTTGTGGAATACTTAATTGTGTAGAATCTTCAATTAATTGATCAAGGTCTAGAAAATTTAAATTAAACTTTTCGGACAAGCATTTACCTAAGTAAGATTTTCCGGACCCCATAAAACCCAGGAGGTAAATATTTTTCATATATATAATGGAATATAATAAGGATTATGTATAGCATTTACCGCTTGAATCAGTCCGGCATGAGAATATGTTTGTGGGAAATTCCCCCATTGACTACCTGTTTTAGCGTGGACGTCCTCACTAAATAAATTTAAGTGGTTGCCATAATTTAATATTTTAGTCAAATTAGAAATGGCCTTGTCTTTATTATCCATAATAGCTAAAGCCTCGATGTACCAAAAGGCACAAATTAAAAAGGTAGCGTCAGGAGTACCAAAATCGTCCTGATGTAAATATCTATAAAAAAGTCCATTTTCTGCAGATAATGCCTCCTCCAAAGTTGAAAGTAATCGTTTTGCTTTTGGATCATCTGGTTTCAAATAATGCATAGTTATAAGCTGAAGTAAACTGGCATCTAGATTTTTATTTCCTATGGCCTGATAATAAAGCCCTGTTTCATGGTCATAACAATTTTCAATTTTTTCGATGGCCTTTGGCAAATTTTTAGAAGCTAAATCTAGTATATTTTCATCGTTAAATAAGTCAGCTATTTTTAAAGCAGATTTACATCCTGCCCAATGAAATAAATAGGTGTAACAGTGACATTGTTTTAAACCTCTGAATTCCCATAATCCGTTGTCTGGTTCGTCCATTGTTTTTTCAATCATATTTAACATATTAAATATGATTGGCAGATATTTTTTTCTAAGGTCAAAAGCAATTTTGTCATTGGTAAAGTAGGGGAGAAGTGTGGTGATTACCTGACCATATATATCATTTTGAATGTGTTCAAAGGCTTGGTTTCCAATTCTTACTGGTTTTTCATTTAAATAACCAGGTAAATTTAATTCAAATTCGTTGGGATCCTTATCTAAGGATATTGGATGTAAAGGCGGCCATCTTTCCTTATATTTTTCATTGATGAGAGCTAGAAATTGGGTATAATTTATTATTACCTCCTCATTATCTAAAAGGAAAAATGCTAATAGAGTATAATAACTATCTCTCATCCAGCAGAATCGATAATCCCAATTTCGTGTTGAACCAAGAAATTCTGGTAAAGAGGTAGTAGCAGCAGCTATAGTTGCACCTGTATTAAAAACATGTAGATTTAAAGTTAAGGCTGATCGGATTATTTCCTTACTGAATAATGGTGGAATGGTTAAATTCTTAACCCATGTTTCCCAGTAATCTTTTGTCTTAAATAATAAATTTTCTGCTTTATATTTTATATCATACCACTTATGATTTTCATTCGTTATAATCAGATAAATAGGCTCATTTAAAATAAAATAAGCGGATAAATCACTTAAAATTTCAGTCTTTGAACTGTAAAGAAATAGATCTTCATCCAACAAATTAAAATGTATGCAATCTTCTTTTATGTTGGAGCTACATTGATACCCGCCATAATTATAAGTAGGGGAGCACTCAATTTTAATTAAATTAGTTCCTTTTTTTGGGATGATTTTTCTTATAAAAATATGAGGTCTAATTAGATCTGATGGGCTGTAATATATTGGAGCGAAATCATTTATTTCGAATCTACCATCTTTGGTTTCTATGGTAGTTATTAAAATATTTGTGTCATTAAGGTATTTCTGAGAGGTAGAAATAATTTCAGATTGCGGTTGAATTTGAAAATTACCACCATTATTTTTATCCAGTAGATTTCCAAAAAGAAAGCTGCTATCAAAATGAGGCCAACAGAGCCAGGAAACATTTCCAAAATCATTTATGAGTGCTAACCAGGAACCATTTCCAATAATTCCCATAGCATATTTATGAATCATAGTAAGGATTTATCCCCAAAGATTATAAAAAAATATAGTAATTAATAAGGAACTGAAATTCATTGTTACAAAATCCTTATTTTTGCAAAATTAAATGAAAGGAATGAGTAAAATTTGGTTGTGTTTTTCTTTTTTATTGGTTTTATGCATAGTTGGATGCCATAAAAATGATGAAAATGAGAAGAGTAGAAAAAGGGTGGAAGAAATAAGGTTAGGTAGGGAACTAACTCCCTCTGAAATTATTAGAAATCCATTGGGTGAGCAAGGATTAGATACTTCAAAAGTGGCGAAAATAGCTTTTGAAGAGACCATTATTTCATTTGGCAAGATAAAAGAAGGCGAAATAGTTGAAAAAGTATATCGATTTACGAATACAGGAAGATATCCACTATATATATTAGATGTTTATGGTACTTGTGGTTGTACGGTGCCGGAATGGCCAAGTAGTATGATTGAACCAGGTAGGGGAGGGTTGATAAAAGTTAAATTTAATAGTGAGGGTAAGATAAATGAGCAGAGAAAACTAATTACGGTGGTAGCCAATACATTTCCTGTGGAAACATTACTATATTTAGAGGGAATTGTCACATCAAAAAACTAAATTATAAATCATAAAGCTATGTTTTTTTTACTACAAGCCAGCGCAACAGGTTCATCATCATGGATTAACCTTATTTTCATTGTTTCTATGTTTCTAGTATTTTGGTTGTTAATGATACGACCACAAGCAAAACGTCAGAAGGAACAAAAATTATTTCAAGAAAGCTTAGACAAGAACAAAGATGTAGTAACAAGTAGTGGAATACTTGGTAGAATATCTAAGATTGAGGACACTATTGTAACTTTAGAAGTATCACCTAAGGTTTACATACGCGTCACTAAGAATGCAATTTCTAAGGAACTTACAGAAAATATTAATGCAACGATAGAAAGTTAATGTTTTTTTAAAAGCAAAAAATCCTCTGTGGATATTTAAATCCTGGAGGATTTTTTTGAATTATTTTTATGCAGATAATTTACATTATGTTAAGTAGTATTCTCCTAACCAAGAAGCTATTTAGAACAATCGTTGTATGAATCTTTTATTTTGTGTGATAATTCTTGCTGTACCTGAAAGTTCCTTTTTTGTTGAAACTTTATATCCAGTGGTTGTAACCAAACCTTTAATAAAATAAACAGTTACTGGGGTGACCAACTTTTTATTATCTTCTAAAGCTATACTTGAACTTGTAGCCACTTTACCTTGAATTATACCATATTTTGAAGACGGATAACTATTTAACCTGACTAATACCGTTTGATTTTTTCGGATGTTGCCACTTTCAGTAAATGGTATATTCATAATCCCTTTCATTTTATTTGATTGCGGAGGAATCACCATCAATAAGGGTTCGTCTTTGTTTACATATTGCCCTGATTTGAGAAATTTATTCGTTACCTGGACGGTTCCATCTGAGGGTGAAATAATTAAATGTAAAGAAATCCATTCGGAGACATTAGTTTTAAGTTGCAAAAATGCAGCGTTTATTTCTAACATGGCTACCTCCCTACCCTTCTCACTTCCCACCTTTAAATTAACTAAATCAGATTTTAAATTGCTGATTTTGAATTGTTTATCTTTTATTTCGGCTTCTGTTGTGTTTAAATTAGTAACAAGAACGGTTAATTTATCTTTTGTTTTGTTTAATTCAGATTGAGATAATTTATCCATTTTTACCATGGCTTCTTCATTTTTCAACTGGATTTGTGTATTCTCAATCTGTACTGCTAAATTATCTTTAAGATTTAATGAATATTGTATGCCATTTTCTAAAGAAATGATTTGCTTCTGTTTATCTTTTTTATTTGCTACTTCTACTCCCTCATTTGTCTTTAAATTGTATTGTTTTTGTTTATCTAGGAACTGAAATAAATATTTCTGCAATGCTCCTATGTTATAATTTTCTGTCAATGGTAAAGATATAATAGAGGTTTGATTTGTAGGTTTAACCATCAGTAACTTTTCATAAAGAGAAAGTACATCTAAATAATCAGCCTCAGAATTATAAGATATTAATAATTGTCCTTTTTTAACCCGTTGATTATGTGTGGTATGCAACTTATTTAAAAATCCTGATTTGGGAGATATAAGTTTTGTTGGAGGATCATTAAATGATACAATGATTTCACTTTCAACTACATCGGGATATTGAATCCAATAGGATAGCCAAATTAATAGAACGATAACTATTAAAAAAATTAAAGTGCCAAATCTTAGTATCCATCCAGGAGGAGTGCCTAAAATTTCTGAAATTTCTTCATTCCGAACGTCTATATTATTTTCATTTTTCATTTAAAATCCTAGTTCCAATGTATTTTTAACTAATTGATAATAGGCACCTCTGACAAAGGTTAATTCTTCATGAGATCCGCATTCAATCATTTCCCCATCTTCCATAACGACTATTTGGTCGGCTTTTAAAACGGTACTTAAACGATGTGAAACGATGATAATTGTTTTATTTTTAAATGCAGCCTTTATATTTTCCAAAATCAACATTTCATTGTAGGTATCAAGAGATGAGGTAGCCTCATCAAAGAAAAGAATATCAGGTTCTTTATAAACAGCTCTGGCTATAAGAATTCTTTGCTTCTGTCCTTGACTTAGGCCCTGTCCCTCGGGGCCAATGATGGTATTATAACCATGAGGTAAATTCTCGATATAAGTTTGCAGATTAGCTAATCTGGATGAAAACTGAAGTTTGTTCTTATCAATAATTTCTTCGCCCAGAGCAATATTTTTCGCTATACTATCACTAAAAAGATGACCATCCTGCATAACCACGCCAATGCTATTGCGCCACAATCTGGGATTAATTGATAATAAATTTATTTCACCTAACCTTATATTTCCTTCGGTTGGTTTATAAAGATTCAGTAAAATTTTTAACAAAGTAGTTTTACCACTTCCACTTGGACCAAGGATGGCTGTTATTTTACCTTTAGGAATGATCAAATTAATATTCCTGATATTTGGTGTTGCATTGACTCCAGAGTAACTAAAATTCACATTCTCCAAAGTGATATTTCCTTCATTAGGAAGATTATTATTATTTTCTTCAATAATTGTTTCGTTATCTTTAAGATGTATTTCACCAATTCTTTCCAGGCTGATTTTAGCATCTTGCATGGATTTTAAAAATTCTGTCAATTGATTAATTTGTGTATTAAGTTGACCAATGATATACTGAATAGCTACTAACATACCTAAAGTCAAAGTTGCATTCAGAACACCCTGAGCTACTAGATAAATAATCAATAGATTCTTTGTTTCATTAAAAAACAAGGCCCCTGCCCTTTGCACTTGTTCAAGCTTTAGATTTTCTGCTTCTGTATTGAATAATTTTGCTTGAATTTTTTCCCAGGACCATCTTTTTAATTTTTCAGCGTTAAATAATTTAATATCCTGCATTCCGGTAATCATTTCATTGATACTATTTTGATTATCGCTGTTATATTCAAATCTTTTTATGTCAAGGCTTTTTCTCCATTTCATGAAACCTAAAACCCAAACAATATTTAATAATGATCCAATGACAAAAATGGCAAAAATAGCTTTATTCCAAAACAAAAGAACTACCCCAAAAGCCAGGAGATTTAGTAATGAAAAGATAGAAATCAAAGAAGTAGAACTTAAAAACTTTTGTACTCTTTCGTGGTCATTAAACCGCTGAATTAAATCTCCAGGTAATTTGGTGTCAAAAAACCTAAATGGAAGTTTTGTTAATTTAATAAGATAATCAGATAATAAACTGATATTCACTCTACTTCCAACATGTAAGATATTCCAGTTTCTAATAAATTCAACAGATATCTGACTTATAAATAGAATAAGTTGAGCGATAAGAACTAATGAAATAAATGATAGATCATTATTATTGATACCTATATCTACAATACTTTTTATAAAAAATGGGAACAGGAGTTGGAGGGTACTTCCTAAGAATAATCCTATAATGATCTGAAAAATAAGTGCTTTGTATTGGTAAAAATAATTTAGTACATACTGCCAGCTACCTTTCTGAGCTTCTTTTCCATTGAATGTATAAAAATTTGGTGTAGTCTGGCAGATTAAAACGATGCCTGAATTCTCAGATGTTGCATCCGTCCCAATCCATTTTGTCAGAAATTCGTCATTATTTAGTTTATACTTTCCTTTTGCTGGGTCTGCAATCCACACCTTAGTTGAATCCTGGTGATAAACGACAACAAAATGATTACTTCCCCAGTTAATTATACATGGTTTAGGTATAACATCTTGTAATTGAATAATATCTGCTTCGACAGCTAAGGTTTTAAGACCTATTAATTCAGCTGCTTCACTGAGGTCTAAGAGTGAAACACCATCTTTTCCTGTGTTACTAATCTCCCTTAAATACGCTAATGAATAGTACCGTCCATAAAATCTTGCAATCATGCGCAAGCAAGTTGATCCGCAATCCATTGCCTCAAGTTGTGGATAGAATGGAAACCGTTTCGGCATGATACTATAACTCGTTTTTATTTAACCAATTACAAATATAATTA
Organism: Saprospiraceae bacterium; assembly: GCA_021299835.1. Classification (GTDB taxonomy): domain Bacteria; phylum Bacteroidota; class Bacteroidia; order Chitinophagales; family Saprospiraceae; genus BJGN01. The sequence goes on along the minus strand of JAJTER010000043.1, from coordinate 24,453 downwards.
AATATTTCTATTTGTTCCGGTTCATTATGTAACTCATGAAAAAGTCCTTCTGCGCCGTAATAATCAATACCTGTTCTTGAAGCAAAAGCCTTACTTGCGGAGGCATCCGTTATTTTATCATCCAGTCCGTGAATGATTAAAATTTTATCACTTAATTGCTTACTATATTTATCTAATATTTCCGCGCGTTGAAAAAGGATATTTGCCGCCGAAAGGGTAATTTTATTATGAACTAAAGGGTCGTTTATATAACGATCAACGACTAATTTATCTCTGGATAACCAATTTGGATCTAATTCATTCCCTTGGCTTAATGCTGGAAGCATACCACTAAGCCATTTCATCAAAGATATTTTCCATGGTGGTGGAACCAGTTTTAATTTAATCCAAGGTCCTGATACGATGACATAATCTACAGATTTTTCATGTTCAATAATCCAATGAAGAACAATATTTCCTCCTAAGCTATGTCCATATAAAAGAACGGGTAAATTATCAGCTCGCTCAGCAAGCATCCTTTTTAATGCCTGAATTTCATTTAAATAAAGGTCGTAATTAGCTAAATGTCCTCTCGCCCCTGGGCTGTTTCCATGTCCATAATGATCTACGCCATAAACATTTATTTGTTGATCATTAAATAATTTAGCCCAATGATCGTACCTGCCAATATGTTCTCCGGCACCATGAACAAGCATTAAATTTGCTTTTGGTTTATCTACTTCCCATTTTAAGCCAGATAAAGTAATTTCGTTTGACAGAGGTAAGTTGAATTTTTCCATTTTTATCGTAATATAAGAAAGAGTATAGAACTAAAATTTATTAGCTTCGTTAAATTTTAAAATTTAGTCTAAAAATAGCTTTGAATATCCCTGTTTTACAGCCTGTAAATCTTAAAAGTGAAGCTTTTTTAAATACCGTAAAAGATTTAAAACCAGACCTGTTTATTGTAGTAGCTTTTAGGATGCTTCCTGAAGTACTTTGGAGCCTACCTCATCTGGGGACTATTAATCTACATGCCTCCCTGTTACCTGATTATCGGGGAGCTGCACCAATAAACTGGGCCATAATAAATGGGGAAACTACTACGGGCGTAACTACTTTTTTTATAAGAAAAGATATTGATACAGGGCCTGTTATTCTATCTAAATCTATAGACATTTTACCTGAAGATAGTGCTGGTTCTTTGCACGATCATTTAATGTTGTTAGGAGCAAATATTGTGATTGATTCTTTAAATATTATCCTTGATTCTTCCTTTGTCGCTATTCCTCAAGGAAAGGGTTCCATTAAAATGGCTCCTAAATTACAGCATGAAACAGGCAGAATAGATCTATCAAAAACAACATCAGAAGTAATTAATTTAATCCGTGGATTAAGCCCCTTTCCTGGGGCATGGTTACCATCAAAATTGGGGGAAATAAAAATTCTGGCAGCCCATGTGGAGGAATCCAGATTAGATTTTAAAGATAAGTCCTATCTTAGTGATAATAAGACATTTATTTATTTAAGTACGGGTGATCATTACATTTCCCTCGACAAGATTCAAATTCCTGGTAAGAAGCCAATAGATGTTAAATCGTATCTTAATGGTAATAAAGCAGATAACTGGTTCTAAATAATTTTTTATGGTTCATATTATTGATTTAAAATTTCAAGGCTCTTCTGAATCTATTGCTGCATTTATTTTGGAATCTGACATAGGTCCAATTTTATTTGAAACCGGACCTTATTCTACCTTTCATACGCTCAAAATTGAAATAGAGAAAATTGGTTATACCATTTCTGATATAAAGCATGTTTTTATTTCTCATATTCATTTTGACCATGCTGGTGCTGCCTGGAAATTTGCAGAACATGGAGCTAGCATATATGTTCATCCAGCTGGTTTGCCTCATTTAAATAATCCTGAAAAATTATGGGGATCTGCCGTTAGAATTTACGGTGCTTCTATGGAGAAATTATGGGGCGTTATGGAACCTATTTCATTAGACAATCTTGTCCCTCTGATGCACTTAGAGTGTATACAATTAGGTGAATTTGAAATTAAAGCACTCCATACTCCGGGGCATGCGGTTCATCATATCGCTTTTTCCTTGAATGATATGGTTTTTGGAGGTGATGTTGCAGGTGTTTGTATAGGAGATGGTCCCGTGGTTCCACCTTGTCCCCCTCCTGATATTCATATTGAAGATTGGTGTGCATCTATTGAGTTGATTAGAAAAGTTAATCCTAAATTTCTTTATCTAACTCATTTTGGTTTAGTGAAAAAGCCTGTTCAAGAACATCTGACTATCCTTGAAAATACTTTATTGAAATATGCAGAATGGGTTTTGAAGGAAATGGAAACTCATTCTGATATGAGTAAAATTATAGACTCCTTTCAAGATATGGTTGAAAAATTATGGCTGGAAAACAAATTGGATGAACAGGTTATTACGAGATACGGACTAGCCAATCCAAGTTTTATGACAGTAAGCGGACTCATCAGATATTGGACAAAAGTAAAAGGGATGAAATGGAATTAATTAACAGGTAGCCACTCTTTTATAATTTCAATTGATTTTTTAATTATTTTTTGATCAATAAAATCAACTGATTTAGATATATTACTCTCTTTGTCCTCCACTTTCAAACTTAAATCTAATTTGTTATTTACATTAGTATGATCCAGATAAGGTTTATTTTCTTGCAAATACCAATAACTGAAGCTACTTAATATAATTAGTGTTATTAATAACCAAGTTTCACCATTAAACTCTTTTTTCATTTTAAAAAGTTTTATTTTACACAAATATACAACCAAGGACTATGTAATTTCTAAAAAGGTTGCAAGATTACGGAGAAATTTTACCAAGTAATGCTTTTGTGACATTATTTTGGGGATTATCCCTAAGATCCCCTGTTTTTCCTGATTCTACCATAGAACCTGAAGACAAAACATATATATAGCTACATAGAGCCATAACCATTTCTATATCGTGGGAGATAAATAGCATGGAAATATTAGTTTTACTTCGAATTTTATTAAGTAAATTCACAATGGACACTTGTCTTTCGATATCCAAACTTGCCAGAGATTCATCCAAAATCAATAAATCTGGATTTACACAAATAGCTCTTGCGATGGCTATACGCTGTTGTTCACCACCGGAACATTCATGAGGGAACTTTTTTAAAAATGATTCGTTTAACCCTACTAAATCTAGTGTTTCTATTAAATGTTCCCTGATTAACAATTTTTTATTATTTAAAGTCTTCAGGGAAGAAGTCAAGGTGTCGACAACGCGAAATTTAGGATTTAAGGAGAATAATGGATTCTGAAAAATCATTTGTACTTTATCCTGTTGATTATCAAAAACAATATTTCCCTCATAATGAGGAATTAGACGGCATATTGTTTTAGCTAAAGTACTTTTTCCAGAACCAGAAATTCCTATGACTCCTACGCTTTCTCCTTTTTTGATTGTAAGGGAAATATTAGACAAGGCAGTAAAAAAAGTAGGACGAAACCAACCTTTTTTAAATTTGACTGTCAAATTATTAATGTTTAATAAATTTTCTTTATTAGCAACCACTTTAACTAGCTCCGTTGGTTTTAATTGATTAGGAGTGAAATAATCAACTCTTTTCCCTTCATTTAAAAAAATAAGCTTAGTTGTCCATGTTGAAATTAGATGAACATCGTGGCTTATAATCAAGACGCTGGCCTGAATACTGTCAGCCAAAGTAAAAAGTAAAGTTAGTACTTGATGCTGGAGTATTGGATCGAGTGCTGTGGTAGGTTCATCTGCTAATATTAAAGACGGCTTATTAATTAAAGCAAGCGCTATCGTTATTCGTTGTAATTGACCACCAGATAATTCATGTGGATATGATTTAAAAATTCTTTTTTCATCACTAAGACCTACTTTTTTCAGCCATTCTATACATTGGTCGTATTTTTCTTTTTTTGTAGATAATTTACTAACTAAATCTATCGATTCTAATAACTGATTTCCACAAGTTATAAGAGGATTAAGGTTTAATTGAGCATTTTGTGGAATAAAAGAGATTAAATAATTCTGTTCATCTTTGTGAAAACGAATAGGGTTATTTTTTGAAATAAATAGGTTTTCTGGTAGTATATCCAGAATAGCTTTCATGGTTATGCTTTTTCCAGAACCAGAATGTCCAATAAGGCCAATTCTTTCATTTTTGGAAATGGTGAAAGATAATTGGTCTAAAAGAGTTATATCTTCTTTATCAATTTTATGATATATAGATAAATTATCGATAGTTAAAATGGGAGAAACTGCTTCTTCTTTCACATTAAGCCCCATATTTATTCAATAATTATTTTACCATTCTTAAAAATGACATTAACTGATTTCCTCTGAGTTAGCATTTCGTTAAATTCAATACCAAAAAAAGCTGATCTCCACCCACTTGAAAAATTAACATGTAAATCATCATTTTGCCTCATAAGTTTCAACATGTTTTTAGGAAATGCAATAGAGGCTGAAATACCGTTTTCCATACAGTAATATTTTATAACCCCATAAATTAAATCTATGATTGCCTCCTCTCTTAAATCCTCTTCGGGTTCCTTTCCAATGTTGGAAAGAATTAAAATTTCGTTTTCCTTAGGCTTTTCCTTGTAGAAATCATCAAATAATTTCCAATATTCATTAGAGATATTAATGGGAAATCTTCTATTATCCTTAAAATAGTTTTTACCTGATTTTATACCTTTAACAAGCGTATGAATATATTTTGCCGGTATAATCATATCTTTATTCACATTCCTTTCTTTCGCTATATTTTCCCGCCAAACCATTAATCTGAGATAAAATATTCTTTCATTGTGAGATAGAGAATAAATTATAGGATTGCTTACCACCTCATTTTCAACCAATTTAGCATAAGTACTGACCAATTCAAGTTGTTTAAATTCTTCTTGTGCCCAAGTTATTCTGCCATTTTTTGTTAACCTTTCAGTCATTCTTTCATATAGCTCGATGAGAGGTAAAACATCATCTAATGCATATTGCAACTGATCTCTTGTCAATGGTCTGTTATCCCATTGAGTTACTGTATGAGATTTGTCTAAATGATAATTAAATTCTGTTTCCACTAATTTTTTAAAGGAAATGGGATATTTGAAATCTAAAAAAGCAGACGCTATTTGAGTATCAAAGGTATTTTTGGGTAGGATACCGAAATTTTGATAGAAACCCCGATAATCATTATCCCCAGCATGGGTGATTTTTAGAATATCTGGATTTTCAACCATTCGAAGAAAAGGAGTCAAATCTGATATTGCCAGTGGATCAATAATATAATTTCCGACATCAGATGCTGTTTGTATCAGACAAATCAAAGGTTTATACCTTTTTTCTCCAACAAATTCAGTATCTATGCCTATTTGTTTTACCTGCTGATGGGCATCAGCAAATGACTTTAAATCTTTGTCATTCTCTATTAGAATGAAATTATTATTTTCTTTCACGTTAGGCTTTGGCACAAGTTTTAATAATTTAGTAAATATACACATGAAAATGTGTATACTAAACTAACTCTTAAAAATTATCGTTAGTTAATTATTATGAAGTCAATTATAACCCTTCTTAAGGTACAATTTGTCCATTTTAAAGATATCGCAGAAGCATGGATAAAGCTAAAATGGGGTATCACCTATTATAGATATTCTGCTTTGGCCTTTTTGTTTTTCATCCTTTTAGGTTTTACGCTTCCTATCTTATTTAGAAAACCTTTGGCTCTTCGAGTAATTAACTCTATAGATATTGATATTATTGAACAAGTTAATTTCTCCAGTGTCGATTTTTCCTTGTTTAGGTCTTTCCCTTTTTTAAACGTGAGATTTTCAAATTTCACTACACTGGGCAGTAAAGCATTGGGGAGTTCAGAATTGTTAAGGGTTAAATATATAGATATTGCAGTTGATATATGGTCTGTTATTGATAAATCAAGACCTATTTATATTAGATCTATTAGATTCTATGAACCGAAACTGACCATTCTTATTTCCTCATCCGGTCAAAAAAATTACGAAGTTCCTCTTGCTGACGAATTTATTGAATCAGGGGATAGTTTATCTAATGACAAGATGAATTTTAATCTTGCTTTGCAATCTATAGAAATCATCAATGGCTTCTTATTTTTAGAAGACGAAAATGCAAAAGTTAATATTAAGGCAGATGGTATATCTCATATAGGCTCAGGTGATTTGAGTACTGGTTTTTATAATTTAAAGACTAAAACCAGGGCTAGCGAGGTGAGTATGTCCATTGGATCATCGAAAATAATGGATAAAGCTAAATTATTATTTGATATAGATTTTAATATTGATAATTTGAATAAAATATATGTTATTAAGGAAAATGATATTAAGATTAATCAACTTTCCTTACAGATTAAGGGATTAATAAAGAAAAATCCAACAGACTATTATTATGATTTAAATCTCTATGCACCTGATAATAAATTCAGTGAGTTAGTTCAATTACTACCTTCACTGGAGAAAAGTCCCTTAAGTCAGTTAAAACAAATTAAGGGAGATTTTAATCTCGGTCTGAATATTGAAGGCCCATTTCAAGTTTCACCTAGAACCTATCCTAGTTTTAATGGTTTTCTACAAATTAATAACGGAAGTATTTTAGATTACTTTAATGATGAAGGAATTTCAGATATTCAATCCTACATGTCAATTTGTAATGATTCAAATGATTTGAAAAACCTTGAATTACATATTCCAAAAATGGAGGCTTGTGTCGAAGGGAAGGATTTTAAATTAGCCCTTTATCTAAAAAATCCCTTTTTGGATCCTTATGTAAACGGGTTTGTTCAGGGGGAATTAAATCTAAGTTCTCTACAAAAATATCTTCCTGTATTTTCTGGTAACGATTTAAAAGGTTTACTTACAGCAAATCTTTTTATGCAAGGCAAAATGTCTGATATTGATGATAAAATGTATGAAAATGTAAGAATGAATGGAATATTAGGATTAAAAGACTTTAAATGGACAGAATCAAATAAGTGGGTATCCATCAAAACTTTAAATGCTATTTTAACAAAAGAAGGTCTGACATTGCCTTTAATTAAAGGCAACTATAATGGTAATCCGTTGAGAATTTCTGGAAATATTTCAAATATCCTGGCTATTTTTAGTCCGTTAAAAACCCTGAAAGGTTCTTTTAATGTATCTGCTGATAAAACAAATATTGATTATTGGATAGTGTCGAGCGATTTACAAAGAGAAAACTTAGCATTAAAACTAAAAAATTATACTAAAGAGCTTCCAAAAGAAGTAGAAATTAGGTCTCCCAAAATTATTCCTTATGATGTTAATATAAAATTCAAAACTACAAAGCTTTTATATAATGGTACAACTTTTGACTTTTTTAACTTAAATGGAAATTATAAATTTAATAGCCTGTTAATATATGATTTACGTTTTAAATACCAGAACATAAACCTAAGTACAAAAGGCAAATTAAATAATTTAGATAATTATTTATTTGAAAACGGTATTTTGAAAGGTTCATTGAATATTTGGGCATCTCAGTTTCCATTTATCCTTCCCTCATCAGATTTATTAGCGCAAAGTACCTCAAAGGTTATAACAGATGATAAAAAACCTGGGTTAATCAATAAAATCATTCCTATAATAGGAAAAAAAACGGGTAGCCCAAGACAATCGCTTATACCTGACAGAGTTGAATTATCTGGAAAAGTAATAGTGGATAGTATCAAAAGTGCTGATCAGATTTTTAATAATATTTCCTTTCAGGTAAGGTTAAAAAAGGATTTTATAGAATTAAAAAAGGGCATTGCCTACAATAAAAATATGCCTGTTTACTGGCAAGGCAGTTTGAATAAGCAAAATAATTTTGTCGTTAAATTTGATTTTACAAAGTTTCAAATGGACCTTTTTTCTTTGCCCAGTCAATCTCCACTTCAAATTTTTAATTTCACCCCAGCAGATAAAAGGAATAAACCAGCTGGTTTAAAATTGACAGGTAATATTGGTAATTCTCCTGATTATCCTTTTTCATCATTGAAGTATTTGTTTTTTTTTAATATGAATGGCATTATCAGTGGAACTCAAATTAAACCTTTTTATGGTTTTAATGCTAAAGAAAAAGATAATGTCAAAAATGATTTATATTGGTGGATAAGCTATGAAGATAAAAAATTTATATTCTGGCCCATTTTTCTTTCTTTTAAAGATATACCATTCTATTTTACTGGCTTTCAGCGTGGCGATAAGGATTGTTATTTTAAAATAAAGGGATTAATCCCATTGTCTTACTTTAAAATGGAAGAACTTTCTTCTTCTATTAATCAAAATTATTTTCCCAACGGGATAGAAGTAACTATTGATATAGAAGATTGTATATCTAAGAATTTTAGTCTGTCTCTGCAGGTTCAAAATAACTTAAATGAAACTTTAAAACTCAAATTGGAGAAATATTTAAGATACGAGTTAAATAAAGAATTGAGAAGGATTTATTCCGAAGACAAGTTTAAAAATGTGCCAAAGAAAGTACTAAAAGATAATTATAATTATCTTCCTTCGGTATATCAAAGTAACAATCAAGCACTTTGGTCTGAATTTTACAAGTTAAATGATAGTTTACAATTATCGTTCAATACTATGAAACGATTTTTGAAATAAAATTTTAGACTACAGATTCTTGAATTTGGTATTCTCTTAAATCAACGGCTGCGATTCCTGATACTCCTTGTTCTTCCATATAAACGCCATAAATAGTTTGAACTGAAGCCATAGTAAGTTTATTATGTGTTACAATGATAAATTGTGATTCCCCTGAAAACTTTTTTATGATTTTATTAAACTTTGAAATATTGGTATCATCCAGTGGAGCATCAACTTCATCAAAAATACAAAATGGTGCAGGTTTCAGAAGATACAAGGAAAACAATAAGGCAATAGCTGTAAGTGTTTTTTCCCCTCCTGATAATTGGCTGATGGATTGTGGCTTTTTACCTTTAGGTTTTGCAATAATTTCAATTTTAGAATCAAGTGGATTATTTGGATCGACCAGGACTAAATCGCAATTGTCATCGTCAGTAAATAAACTTCTAAAAACCTCAATGAAATGGGTTCTTACTTGAGTGAAAGCTTCTAAAAATCTAACGGTAGCCGTTTGCTCAATTTCATTTAACGTTCTTTCTAAAGATAATTTTGCTTCTAATATATCATTCTTTTGGGTAAGTATATTGGTGTATCTTTCTTGCATTTCATCGAAAGCTTCAATAGCTAATGGATTAACTTCACCATAGTTATCTAATTTTACTTTCATTTTTTCTACTTGGGGAATAAGTTCTTCCATAGACCCAAGTCCTTTTGGTTCAATATTAAGTATATCATTTACATTTACTTCAAATTCAATTCTAAGCCTTTGAGATAGAGAACTTATTTCAAATTTAGTATCAGTAAATGATTCCTTCAGCGTATTTAAAGAAATCTGTTTAGCTTGTCTTTCTCTATTTTGTTGCCGTAGAAAATCTTCCATGGTAACGATTTGATTTCTTTCTTCGAAAAACTGAGTTTCAGCTTCAGTAATATTTATTTGTCTTGATGATTTTAATGTTAATATTTCTTGTATTTGATTGGTAAATTTTACCAGATTTTCTGTCAAATAATCATTTTCCTGCATTGATTTTTGCAAAATGTTTTTATTTGAAGAAATTGAATTTTGTCTCTCAATAATTTGTTTCTCTTTATTATTTAACTCTCGTTGAAACCCTTCTACTTTATTCTCTTGACGCAAAAATTGAATATTCTTATCATTATATAGGGCAGAAACGTTACTTAATCTTTCTGCTAAACCTCTAAAATTGCCATCTGTTAAAGTTATTTTTTCTTTAGCTTGTTCAAGTGAAATCCTTTCGATGTCAAGAGAATTTAATATCTTATCCAATTGCTTGTTTGCAGATTCAATTTGTTGCTGTGTGTGCTCAATTTTATTTTTCAAGTCTTGAACAAACTGGGTAATTCCATCTTTTCTTGACTGAGTACTCATTCTTTGTTGAATAATATTCTGTAGGATCAGTTTTTGGTCAGATAACTCCTTTTGGTTATTCAATGAATGTATAGCGCTGATTTCATTTTTTATCTGATGGATAATATTTACTACATTTTCCTCTTCCTTTTCTTTTTTACTAATTAACTCCTCCAGGAATACTAAATTTTTCTTTCTTCCTATTTTTTTTCCCTCAAATAAACCAATAGAACCTCCGGAAAGACTGTGTTTTCTATTGGTAAATTGTCCGTTTGTGTGTAGAAAAACTAAATTATTTTCAGGTAGTTGAGCTATGGATTGATTAGGTTCTACCATGTAAACACCCTCAAGTAAATAATTACATAATTTGATGTATGGTTTATCTACCTGCACTAAATCAATAGCTTTTTGATGTGATATTTGAGGAAGTAAGGGTAGGTTATAAGTTTCAAATGAAGAGAGAACGAAGAAATTTGCTTTTCCTTTTTGAGCTTTTATTAGGGTGTCAATGGCTTGAAGAGCTGTTGGATAGTCAGCAACGACAAAATAATTCAAATAGGGCTCTAGAAAATTTTCAATGGCCACTCTATATTTTTCATCAACATAAATAATATCAGTTAACAGAGGTATTTTATTATTCCATTCTTTTTGTTTGGTTAGAAAATGTATTGATTCAGGAAAACCTTCTAAATTATCAACCATACTTTTAGTTAACTTCAATTCATTCCTATTGGCATCTAATTCCCTTCTAATTTTAATTAAATCTTGATTTTGTGCATCTTTTTTGATTTCAAGTTGAGCTAACTTCTCTAACCTAATTTGTTCTTTGAGATCCATTCCTTTAATAAACTCTTGCTGGCTCAATTCGTCAGCCATTAGTTTATCAACTTCAGAGGATAATGAATCCATTGAAATTAGTATCTGATTTAGTTCGACTTGGTGTATCTCATTTGTTTTAGATAAATTATCAATTTGGGATTGATTTACGGCTTTTAATTTCTCCAGATCGAAAACTGATTTTTCAAATTTATTTTGTTCCAAAAGAACATTATCCATCAAGCTTTTGGCTTCAGTATGATCATTCTTAATTTCGTCTAGTTCTTTTTGTGCAGCATCTAATTCTTGTTCTAATCTAAAGGAAACTCTTTTTTCCAGATTTAATTCAACATTTACCTCAACAATTTCCTCTTTAAGTTTGGAGAGTAAATCATTTGCTCGCAAAATTTCTTCTTCTAATTTTTTTTCATTTTCACTTATAAACTGTTGCCTTTGAATAGTTAATTTTTTTTCATTTTCCAGATTCCTCAAATTTGAAATAATTTCATTTAAATCTTTCTGGTGTTCAGATAACCAAATTTCCTTATCTAAATGTGTTTTTTTCAATAATTCTAAAGCTGCTTCCTCCTTTTGAATAGAAAAATCGAGGGTTCTATACTCATCCTGCAACGTGTCAATATCTTTTTTATATTGAACATATTGTTTTTTCAACACACTTACTTTAAGCAAAGAGAGTTCAATACTTAGTTCTTTATATTCATTTTTGAGATCGAAATACTTTTTTGTTCGTTTGGCTTGTTTTTCCAGACTTTTTAAGTTTCCGTCAATTTCGTGTAAAAGATCCTCTACCCTATCCAAATCTTCTGAAGCGGACTTTAGTTTTGAAAGAGCCTCCCTTTTCCTGATTTTATATTTAGAAACACCGGCAGCCTGTTCAAACATTTTTCTTCTTGAATCTTCCTTATCATCCAGAATATCATCTACCATACCCAAAGCAATAATCGCGTATGAATTAGAACCTATTCCAGTATCTAAAAAAAGATTAGTAATATCTTTTAGCCTACAATTTACCCCATTCAACTGATATTCACTTTCTCCACTTCTATACAACAAACGGGAAATGGCTACGGTATTATAAGCGGTAGGAAGTAAGTTTTTTGTATTTTCAAAAGTCAGTGTAACTTGAGCTATACCTGCTTGTTTTCTTTTATTTGTGCCATTAAATATAACATCTTGCATTTGTTCTAACCGCAACTCTCTACTTTTCTGTTCACCTAATACCCATCGAATGGCATCAACGATATTGGACTTTCCAGACCCATTAGGGCCTACAATACCAATAACTTCTTCATTAAAGTTAATAATAGTTTGATTGGCAAAGCTTTTGAAGCCTTTAATTTCTAAAGTTTTCAGTTTCATAGCTTGCAAAAATATAAAATCAATGTCAAAGAAAGACGTATTTAAATAAAAATTCTACTGTATCTGTTTAAAGCAAAATACTAAGGCCTCCATATCGGCTGCAGAATTGTACAAGTGAGGTGAAATTCTAAAAGCATTTCCCCTTCTTGAAATAAAAACATTATTTTGCTGAAGTAGAGATTGAATGGGTTTATTCATCATGTAATCAGGCAAGTGTAAACCAAAAAGATGGGAGGCACGCCATTTTTCATTTTCTATAAATATTCCCATAGATTGCAATTCATCTAAGTAAGGAGCAATTAAACGATAGCAATAATTCTGAATCTCATTAGGATCCCAGGCAATTAATTGTTCGAGTGCTTTGGTAAGCATGGGAACAAGTTGAAAATTACTATGTTCACCAACAGAATACCGGGAAGCACCTGTCTGATAGTTTTCCTGATAATTGACTAAGGTGCTGAAATCTTCGCTTCCATATCTATTTATCCAATTTTCTTCCAATGGAATACCATGATCTAATACAGGTGAAAAGTAGGCCATTCCAAGAGAATAAGGACCTAACAACCATTTGTAACCTCCACATACTAAGGCTTCAGGTTTAAGTTCATCTACATGAATAGGGAGCGCTCCCACCGATTGAGTTCCATCAATTACTAACCAGGCACCATACTGATTAGTTTTTTTTCTTATTTCAAGTAAATCAAATTTAGTACCATCGGCCCAATGAATATTGCCTAATGCAACAGCTGCCGTATTTTCATTAATGGATTCTAATATCTTAGCATTCCAATTTTCGCCTCTATTATTACCTATTGGTGCTGAGACAATTTTCAAATGCGCCCCCTTTGCATCGGCCTCTCTTTTCCATGGATAGACATTACTCGGAAATTGGCCCTCTACTACAATAATTTCTTGTCCGGCCCTTAAGGGTAAATTTCTTGCAACGGTGCTCAATCCATAAGAGGCAGATGGAATAATTGCGATCCTATTTGCGTCCTTTACATTAACTAATCTGGCAAAAAGTGACTTTAACTTTTCTACAGGCTCAAAGAAATCCATAATTTGCATTTCCCAGGGAGAATTTTTCCTCTTTAGTGATGTATGTCCAATTTCTTCTACCGCTTTTAATTGCGGTGACATATAGGCACAATTTAAATAGTGAATTGAATCAGGTATTGAAAATAAATTTCTTTGACAGTCTAACATATCTTTCTTATAAATATACAGTAATTTAATCTTAAAATTCAAGCACAGAATCCAGTAAATGGTCTAACTTCTTCTTTTCCAAAGATATTTTTTTTTCGTCCCATTGAAATTCAAGAGCAAAAATATCAACAATAAAATTTTTCTTCAAAATACATAAAGGCCTGTTAAACCATAACATACCTGTTTGCCTTTGAATAAAATCATTTGGAAAATAAATCATTTCGTGGTAAATTCCATACTTTATTTCCGCTTCAATGAGCCATTCCATTTTATCAGCATGGTTGAGATTAACATCTAATAACCCAGTTATAATATCCATTTTATCGCCATATCTTTTCATGAAAATGGCGGCTAATTCAGGTTCAAAGCCGAGATGGCTAAATTGTTTCTTTAGGTTAATTAAATATTGAGAAAGTTCCGACTCTGATTTGAATGAATTACCATCAAGCAATGTATTTTTAGTAATTCCACTCTGTTTCAATCCAACTTTATATTTAAAATGAGATTTAACCAATAGATTTACTACTTTTTCAGCCATTTTTCTAAAGCCTGTTAATTTGCCACCAGCGATAGAAATAAGTCCTGAAGGGGAAACAAAAATTTCATCTTTTCTCGATACCTCTGTAGATTCTTTTCCAGGCTCTTTTATTAAGGGTCTAACCCCCACCCATGAGGATATTACATCTGCGTCATTGATGGTAAGCTGGGGAAATACAGACTGTAATGTTTTTATTAAATAGTTGATTTCAGACCTGGATGAATATATATTATTCTTATCACCCGTATATTCTAAATCGGTCGTTCCTACATAAGTGGTATTACCTTTTGGAATAGCAAAAATCATTCTTTTTTTCTCAAAATCATCATAATAAAGTGCCTGTTGAAGAGGAAACTTAGTATGAGATATAACAATATGTGTGCCTTTACTTAAGAGTAATTCTTTATGTGGAGGAAATGCATCTAATGAAATAACATCCAATACCCAGGGTCCGGCGGCATTTACAACCACCAAAGAATATACCTTAAAAATCTCACCTGAAATGGAATCTTCAAAACAAACAGCACTTATAGAACTGTTTTCATCTGTTTTAATTTGATTAACTTTTGCATAATTTAGACAAATTGCTCCTTTTTTCATTGCTGATTGAAGGAGTGTCCAAGTCAATCTGTGATCATCTGTTTGGTATTCAGCATATAAAAAGGAGCCTAATAAATGCCTTGAAGGTAATAACGGCTCTAAAATTATGGATTTTTCTTTAGAGTAATAGGTAAATGAATCTAATTTACCTACCCCAGCAAGCGTATCATACACTTTTAGTGCTATAGCAGCCATTATTCTGCTTAGCGAACCGTTTTTATAGATGGGTAGCAACATTTTTTCAGGCCTTACCAGAAATCTTGCAATGTTATGAACAACGGCTCTTTCTCTACCTACCTCAAAAACCTGTTTAAATTTTAATTGTTTTAAATATCTTAATCCGCCATGTATTAATTTAGTACTTTTACTACTTGTACCAGAGGCGAAGTCATTTTGTTCCAATAATAACACTTTCAATCCTCTAAGCGTGGCGTCCCAGGCAATCCCTGCGCCCGTAATTCCCCCTCCAATAACTACTAAATCAAATGGATTGGTTTTTATTTGATTTATGTATTTTTTTCTATTTTTAATGGAATAAATTGGCATATTTTAAAAAATAAAACTATAGAAGGATACCGCAATAATGGATCCAATAACTGGACCTAAAATAGGAATCCATGCATAAGACCAATCGGAGTGACCTTTACCTGGTATAGGTAATAAAAAGTGAGCTAATCTTGGACCAAAATCTCTGGCTGGATTAATGGCAAAGCCTGTTGTACCACCAAAAGAAAGGCCAATAGCAACGATTAATCCTCCAACAGCAAAAGGTTTTAGACCTTGAGTAAACTCATTAGCTCCAATATATAACAAACCTAAAATCAAGAAAAAAGTACCTATAATCTCACTTATAAGATTGGGGATGGTTGCCTTTATAGCAGGCCCTGTGCAAAAAACACCTTTTATACTATCGTGTGATTCAGTTACTTTCCAATGAGGCCAATAGTGAATAACAACCATACAAGCTCCGGTAAAACATCCTAAAACCTGGGCTAAAATATAGCTTGGTACATCGGACCATGGGAAACTTCCCTGAATGGCTAACGCAATTGTAACTGTAGGATTAAGGTGAGCACCACTGATATCGCCAACTGCATAAATTCCTAAGGTCACTGCCAATCCCCAGGCCAGACAAATAATCAACCAATTGGAACCGTTGGAAATAGTTGATTTTAAACTTGAACCGGCACAGACTCCGGCACCAAAACTAATTACAATGGCAGATCCAATAAATTCAGCTAAAAAAGGTGTCATAAAATTAATTTTTAAGAATAATATTCTAAAAATAATAAATTTAACCTACAAAAAGATTATAATTTATGCTTTTTGTAAAATGAAATTAATCCTGCAGTGGAACCGTCATGATCAGATACCTTAACAGCAGATGTTAATTCAGGAAGAATATTGTTTGCTAATTGTTTTCCAAGTTCAACTCCCCACTGGTCAAAGCTAAAAACATTCCAAATAATCCCTTGAACAAAAATTTTGTGTTCGTAAAGAGCTATTAATTTACCAAGGTTGAATGGGGTTAATTCATCCATTAAGATAGTATTTGAGGGCTTATTTCCTTCAAACACCTTATAAGGTAATAATTTACTAATTTCGTCGAAAGTTCTTCCGGCTTTTTGTAATTCCATTTCAGCTTGTTCAGATGATTTTCCATTCATTAAAGCTTCCGTTTGAGCGAAAAAATTACTCATTAATTTTTCATGATGGTCACCTAAATGATGTTTGGGCTTTGCGGCGGCAATAAAATCACAAGGAATAAAACCAGTACCCTGATGTAAAAGTTGATAAAAGGCATGTTGTCCATTGGTACCTGGTTCGCCCCATATTACCGGACCGGTAGCATAATTTACCCTTTTACCATTTCTATCTATTGATTTGCCATTACTTTCCATATTACCTTGTTGAAAATAGGCGGCAAATCTGTGCAGGTATTGATCATAAGGTAAAATAGCTTCCGATTGGGCGCCCATAAAATTTACATACCATATTCCAATCAAAGCCAATATAACCGGCATATTATTTTCGGGTATCTCCGTTCTAAAATGTTCATCCATCCAGTGAAACCCCTCGAGTAAAGAGTCAAAAATTTCATATCCAAGGTATAAACAAATGGATAACCCTATGGCACTGGTCAATGAATATCTACCCCCTACCCAATCCCAAAAAATAAACATGTTTTCTGCATCAATCCCAAAATCGGTAACCGCTTTTTCGTTTGTTGATAACGCAATAAAATGTTTTGCAACGAATTTGCTGTCTTTTGCCGCTTTCAGAAACCAATCTCTGGCTGAAAAAGCGTTCGTCATTGTTTCCTGAGTAGTGAATGTTTTTGATGCCACAAGAAATAATGTCTCCTCCGGATCAAGTTTTTTTAGCGTTTCAACCAAATGGCTGGCGTCGATATTTGAAACAAAATAAACGTCAATAGCTGGATTTGCATAAGACTTCAACGCTTCACAAACCATCAATGGACCTAAATCAGAGCCACCAATACCAATATTAACAATATTTTTGATTTTTTTACCCGTAAAGCCCTTCCAATTTCCGTTCCTAACCTCTGTGGAGAACTTTTTCATTTTTACCTTAACCTGATTAATATCTGCCATAATATTATGTCCATCAAGTTTAAGTTCGCTATTTACCGGGTTTCTTAGCGCTGTATGAAGAACAGCTCTTTTTTCAGTTACATTAATTGTTGAACCTTTATACATCGAATCAATTGCTTGCTGAAGGCCACATTCTTCAGCTAGTTTTATTAGATTATTAAAAATTTCATTGGTTATGATATTTTTAGAGTAATCTAATAGGAAGCCCTCTTTTTCAATAGAAAACTGCTCAAATCTTTTGGCATTTTCTTGAAATAATTTTGACATCTTTAATGATTTAGCCTGTTCAGCTAAATGTTCTAAATTAGACCAGGACTTTGTAAGTGTAGGATTTTGATTGGGTAGCATAATTAGTTTATTAATAGCGGTTTAACGGCTTCAATGGGTATTAAGAGTTCTGTTGAGCCTAATACATAAGGACCTATTTCATAAGCATTATATATGATATAAAGACCTTGAGATAATAAGGCAAAATTCCTGGGGAGAGGCCACTCATTTGAATAAAATCCTTCGTCAGTTAAATTAACCGAATCAGAAAGATTTCTTTTCCTTCTATATTCTTTTACTATTAAACTTTTAAGTGCCTTCTCATTTTTTAAAAAATCTGATATAATCACCTTTTTTCCGGTTTCAGGGTTAAAAGATAAAATGCATATATCATTTAAGGGATGCGCACCTCCTGTATAAATGTCTTTATTCAATAATATAGAAAGACTGTTGTTATTATTCTCAAGAACATCAAAAAACATATTGAAACTCCATCGTTGTGGAAAATCGACTTCCTGGCTAAAACTTCGATGTTGGGAAATAAAGGAATCTATTTTAGTTGGAATATCCTGAAGTGATTTTAAATCAGGGGAAAAATTCTCCATGACTAAAGATAATTCCTTTAAAATATTTTGATTGATTATATCTGCTTTCGGATGATTTGTAATATAAGGAACCTTAATATCAACCTCTGCACATGAACCTAAAGAATCTGGACAAGGGTTTGATTTAGAACTAAATTTCTTTGTATTGACAGGTATGGTTATACTTTTATTTCCTTCATCACTAGGTTTATTCTGGCAGGCAAAAAGGAAAAAACAAATAGGTAAGTAAAGTAAATAGGAAGATGACATACAAATAAAAATTTTCAGCGCCGAAAAATAGGGAGAATCTTTATCAATGCCTACTTAATTTTAAGATATATAAAAACGGAAGTAATATTAGGAATTAATAAACGACTATGTCTATATTTAACATTCATTTTTCAGCTTATTAAAAGACATTCTAAACTATGGAATTAATTAACGATATCACTCAGTTTGAAGAAATTTACCATAAGAGTTGTCAACAACCTGAGTTATTTTGGGAGGAAATTGCCTCTGGTTTTACCTGGAAGAAACGCTGGGACAAAGTTTTATCTTGGAATTTCACAGAACCAAACGTCCAATGGTTTTTAGGTGGTAAAATGAATATCACAGAAAATTGTCTTGACAGGCATTTATCTGAAAAAGCCGATCAAATAGCATTTTATTGGGAACCCAACGCTCCTGATAAATCACCAAGATCCTTCACCTATCTTTCTTTATATCAAGAGGTTAATAAGGTGGCCAATAGTTTAAAGGAATATGGCGTAAAAAAAGGGGATAGAATATGTTTTTATATGCCAATGGTGCCTGAACTGGCTATTTCAATTTTAGCCTGTGCCAGAATTGGAGCCGTTCATTCCGTAGTTTTTGCTGGCTTTTCTGCACAATCTCTCGCAGATAGAATTGAAGATTCTCAATGTAAAATGGTTATTTGTTCCGATTTTAATGATCGGGGGGCAAAACATATTGCCGTAAAACAAGTCGTTGATGAAGCTTTGTTATTTCCTGGTTGTCAGTGTGTTCAAAATGTTCTCGTCTATAAAAATACAGGGGATGAAGTAAAATGGCATCCAGATCGCGATATATGGTGGCATGATGTGGTGCCTGCTCAATCAGCTGTGTGTGAGGCTGAGGCTATGGATTCTGAAGATTTATTATTTATTTTATATACCTCAGGATCAACAGGCAAACCTAAAGGGGTCGTTCATACTTGTGGTGGTTTTATGGTTTATACCGCTTATTCATTCAAGCAGGTATTTCAAATTAAAGAAAATGATTTGTATTGGTGTACCGCTGATATCGGTTGGATAACAGGACATTCTTATATCGTTTACGGTCCGCTTCTTGTAGGTGCTACTTCGCTCATGTTTGAAGGTGTTCCAACTTATCCAGATGCCGGAAGATTCTGGGAAATCTGTGACAAATATAAAGTTACTCACTTTTATACTGCACCAACGGCAATCAGAGCGTTGATGGCTTATGGAAATTCTTATGTTGAAAAATATGCATTAACAAGTCTAAAAGTTTTAGGAAGTGTCGGTGAGCCAATTAACGAAGAAGCATGGCATTGGTATAACGAGAAAGTTGGAAGAAATAATTGTCCTATCGTTGATACCTGGTGGCAGACCGAAACAGGTGGGATTATGATCTCAACTTTAGCGGGAATTACTCCTTCTATTCCAAGTTATGCTACTAAACCATTGCCTGGTATTCAGCCTGTTCTATTGTCGGCAGATGGAATCGAACTGGAAGGTAATGATGTGGAAGGTCTGTTGTGTATCAAATTTCCCTGGCCTTCTATTCTTAGAACAACATATGGTGATCATGAAAGGTGCAGACAAACCTATTTCTCACTGTATCCGGGGTATTATTTTACAGGAGACGGCGCAAAAAGAGATAAAGACGGAAATTATCGAATTATTGGAAGAGTAGATGATGTTATTAATGTATCAGGTCACAGATTAGGTACGGCAGAAGTGGAGAATGCGATAAATCGTCATCCTCATGTAGTGGAATCAGCCGTGGTTGGTTTTTCTCATGATATTAAAGGTCAGGGAATTTATGCCTATGTAATTCCTGTTGATTTTAATATGGATGAAGCGACCTTGAAAAAGGAAATTGCAGAGGTTGTTGCCAAACAAATTGGAGCAATAGCAAAACCTGATAAAATTCAGTTGGTTTCTGGCTTACCAAAAACACGGTCAGGTAAAATAATGAGAAGAATTTTACGAAAGGTGGCCGGTGGAGAAACAGAAGGTTTCGGTGATGTAAGTACACTATTAAATCCTGAAATTGTGGAGGAAATTAAAGATGGAGCCGTATAATTTTATTAAACTGTCTTTTTTATGCTAGGAAATATTCCGTCTAGGAAAAAAATCAGATATCCTATTGGGGAAAGGTTATTAGCCTATTTGTCTTATTATAACAGGGTGAGCAAACTTCCTCTTCAATATAGCGATTTACTTCGATATGATGCAACCATTCCAGTGACTGGACAAAATGATAAAGAAACAGGATGGGAATCTGTTTTTTATAATGAATCAGCTCAAACCGAAATTTATAATAGCTTAAAATTGATTTATGCCTTGTTAAAAACGGGTGGTGATATTAGTGTGTTAGAACATTTAACCATTGCAAGAATTGATTTTTGTACTTTTGGAAATTCCAAACCTTTTCGTATTCGAATTATTAATAGGCTAAATGATAACTATGACCATTTTTACGTCAAAATATCAGATGCCTCAAGAGTATATGGCTTAGAATTAGAATCGCTTCTTTCTCCAAATTATTTCTATTATTTAATTGATGGTGAAACACTTATTGAAGAACACATTGCAGGGATTCCCGGGGACGATTTTATAAATAGACGCTTAAATACTGATCCTTTTAATCAGATAAGAATTATTAAGGAATTTGTTAAATTTAACGAAAGGTGTTTTGCCAGGTTACTCGGTGATATGAGATCGTACAATTATGTTGTAGATATCACCCCTGATATTGAAGGTAACCAATATAGAATGAGAGCCATAGATTTCGATCAACAAACATTTGAAGGTTCAAAAAGATTCTACCAACCACAGTTTTTTAAAGAAAATAACTCTATAATTACCCTGGGCATCAATAATATTGGGCCTCAGTCGGTAAAACAATATCAACTGGAGGAGAGAAGTCTCATTTTAGAAAGAATAAGAACCGAGCAGGACAGAGTAAATAGTTTGTTCAGGATTTTTAGAATGGATGAAATTTCAACGAAAGATAAAACCAGTCAGTTAGGAAATGAATTGTTTCAATTACATGGAGATATAGCTTTTAAACAAGCAGTAACTATGGGCGAAATAACGCAATTACATTTAGAAAAAATACTAAATAAACCTGTAATTAACTGGCAATGATGTCCCATGATATTTTATCACAAGCTGAATGGTTAAGATATAAACGTCATTTACAATTACCCGGATTTGACGAAAAAGCTCAAATGGCGTTAAAAAAATCTAACGTTTTAGTAGTTGGGGCTGGCGGTCTTGGTTGTCCCATTCTTTTATATCTTGCGGCAGCGGGGATTGGTAAATTAGGTATAGTTGATTTTGATATTATTGACATTGAAAATTTGCACAGACAGATACTGTACGATGAAACTGATGTTGGCAAATTTAAAGCTATTGTAGCTTGTGAAAAAATTAAAAAACTTCATCCTTTTGTCAAAATTGAAGCTTTTAATACAACCATTGATTATGAAAATGTCAAAACAATCCTTTTGGATTATGATGTTATAGTAGATGGTTCTGATAATTTTGCGACGAGATATTTATTAAATGACGCTTGTGTTATTATGGATAAACCTTATATCTATGGGGCTGTTTTTCAGTTTGAAGGTCAAGTTTCAAGCTTTAATATATTATTGGACAACAAAAGGAGCTGTAATTACAGAAATATATATCCTGTACCGCCGGAAACTGGGGTTATACCTTCTTGTGCAGAAGGTGGAGTGTTGGGTGTACTGCCAGGAATCATTGGCTGTGTTCAAGCATTAGAAGTAATAAAGCTTCTTACTGGTTTGGGTGAACTTATTGTAAATTCAACCTGGATTTTTGATGCATTGTCCATGGAAAATCATAGAATTTACATAAATGACCCAATTCCGTTCGAAATAAGTGAAATTACTCCTATTCTAAACTATTGCATTCCTTCTGCCATAAATGAAATTGAATATAATGAGCATTTGGAAGAAAACTTAAAAAAATTTCAATTGATTGATGTACGAACCGAGGAAGAGAGAAATATAATGCACATTGGAGGTATTCATATCCCATTAACCAAAATGAAAGAAGATTACCACAAAATAAACCACAACAAAAAAGAAATACTATTTTACTGTCAGTCTGGAAAGAGAAGCAAACAAGCTGCTCATATTTTTCAACAGCTGACTGAAGGCAAGAAAAAAGCTTATTCCCTTAAAGGCGGCTTAGAAGCAATTAAAAAATAATGATTTAATTTTTAGCAAAAAGCACTAATAAGTCCCTCATAGTTTCCTTCAGATTTTTTCTATCCACAATAAAATCCAGAAAACCTTTTTCCAGTAGAAATTCTGCAGTTTGAAATCCTTCAGGAAGTTCGCGTTT
The DNA here is from genome assembly GCA_021299835.1 of Saprospiraceae bacterium. Classification (GTDB taxonomy): domain Bacteria; phylum Bacteroidota; class Bacteroidia; order Chitinophagales; family Saprospiraceae; genus BJGN01. Next base: position 1,797 of record JAJTER010000043.1, on the reverse strand, counting down.
AATGGTTTCTTTAATAACTCTTGGTCCTGCAAAACCTATTAAGCATTCAGGTTCTGCCATATTGATATCACCTAGCATAGCGAATGATGCAGTAACACCACCTGTAGTTGGGTCAGTCATCAAACTAAAAAAAGGATAGCCTGCACGGGCAAGCAGGGTAAGTTTTGCTGAAGTTTTAGCCATTTGCATGAGAGAATATGCTGATTCCATCATTCTGGCACCACCAGATTTACTAATAATCAACAATGGACATTTAGAAGCAATAGCGGAATCAATAGCCCGAGAAATACGTTCGCCAACTACTGAACCCATAGAACCTCCAATAAAACTGAAATCCATACAAGCAATAACCAATTTATTATCGTCAATATTTCCAAGAGCCACTGTAATAGCATCAGAAACACTATTTTTCTTGTATGCTTCTTCTAACCTTTGTGGATAAGATTTTACATCTTCGAAGGAAAGAGCATCTTTTGATTTTAATTCTTCATGTAAAAGTTGATATTCTGCATCGAAAATAATTTCAAAATAATCATCAGAACCAATTCTTGTATGGTAATTGCATTTTGGACATTTATGAAAATTCTCCCTCAACTCCTTTGCTGTGGAAGTTTCTTTACATCGGTCGCATTTATACCAAAGTCCCTCCGGTGCTTCCTTCTTATTTCTAGTGGCAGTTTGTATGCCTTCCTTCAATCTTTTGAACCAACTCATAAATCATAATATTAATACCGGAAGAAAATTAAAATCCTGCAAATTTATATAAAATTCCCATTATTCTAAGTAACTAATGCTTTTAACCGCTGCAATAAAAGCTTTAACACCCTCTAAAGGAGTATCAGGATAAACGCCGTGCCCCAAATTAGCAATATGGTTTCGTCCAAATTCATTGCACATTTTGACTGTTTCTTCAAAAACATGCTCAGGTGTTGAATATAACAAACAAGGATCCATATTTCCTTGTAAAACAGCTTTTGTACCTAACCATTGACGCACCCTTAATGGAGAGATATTCCAATCAATACCAATAACCTCTGGCTTTATTGCAGCAATATCTTGTAATTGAAGCATTGCTCCTTTTGCAAAGATAGTAAGAGGTACTTCCGGAATGGCCTCTTTTATTCGTTGCAAGTACGGTAGAGAAAATATATTAAATTGCTCCATACTTAAAAGGCCGGCCCAGGAATCAAACAATTGTAAGGTTTGAACACCCGCTTTAATTTGATTCTTTAAATAATGAATGGTACTATCCGTAATTTTATCCAATAAATAATGAGACCATTCAGGTTCAGCATAAAGAAATTTTTTGGCTACAGAAAAAGTCTTACTCCCCTTTCCCTCTATCATATAGGCTAAAATAGTCCATGGTGCACCTGCAAAACCTATTAAAGGAATATTTTCAGGAATAAATTTATTAATTTCTGTGATAATATTATAGACGTAATCTAGCCTATCAGCAGCTTTTTCACCTGTTAAAAGTTGATCAATATCGCTCTTTGTTTGAATCGTTTTCGGAAAAAAAGGGCCTCTTGCCTCAATCATTTCATAATCTAAACCCATCGCTTCGGGTATGACCAAAATATCACTGAATAAGATAGCGGCATCTACTTTGAGCAAATCAACAGGTTGTAAAGTTACCTCTGCAGCTAACTCAGGCGATTTCACCAATTCTTTGAAACCGGTTAGTTTCGCTCTAATTGCTTTATATTCAGGTAAAATTCTTCCGGCTTGCCGCATTAACCAGACAGGTGGTCTTTCTACCAGATCTTTATTAATCGTTCTTAAGAATAATGTGTT
>JAJTER010000151.1 GCA_021299835.1 Saprospiraceae bacterium | reverse complement strand
AACCAATGTAGATACCAGTCTCGCACGTTCTTCCATTCATATTATGAAAGATTATGCAGAATTGGTAGATAACAAGAATATCAGAAATAAATTTTCGCAATTATTTGAGAAGGAACTCTCTTTAACGGAGGCACATTTGTCTTTTCTACTTGATAAAACATTAGAGGAAAGAAGGCCAAGGCACTACTATTCTAATTTATTGCGGAATTCTCTAATAGAGGACTTACACCGAAGTCAGATAAGGCTTTTAAAAGAATGGAGAATCCTTGTAAAAAGAGATGACAGTCAGCAATCAGATAAAACACTTGTTTCTCTATTGCTAACTGTCAATGCTATTGCCAGTGCTACAGGGCAGACTGGATAACAACTTTATTCACTAATGGCTTTAACGCCTGGTAAAACTTTTCCTTCCAGCATTTCAAGCAAAGCACCACCACCGGTTGAAACATAACTGACTGAATCAGAAAGGCCAACTTGAGTAACTGCAGCGACAGAATCTCCACCACCCACTAAAGAGTAGGCTCCATTTTGCGTTGCTTCAGCGACAGATTCCGCTATGGCTAAAGTACCTTTAGCGAAAGAAGGCATTTCAAAAACACCCATAGGACCATTCCAAAGAATAGTTTTAGCTGATTTGATGGTTGAAACAAAAGCATTCACAGCTTTTGGACCTATATCTAATCCTAGCCATCCCTCTGGAATATTATCAGAAGATACTTCTAATTTTTCAGCATCGTTACTAAATGTATTGGCAGCGATAACATCAACAGGCAGAAGTAAATTCACACCTTTTGATTTTGCCTTCTCCATTAATTGAAGAGCAAGATCGAGTCTATCTAATTCAACGAGTGAATTTCCAATTTGCCCCCCTTGGGCCTTTATGAAAGTAAAAGCCATACCACCTCCGATAATTAAGTTATCCACCTGATCCAACATTTTATCGAGAAGCAACATTTTATCAGAAACCTTTGCTCCACCAATAATGGCGGTAAATGGTTTTTCAGGACTTTCAATAATATGGCGGGCATTTTCAATTTCAGCCTTCATTAAAAAACCAAAACCCTTATTGCCGGCAGTAAAAAAATTAGCTACCAATGTAGTTGAGGCATGCGCTCTATGTGCAGTACCAAAGGCGTCATTGATATAAATATCAGCTAACGAAGCTAATATACCAGCCATTTCTTTATCACCTTTTTCCTCACCTGGATGAAAACGGGTATTCTCTAATAGTATTACCTCTCCTGGTTTTAGCGCATTGCAAGCATGAACCGCTTCCGATCCTATACAATCAGATATAAAAGTAACGGGTCTGTTTAAAGTTGCTGACAAGTAGGCCGTTAAATGATTAAGTGTGAACTTTGTAACATTCAAATCCCCATTTTCCAATTTTTTTTGTTGAGGACGACCTAAATGAGAACATAAAATCAAGGCCCCGCCGTGTTCTAAAATATAATTTAGGGTCGGCAGCGAAGCTTTGATTCTATTATCATCAGTGATTTGGAAAGTACTGGAAAGAGGGACATTAAAGTCCACTCTTACCAGTACTTTTTTATTATTAAAATCTATATTTTCCATAAGAACTCCAAAAAATTAGATACGATCTGCTAATTGGGCTAATCTTGCAGAATAACCAGCTTCATTATCGTACCAACCCACAATTTTTGCAGTATTTCCTTGAACCATAGTCAAATCGACATCATAAATACAAGAATGTGGATTACCTAATATATCAGAAGAGACAATAGGTTCTTCACAATATTCAAGAATACCCTTTAGATAAGTTTCGGAAGCGGCCTTGAAAGCGGCATTAATTTCCGCCACGGTAGCTGGTTTTTTTAAGGTAGCCGTAAAATCAGTTACAGAACCATCGGGAACAGGAACGCGCATAGCATTTCCGTTAAGTTTACCTTTTAAATGAGGTAAAACTAATCCCACGGCTTTTGCAGCACCCGTTGAGGTTGGAACGATAGAAATAGCAGCTGCTCTGGCTCTTCTTAAATCTTCATGCGGAGAATCCTGAATTCTTTGGTCTGCGGTATAAGCATGGATGGTAGTCATAAAGCCAGATTCAACGCCAAATGCATCATCTAATACTTTAACCATTGGCGCTAAGCAATTAGTCGTGCAAGAGGCATTAGAATAAATATTATGATCTGCATGAATAACTTCATCATTTACACCTAAAACGATGGTTGGAATATCACCTTTAGCCGGGGCAGAGATAATAACCTTTTTGGCACCTGCACTGAGATGTAAACCAGCTGTTTCACGATCCGTAAATCTACCTGTACTCTCAATAACAATGTCAATTCCCATGTCTTTCCAAGGTAGCGCTTTAGGGTCTCTCTCAGCGATAGCATGAATTTTTTTATTATTAACATATAAAAAATGCTCATCTGCACTTACCGTTCCAGGGAACTTACCGTGTACAGAATCATATTTTAATAAATGCGCCAACGTAGCATTATCTGTTAAATCATTGATGGCAACTACTTCAATCCCTTCCATCTGAATGAGATTACGAAATGTTAGACGACCGATTCGACCAAAGCCGTTAATAGCTATTCTTTTAGCCATGATGTTATTGATTTGTGAAGGTTTACGAAATATTTACTTAGTGTAAAAATGACATTAACTATAATTTGAAAATCGCTGCAAAAATACATAAAAACTACTTACAGGATATTTTTTTGTCCAAATAAGTATCAATTATAAAAATTAAAAATGAAAAGTGACAGAGATAGATAGTCAAAAAACCGATGGATATTTATTTTATAAAAAACAATCAAAAAAATTGGAAGAGTAAGAATAGCTTATTACATTTGCATTCCTTTAGAAAAAGACTTTATAGAAAGTTTTTAACAAAGGCCCGTTCGTCTAGGGGTTAGGACGCAGGATTTTCATTCCTGTAACACGGGTTCGATTCCCGTACGGGCTACAGACAATACAATCCAACACGAACGGCCCGTTCGTCTAGGGGTTAGGACGCAGGATTTTCATTCCTGTAACACGGGTTCGATTCCCGTACGGGCTACAAACAAAAAGCGGCTGTTTTTATCGAACAGTCGCTTTTTTTATTAGAAATCAAATAAATCTTCCAGGAAACTTTCCTTTTTCTTCTTCCCATAATATGGGTCTTTGTAATCTCTATGCTCGTTCTCCCTGTACCTGCTTTTTTCGTCAGGTATTCTACTTCCCTGACTTTGACTTGACATCGAAGATCTTTCGATAATTTTATCAAGCTCTCCCCTATCTAACCAGACGCCACGACATTTGGGACAATAATCAATTTCAACACCTTGTCGATCGGACATAACCAGCAATTCATCACATGATGGACATTTCATATTTACTTTATTTAAAATTTCATACATAGTAACCCTTTAATTTGGGTAATAGTTTTACTATAATTTATAATATTGTTCCCAGTTTTTACGAGGGGGAGGTCCAGTAAGTAATTGATTAGCCAAGGGATGATTCGTTATTACTTTTTTGTTAATATCGAATTCAATCCTGGCATTGACTCTTTGGGCAACTACACCTAAAGCCATGACCTGACACAAGGGACCAGCTATTTTAAAAGATGATCTGCAAGACTCTTCGCCCTTACACGCCCTGACAAAATTCAAAAAATGATTAGATGGACTAACCGGTACTTCGGGCAGGCTAGATGCCATATCTTTAGCTTTATCTTCCGGAATAATTACTAAAGGAGCACTGTGGGATCCTCCCTTGAAAACTAAATCTTTGCCATAAATAACCTTACCCGGATATCTTTTTGTGTTTACATTTCCAGCTGTAGGTGGTGGAATATCTTTAGCTCTAACAGGTTCACCGTAATAATCGGGATGAGTAGGCTGATTGTTAAAACCTTCATACCAACTTAATTCGAGCGCTGGCAAATTATTCCTTTTTGGAAATTTAAAAACCAAGGTTGATTCCTGAGGAAAAATAAAAGGAGAATGTCCCTGCATAAAGGAAGGATTTACCTCATTAGGCAATCCTAATTTTAAGAATTCATGGGCAGTATCAATTAAGTGGGCGCCCCAATCGCCTAATGCACCGTTGCCAAATTCAAACCACGACCTCCAATCCCCATTAATATAACCCTTATTATAAGATTTAAATGAAGATGTAGCGAGCCATGCATCCCAATCGAGAGATTCAGGAACAGGCTGTTCAGGCAAAAAATCTGAAACTTTCATTCCGTGCCATCTCCTTCCATTATTCATGAAAGCGGTGATACGAGTGACATCCTTAATTATACCAGCCTCTGTCCATGCCTTAAATTGGAAATAATTTTCATCGGAATGACCCTGGTTACCCATTTGACAAGCTACCTTATATTTTTTTTCAGCCCTCATCATAAGCTCTACTTCCTGAAAAGTATGAGCCATAGGTTTCTCGACATAAACATGTTTACCTTCTGACATGGCCAGCATTGAGATAGGAAAATGCGAGAAATCAGGAACACCGGCAGTTATGGCATCGAACTTATTTCCCATCTTATCAAATAGGACTCTGAAATCTTGAAATTGCGGAACATCAGGAAAAAGTTTAATGATTGGCAACGTGTGTGGTGCCCCCATGTCGGTGTCACAAAGGGCAACAATATTTACCAGGCCAGTTCCATGTAGTTTTTTAATAATATCTGCACCCCTATTTCCAATACCAATACAAGCCAAATTTATTTTTTCACTGGGGGGAATATGCCCCCATTTTTTCCCTAAAAGAAAAGAGGGAATAATGGAAAATCCAGAAATAACGGTGAAGGCTCCCCCACTTTTTTTTAAAAAATCTCGTCTTATCATTTTAATCTATTACGTTAAAAACGTTAATATACAAAGAAGCAAAGAAATTTAAAACAGAAACCAGCCTTATTAAAAGATTATTTTACGAATACAACCTCATTAAAGGGTACTCTATTGCGCTCACCCCAGATACCCTTTTCAGTGCCTTTTCCAACAGCAACAACCATATTAATTTCCGCTATTCGAGGTAAATTAAGCGCTTTTCGCACCCGGACTTCGTCGAAACCTTCCATTGGACAGGTATGATAACCCTCTGCAGCTATGGATAGCATAAAAGTTTGTGCGGCAAGCGCGCACGATTTTTGAACGATAATGCGTTGATTTGCTGAACCCCCCATTCTAACGAATGGTTTAGTTATGCTCATAAATAAGGAAATGCTTTTTCTTAAAAAGGAATAGATACCGAGAAAATCATAGCCATAAGCAATGGGCAACAACTTTTCATAGTATTGAATCATTCGTTTCTGATACTTATCAGGTTCGCCCACTACTTGTCTTTTAATCTGGTCTGCATTCCATTTTGCTCTTTCCTTCCATAAATCTCTTCTTGTAACAAATACAACCAAATGTTTGGCTGATTTTGCTGCATATTGATCAAGACACAAGGGTTGAAACCTCTTTTTTTCTTCTTCAGAACGAATCCAAAAAAAAGACCACAATTGCATATTACTGGAATTAGGAGACAAAATAGCTCTTTCCAAACTCCTTTTAATCACCTCATCAGGTACTTCCACCTCAGGGTCAAAACTTCTATTTGACCTTCGAAACTGAACAATCTCCTCAAATTCGGAACCCAACATAGACTAATTATTTTACTGATTAAAATGATTCTACCCCATTCACAGTGGTATATTTAAAGCTAATTTTTTTATCGGGAAATACTATTTTAAAAGCAGATTGACACATTAAAGTAGCTTCATGAAAACCGCATAAAATAAGCTTTAGTTTACCGGGATAAACGTTTATATCACCGATGGCAAAAATGCCTGGAATATTCGTAGAATAATCAAAAGTATTTACCTCTATCGCATTTTTGTCAATCTGGAG
>JAJTER010000042.1 GCA_021299835.1 Saprospiraceae bacterium | reverse complement strand
CATGGATTAATACCATTTTCAGTAACTGATTGATGAAAAACATCGAAAATCTGGTCTATTGGATAAGGGTTTTCCTGAAATGGCATGGACGCTAACGCTTTTCCAGCATCTTCGTCGCCTAAATAGGCTTTCCCCTCGGGCAAACCATCTAAAAACTTAATATAATAGTCTGTTACTTTTTTTATGAGTTGAGATCGGTCTCCAGGTGGGAGTGATAACAAGTCCGAAAAGTCCTTACTAGGGTGAATGGAATTCATTTGGTTTTCATTTGGTTTTAAAAAGTTGGCTAAATTACAATCTTATTGTATTTACCCAACACAAACCTTCCTTCTATGCAATTTATTTACTAACATTATGTATTTAATTTAACTATCAATATATTACCCACTTTTTAGAAACGATGAAAATAAAATGGCTTTTCTTGTTTATTTTGACAGTGAATCTTACCTCCACTTTTGCCCAAATTCAGATGGAAATGAAAATTATTCCTTTAGATAAACCATGGTTTTTTCGACAGGCAGGGGAATCAGTCTGGTTAAATGCCTCCGTTCCAGGTACGGTTCACACCGATTTGATGGAGAATAATAAGTTGGAGGACCCTTTTTTTAGAACTAATGAAAAGGACGCTCAATGGGTAGATAAAGTCGATTGGGAGTATAAAGTTACTTTTCAATTGGAGGAGTCTTTGCAAAATGCAGACCATGTTTCCTTAGAATTTGATGGCCTTGACACCTACGTCGATGTTTATTTAAATGGAAACCTTCTTTTTTCAGCAGATAATTTTTTCGTGGCCTGGCAGGTCGATATAAAACAATATCTCCGCGAAGGGGATAATAATCTTAGACTTTATTTTCATTCTCCTACAAGGGTTGGATTGGAAATGCTCGATAAGCATGGGTTTGATTTGCCAGCCTCTAATGATCAATCTGAAAATGGGGGATTGGGAAATAGCAGAGTAAGTGTTTTTCTAAGAAAACCCGGTTATCATTTTGGTTGGGATTGGGGTCCGAGATTAGTCAGTTCTGGTATTTTTAGAGAAGTAAGACTTCGTGCCTGGTCTCATGCAAAACAAAATGATCTTTACATAAAGCAACTGAAACTAAGCGATTCTTTGGCCGAATTGGAAAGTATATCCGAATTGGTCGTGGCATCATCAGGTGATTATTCCCTGGAATTATGGTCCGATGAAGAAAAACTCGCCTCAACGTCAATCTATCTGGAAAAGGGGGAACATAATATTGTGCAACCATTCGTCATAGAAAATCCTCAACGATGGTGGACTCATGACCTTGGAACCCCACACCTATATCATTTTGACTTAAAATTATTTTACAAGGGGCAGTTGCTGGATGTTCAGAGTAAAAAAATAGGTCTTAGAACCATAAAAATAGTTCAAGAGCCTGATAAGGACGGTGCTTCTTTCTATGTGGAACTCAACGGAAGACCCATTTTTGCAAAAGGAGCCAATTATATTCCCTCCGATGTATTTATTCACCGGGTTACTGACCAGCAATATCAATGGCTCATCCATTCAACCGCTAATGCCAATATGAATATGCTGCGAGTTTGGGGCGGTGGTTTTTATGAAAATGATATTTTTTATGACCTTTGTGATGAATATGGTATCCTCGTTTGGCAAGATTTTATGTTTGCCTGCAGTATGTTTCCTGGAGATGCCGATTTTTTAAGGAGAGTTAAGGAGGAGGCTATTTACAATATAAAGAGGTTGCGAAATCATCCCTCTATCGCTTTGTGGTGCGGTAATAATGAAATTGATGTGGCCTGGTCACAATATAAAGAATTTAAAGGCTGGGGCTGGAAGCAAAAATATGGAACTGAGAAAAGAAAGCTGATCTGGAAAGCCTATGAAGATGTTTTCCATAAATTGTTACCAGAAATGGTTCAACAGTATCATGGGGATTCTTTTTACTGGCCCTCATCACCTTACTATAAAGAAGGTGATCATGCTTCCAAAAACACCCCGGCTGGAGATATTCACTATTGGGGAGTATGGCATGAACAACACCCTTTCGATGATTTCTACAAATATATAGGTCGGTTTATGAGTGAATATGGCTTTCAATCCTTTCCGGAATGGAGAACCGTCGCTTCTTACACTATTCCTGAAGATTTGGATATTACCTCAGAGGTTATGGCTGCACACCAAAGAAGTGGTATAGGGAATATGAGAATTAAAAAATACATGGAGGATCATTATCAGATTCCTGAAAATTTTGCTCACTTCCTCTATGTTGGCCAATTATTACAAGCAGAGGGTATTCGAACGGCTATTGAGGCGCACCGGCAAGCTATGCCTTATAATATGGGCTCTCTCTATTGGCAATTAAACGATTGCTGGCCGGTAGCCTCCTGGTCTGGAATGGATTATTTTCAGCGTTGGAAGGCTATGCACTATTTTGTTAAAGAAGCTTTTTCACCCCTTCTGGTTAGCGTCAGACAACATAACAAACACTTGGAAATACGGGCAGTATCTGATAAAATTAGCACCGATTCCTTAACATTAAAAATTAATATGTTCGATTTTGACGGGAATCTCCTTCAATCTAAGGAATTTCCCTTCATTACCCCTTCAAATACTTCTAAGGAATTAGCTATTCTTCAACTCAACGAATGGATTCCAAAGGGGCAGAATGCAAATCGCTTGTTATTAGAATTATTGGCAGTCGATACTAATAATAAAGTTCATGCCCGCGATCTTCATTATTTTACGCCAGTGAAAGAGCTCGATTTACCCAAAAATCATGGCCTTAATTATACTATGGAAAACAATGGATTGGTCTATATCATAAAATTGAAATCTGCTAAATTAGCTAAAAATGTTTATCTTGATTTTCCCGAATTGGAAGGTTTCTTCTCAGGAAATTACATGGATATTATTCCAGGAGAAGAATTAATCGTGTATTTTTCCCCTAAATCATTGGTAAATAAAATATTGACAACAGAAGATTTGAAAATATTAACTCTTCAGGATACCCTAAAAAACTAGAAAATGATTCTAAGCGACGTTATGATTCAACAAGCTATTTCAACAGGCGAAATTATTATTGAGCCCTTTGATCCTGCCTGCCTGGGTACCAATTCCTATGATGTGCATCTTTCAAAATACCTTGCAAATTATACGGCGGAGGTGCTTGACGCTAAACTGCCCAATGAAATTACTCAGTTTGAAATACCGGAGGAGGGTATCATTTTAAAACCTGGCGTATTATATCTTGGCTCAACCTTAGAATATACAGAAACACATAATACCGTTCCTTTTCTTGAGGGAAAATCAAGTGTTGGTCGTCTCGGTATAGATATTCACGCCACGGCAGGAAAGGGTGATGTCGGATTTTGCAATCACTGGACCCTTGAAATTTCTTGTACCCAACCTGTTAGGGTTTACGCGGGTATGCCTATCGGTCAATTGATTTATTTCCAGGTGGCTGGCGAAATTTCCCGCTATTATAACAAAAAGCTGGACGCAAAATATAATGAAAGAACCATTAAGCCTATGGAAAGTAGAATGTGGAAAAATTTCCAATAAATTAAATATTTTTGTTATCTTGTTTTAATAAATCTGCAAATATGACGAATGTTATAGAGAATCAAAATCAGCCATTGGCCAGTTTAGATGAATGGGAGGATGACCTTTTACGCCGTTATCCTAATCCAGAGGATATTGCAACCTCGAAAGCGACGGAAGCATACCGTAATTATGAGGAGCCGGCAAGAGATACAGTGAAGGAATTTTACAAATTAAATCATACACACCAATCGTTTGCCTTTGTAAAGGAAAAACAAAAGGAATACCTCTCTTTTAGTAGAAAGGAAATGTCTGTGTGGGATGCCTTTGATTTTTTAAATCAATTGGTAGATGATTCTGATCCGGACACCGATTTAGATCAATTTCAGCACCTTTTACAGACATCAGAAGCGATTCGTCGCGATGGTCATCCCGATTGGATGGTTTTAGTCGGTCTCATGCATGACATGGGTAAAGTTCTTTGTCTTTTTGGTGAGCCTCAATGGGCTGTGGTTGGAGATACTTTTCCCGTAGGTTGTGCCTACTCCGATAAAATAGTTTATCCAGAATTTTTTTCTGAAAATGTCGATTTTACAGATGCCAGATATAGTTCTGAACTGGGCGTTTATGAAAAAAATTGTGGATTGAGAAATGTGGATATGTCGTGGGGACATGACGAATATATTTATCAGATAATGAAAAATTATATTCCGGAAGAAGGTTTGTATATGCTTAGATATCACTCTTTTTATGCCTGGCATAGAGAAGGTGCCTATGAATATTTGCTCGATGATCATGATAAAGCGATGTTGCCTTGGGTTAAATTATTTAACCCATACGATCTGTATTCTAAAAATCCAGAGCCACCGAATTGGGATGAATTACGCCCATATTACACTAACTTACTGAAGAAATATTTACCGGAAACCCTGAAATTCTAATTAGATGAATACCCTGCAACTAGCTGATTATTTAGTATTTTTTCTTTATTTCATCCTGGTTGCAGCCTATGGAATTTGGATTTACAAACGAAAGACGGCAAAGAATGAAACGGCCCAGGAATTTTTCCTTGCGGAAGGTTCATTAACATGGTGGGCCATTGGTGCCTCGTTAATTGCTTCTAATATATCGGCTGAGCATTTCATCGGTATGTCTGGTTCTGGTTTTGCCATAGGACTGGCTATATCTTCTTATGAATGGATGTCAGGGCTGGTATTAATTATTGTTGCCCTGTTTTTTATCCCTATGTTTTTAAAGAACAGGATTTATACCATGCCGCAATTTCTTGCTACCCGATATAATGAGCAGGTAAGCAGCATTATGGCTCTTTTCTGGTTGTTGGTTTATGTGTTTGTAAATCTTACTTCCATTATATATTTAGGTGCTTTGGCCATTACATCCATAGCAAATATATCATTTATGACCTGTGTCGTTTCCCTTAGTTTGTTTTCCATTATAGTAACCATAGGTGGAATGCGGGTTATAGGCTACACGGACGTTATACAGGTAGCTGTTTTAATTCTTGGGGGTCTGGTAACGACGTATTTATCACTTACGCTTTTATCTGAGGAATTTGGATTTGGAAAAGATTTTATGGCTGGCTTGAGTATTTTAAAACAGGAAGCGCCCGGTCATTTTCATCTTATTCTGGAAAAGGGGCATCCTCATTATGATAAATTGCCTGGTCTCGGAGTTATTTTTGGGGGTATGTTGATTAACAATCTGGCTTATTGGGGCTGTAATCAATATATTGTTCAAAGAGCTTTGGGAGCTGATTTAGCTACGGCAAGAAATGGGATATTATTTGCTGCGTTCCTCAAATTATTGGTGCCGCTCATCGTGGTAATTCCAGGAATTGCCATGTTTGTTCTTCATGAGAATGGACTTTTTCAAAATGAAATGAGCATGGACGGAGTTATAAAACCTGATCAGGCTTATCCTACCCTTATGAATTTATTGCCTTCAGGATTGAAAGGGGTGGCTTTTGCTGCCTTAACAGCCGCGGTAGTGGCGTCATTAGCTGGCAAGGCAAATAGTATTTCTACTATATTTTCTTTGGATATTTATAAAAAGATGATAAACACCAATGCTTCTGAAAAGCAGTTGGTCAATACAGGACGTTGGGCTGTAGTTATATCAATTACGGTGGCTGCTTTTGTTGCTCCCGCATTAAGGAGTCTGGACCAGGCATACCAGTTCATACAAGAATATGTTGGCTTTTTATCTCCCGGCGTATTAGCGATCTTTTTATTAGGCTTGTTTTGGAAAAAAACAACATCGGGAGCGGCCTTATTTGGTACAATTCTAACTATTCCGTTATCAGCAACGCTAAAGTTTCTGCCAGACTGGACGGGAGGAATGTTCCCTGTTTACCCGTTTTTAGATAGAATGTTTATCACCTTTTGGATTGTTTTATTTCTAATGATTATTATAAGTTTGTTGACCCCAGCCAGCGTTCAGAGAAAAGAGATATTACCCTTTGAAAAATCAATGTTGGAAGTTAAACCAGCATTTATTATTGGCTCAATCTTAATACTTGGCATTTTGGCCGCGCTCTACACCGTGTACTATTAACTAAAGTTTGGTTTAACAATATTTTAGTTTTCTTAGGTAATTGAGCGAAGTATTGATGTTGCTGTATTAAATCCAACTACTTTTACCATAAGCAAGGTCTGCCCCATCGGAGACTCTATTGAGTTGGTGGCTAAATTGGCCCTCATTTATTTGTTGTGTGGAACAGTGTATTTGGTCATTTAATAAGGCTTCTTTGGTATATCTTATTTGAAAATTAGATAAAGTTTTAGATTTAAAAACAGATTCTGGTAAAGCGTTGAGCATCCAGGAAGCGTAGGTTACATTGTTGAGATGATAATTGAAATCCAAATCGAACCAACCTACCTGAGCATTCCATTCAAAATCTGCATTTGACACTAAGGGTAATTTACCGGAAGGTCTTGGGAGACAATCAGAGGGATCTGGAAAGAAACGTTCAATAGTCTGGACTAATTCGGGAGGAATAGCCATCATTTTTCTTTCATTTAACTCCATCAGCAACCAGGAAGAACTTGCGGTAGCCAGTAAGTTACCTTGCTGGTCAAAAGCTTTAAAATCTCTATAGGTCAGATGTCTGTCGGCACCAGAGGGAAAGGTTTCAACGGTAATGGAGTTGCCCAGAACAGGCATTTTATAAAGATTGACTTCCTTTCTTAATAAAACCCAGGAGGCATTGTATTTTTCTAAATGCCAGATAGAAAGACCAAGTTTAATAACACTTTGCAAGGATGCTTCGTGAAAAACTCTCAGTAAGCCAGGTAAGGTTAACTGTCTGTTATAATCTGTTTCAGCAGCTCGAACTGTAAAATCAGTTCGGTATTTAATGTCAGTTATTTGGGACATTTATGAAATGTAAGGGTTAAATATTACTTCAAACCTAAGCACAAATATTAGTTTTAAGAAATTAAACAGTTATTTTTAATTAATTCTTAAATTCCTTTGGATAGATAAAATTAAAGACTTACCTTTGCCTTCGCTTTTGAAATAAGGAGGTTTTCATAGAGACCAAAATATTAATAGAAAGTAAATAATCAAGCCACTTACAGTAAAACTTTTAGAAAGTATGCCTACTATAAATCAGTTGGTTCGCAAGGGCAGGCTCCAAATCAAAGAAAAGAGCAAAACCAGAGCGTTGGACTCTTGTCCACAGAAACGTGCAGTTTGTACGAGAGTTTATACGACTACGCCAAAGAAGCCAAATTCAGCGCTTCGTAAAGTAGCGAAAGTTCGTTTAACGAATGGAATTGAGGTTATTGCTTACATCCCAGGTGAAGGTCACAATTTGCAGGAACACTCTATCGTGTTAATTCGCGGAGGAAGGGTAAAGGATTTACCTGGAGTACGTTATACTATCGTACGCGGCGCACTAGATACTGCTGGTGTGAACAACCGTAAAAAAAGCCGTTCTAAATATGGTGCTAAAACACCTAAGCCGGTTAAAAAGTAATTATGTTTCACAGGTTCGTCCTAATAATCTGAGCGAGAAACCGCTAATTCAAAATGAGAAAAAGAAAACCAAAACTAAGAATTATTCAGCCTGACCCCCGTTTTAACGATACACTGGTTACACAGTTCGTTAATAATTTGATGTGGGAAGGCAAAAAAAGTACCGCATTTGGTATTTTTTACGACGCTATGGACATTGTTCGTGAAAAGACTAAGTCTAACGAACATGAAACATGGAAAAAGGCGCTTACTAATATCATGCCTATGGTTGAAGTTAGAAGTAGAAGGGTAGGTGGTGCCACTTTCCAGATTCCAACAGAAATCAGAGCAAAACGTAAAGTTTCTATTGGAATGAAGTGGTTAATTCGTTTTTCAAGACAACGTAGTGGAAAAGGTATGGCTGAAAAGTTAGCCTCTGAAGTTATTGCTGCAAGTAAAGGTGAAGGTGCTGCCGTTAAGAAAAAAGAAGATACGCACAGAATGGCGGAATCTAATCGTGCGTTCGCTCACTTCCGTGTATAAACCATCTGTCGAAATTTTATAAATACCTATTTAAGGTTCGAAAATGTCTAATAATTTACTTTTTACTAGAAATATTGGAATCGCAGCGCACATCGATGCTGGTAAAACAACCACTACAGAACGTATCTTGTTCTATACTGGTATAAGCCACAAAATCGGTGAGGTTCACGATGGTGCTGCTACCATGGACTGGATGGAACAAGAACAGGAAAGAGGTATTACAATTACTTCTGCTGCCACGAAGTCTGCCTGGTCATGGAAAGACAATGAATATGTGTTAAACATTATTGACACACCTGGTCACGTAGATTTCACTGTAGAGGTGAATAGATCTTTACGTGTTCTCGATGGTCTTTGCTTTTTGTTTTGCGCAGTAAGTGGTGTAGAGCCTCAATCTGAAACAAACTGGAGACTTGCCGATAATTATAAAGTTCCAAGAATCGGTTTTGTTAATAAAATGGATCGCTCAGGTGCTGATTTTTTTAACGTTGTAAACGACGTTCAGACTAAATTGGGTTCTGTGGCTATTCCTTTGCAAGTACCTATCGGTGCGGAAGAGCGTTTTAAAGGGGTAGTCGATTTGATTACCAATCAGGCTATCGTCTGGAATGAGCATGATCAAGGTGCTACTTACGAAATTGTGCCTATTCCCGAAGATTTAGTAGATACCGTTTTCGAATGGAGATCTAAGTTGTTAGAAGCGGTAGCTGAGTATGATGATACTTTAATGGAGAAATTCTTTGAAGATCCTAACTCTATTTCAGCTGACGAAATGAGAATGGCTATTCGTCAGGCAGTATGTGATTTAAAGTTCGTTCCCATGATGTGTGGTTCGGCTTTCAAAAACAAAGGAGTTCAAGCACTTCTTGATGCTGTTTGCGCATTTATGCCTTCCCCTCTCGATATTGAGGCCGTAAAAGGAATTGATCCAGATACAGATGAAGAAGTATATCGTAAACCTTCGGTTTCAGAACCATTCGCAGCACTTGCGTTCAAAATTGCAACAGATCCTTTCGTAGGCCGTTTAGCCTTCATGAGAGTTTATTCTGGTGCACTTGATGCAGGTTCCTATGTGATGAATACTAGATCAGGCAATAAAGAGAGGATTTCACGTTTGTATCAGATGCATGCGAATAAGCAAAATCCTATCGATAGAGTAGAAGCGGGTGATATTGCTGCAGCGGTTGGATTTAAAGATATCCGCACCGGAGATACACTATGCGACCTGAATAAGCAAATTATTCTGGAGAGCATGGTTTTCCCTGAGCCTGTAATTGCCATCGCTATTGAGCCAAAAACACAGAAAGACCTGGATAAGTTAGGTATGTCTTTAGCTAAATTAGCTGAAGAGGATCCAACTTTCAGAGTAAGATATGACGAAGATACCAATCAGACGGTAATCAGTGGAATGGGTGAGTTACACCTGGAAATCATCGTAGATCGTTTGCGTCGTGAATTTAAAGTTGAATGCAACCAGGGAGCTCCTCAGGTAAATTACAAGGAAACTTTAACTAAAACGGTTACTCACAGAGAACGTTTGAAAAAACAAACAGGTGGATCTGGTTTATTTGCCGATATGGAATTTGAATTAGGTCCAGCAGATGAAACTTTCTTAGATTCTGATGACTTCAAATCAGGTAAGACTCGTTTACAGTTCCAGTGGGATATTGTAGGAGGATCTATTGACAAAAATTATATCAAGCCTATATCTGACGGTTTCAGAGCCATGATGGACAATGGCGTACTAGCTGGTTATTCTTTGGATAGTATGAAAGTTAGGGTTTTTGACGGATCTATGCACGCCGTGGATTCAAAACCCATCGCTTTCGAACTATGTGCAAAGGAAGGCTTTAGAGCTGCAGCAAGTAAGGCGGGTCCAGTGTTGATGGAGCCTATAATGAAATTGGAGGTAGTAACACCAGAGGACTATGTAGGTCCTGTTATTGGTGACTTGAACAGAAGAAGAGGTATGCCAAAAGGCCAGGAGCCAAGACCAGGTGCTGTAAGTATTGCAGCCGAAGTTCCGCTATCTGAAATGTTTGGTTATGTTACTCAACTTCGTACCATTACTTCCGGAAGAGCGACCTCGTCCATGGAATTTGCTCACTACAGTGAAGCACCACAGGGCGTATCTAAAGAAATTATTGAAAAGTCAAAGGGTTAATCCCTTTGACTGAATAATAAGAGTGTAATTGGCATACGGGTAAATGTACCCGAAAGCTTAAATTTTTTGACATAAACTAGCTTTAAAAAGGCATGAATCAGAAGATTAGAATCAAACTTCGTTCCTACGACCATAATCTCGTAGATAAATCGACGGAGAAAATTGTAAAAACTGTTCGCAATAGTGGTGCCATCGTAACTGGCCCGATTCCGCTGCCCACAGAGAAAAAAATATTTACTGTGCTCCGTTCACCGCACGTCAATAAGAAATCTCGTGAGCAGTTCCAATTGAGAACGCACAAACGAATGATTGAAATTTATACTCCAACGCAGAAGACTGTGGATGCTCTATCCAAGTTGGAATTGCCGAGTGGTGTAGATATTCAAGTTAAATTGACGTAGTCTATTTTCATTGCCCAAATTTAGCAGTGAAATATTTAGATTAAAATAAAAGTCTGATGAACGGATTAATAGGAAAAAAAATAGGCATGACCAGTATCTATGATAGTACTGGTCGTAACATAGCTTGTACCGTTATTGAAGCGGGTCCATGCGTTGTTACCCAAGTTAAATCATCTGATACAGATGGTTATAACGCTTTGCAGTTAGGTTTCGGCGAAGCTAAAGAAAAGAATACGACCAAAGCACTCAAAGGTCACTTTGAAGCTGCTAACACTACCCCAAAGTCTAATATTATTGAATTCAGAGATTTCAATGCAGTAAGTAAGTCTATTGGAGACGCAATTACGGTGGACGAAATTTTCAGCGAAGGAGATGCTATTAACGCCATAGGCCAATCCAGAGGTAAAGGTTTTCAGGGTGTAGTAAAAAGACATGCTTTTGCGGGTGTAAATGATGCTACTCACGGTCAGCATAACAGACAGCGTGCCCCAGGTTCAATCGGTGCTTCTTCTTACCCATCTCGTGTATTCAAGGGAATGCGAATGGCAGGACGTGACGGTAACGACCGAATTAAAATCAAGAATCTTCGTGTAGTTAAAATATTCGCAGATAAGAATTTAATTCTTGTTAAGGGAGCTATTCCCGGACACAATGGTTCTACTGTTATTTTGGAGAAAAAGTAATTTTTGACTGTCCTTAGGGATTAATATTATTAGCATGAAATTAGTTATTCATAATATAAATGGCCAAGAGACCGGGAGAGAGGTTGAGTTACCAGATGCAATATTTGGTGTAGAACCTAACAACCATGTCATTTATTTAGCGGTTAAAGCTTACCTGGCAAAT
The DNA here is from genome assembly GCA_021299835.1 of Saprospiraceae bacterium. Classification (GTDB taxonomy): domain Bacteria; phylum Bacteroidota; class Bacteroidia; order Chitinophagales; family Saprospiraceae; genus BJGN01. The sequence goes on along the minus strand of JAJTER010000042.1, from coordinate 29,006 downwards.
CAGCGTCAAGGAACGCATAAGACTAAAGGTCGTAGTGAAGTTGCGGGTTCAACTCGTAAATTACATAAACAAAAAGGTACAGGTGGATCTCGTAAGGGGGATATCAAAAATCCATTATACCATGGTGGAGGACGTATATTCGGACCGGTTCCAAGAGATTACGAGCAAAAATTAAATAAGAAGGTACGTAAACTGGCCAGAGTTTCTGCTTTAAGCACAAAAGCAGCGTCAGGTTCTATCGTAGTAGTTGAGGATTTCACTTTTGATAATCCAAAAACAAAAGCTTTCTTGGATATTCTCCAGAACTTAAAAATTTCAGATAAAAAATCAATTCTGGTTACACCTGAGCATGACAAAATCGTGTATTTATCAGGAAGGAATTTACCAACAGCTAAAGTTATAAGAGCTCAGGATTTAAATGTTTATGATATCATGAACGCGAGATCTTTAGTACTTTCTGAAGCAGCTCTTGGAAAGTTAACTGAATCATTAGCTTAAATCGGGTGTTACCCACTAGTTAGTTGAACAATGGCAAACAAGTTTATTTTAATAAAACCACTGATTACCGAAAAATCAGAAGGTCTATCCGGAACACAGAACAACTATTGTTTTCAGGTAGATAAGAGAGCCAATAAATTGGAGATTAAGAAAGCAGTAGAAGATATGTACTCTGTTGCTGTTGTATCTGTCCATACATTGGTCGTTCCTGGCAAAGCCAAATCAAGAAACACCAAATCAGGTGTACTTAAAGGTAGAAAACCATCTTTCAAGAAGGCATACGTGCGCATTGGACATGGTGAGGAAATTGATTTTTTCGGCGGTAATTAATATTGTTAACGATTCGTATGAGTAGGATTTTATGGTGTGCTTACTCGTGATGAATCTAAATTGAAAACCATATCATGACAGTTAAAAAGTTTAATCCAATTACCCCTGGTACTCGTTTTAGAGTGGGTAATACTTTCTCGGAGGTTACTACCGATGAGCCAGAAAAGAGTCTTCTTGCCCCTATCAAAAAGTCGGGTGGAAGAAACAATACTGGTAAGATGACCATGCGCCAAAAAGGTGGTGGACACAAACGTCGTTATAGAATTATTGACTTCAAAAGGAATAAGGACGGTGTAAAGGCTGAGGTTATGTCTATTGAATATGACCCGAACCGTACCGCTTATATAGCTCTTCTTCAATATGAAGATGGGGAAAAAAGATATATTATTGCGCCAAACGGTCTGGCCGTTGGATCTACGGTAATATCTGGTCCTGGCGCCCCTCCTACCGTTGGTAATGCCATGGTTTTGAAAGAGGTTCCATTAGGTGCTAACATTCATGCTATAGAACTTGTACCTGGAAAGGGTGCTTCCATGGCCAGAAGTGCCGGTACTTACGGTACCTTGATGAATAAGGAGGAAAGGTACGTGGTTATTAAATTACCTTCAGGTGAGGTAAGACGTGTACTTAATACTTGTAAAGCTACCATTGGTAACACTTCAAATCCTGATCATGGATTACAAGTTATGGGTAAGGCTGGACGTAACCGTTGGTTAGGTAACAGACCAAGAGTTAGAGGTGTAGCGATGAACCCTGTCGATCACCCAATGGGTGGTGGTGAAGGTCGTGCTTCCGGTGGACATCCTCGTTCAAGGACAGGAATTATGGCCAAAGGTCAGAAAACACGTGATACTCGGAAGAATTCTTCCAGATTGATTATCACTAAGAGAAAAACCAAAAATCCATAACCTAAGGATAGCTTCATAAGCTTAACTTTAACAAATTATATTTGCTATGGCAAGATCAATAAAAAAAGGCCCATACGTTTTTCATAAACTACTCGAAAAGGTTATGGAAAGCAAAACAGCGAAGAAAAAATCAGTGATTAAAACCTGGTCCAGATCTTCTATGATTATTCCTGATATGGTGGGTGAAACAATAGCAGTGCACAATGGTAAAACTTTTGTTCCAGTATTTGTTACTGAAAACATGGTTGGCCATAAGTTGGGTGAATTTTCTCCAACCCGTAATTTTAGGGGGCACTCAGGAAATCGTAAAAAATAATTTTGAATTACTAAAATACCTTATTGGTATTCAATGATTTTAATATGGAAGCAATTGCCAAATTGAAAAATGTCCCAATGTCAGAACGCAAAATGCGTTTAGTAGTGGATAATATTCGTGGAAAGAAAATAAGTGATGCCCTCTCTATTCTTAGATTTACGAAAAGGGAGTCTGGTATCTGGTTAAAAAAACTTCTCGATAGCGCTATAGCCAATTGGGGTAATAAAGCTGAGGGAAATGATGTGGCAGATTTTGATCTTTTTATTAAAACTGCCTTCGTTGACGGTGGTACACAAATTAAAAGATTTCGTCCAGCGCCCCATGGTCGTGCACATAGAATACGTAAACGTACAAACCACGTCACCATCGTAGTGCAAAATAGGGTACCCCTAGAAAGTGAAACTGTTGCCGTTGCCGCAGCTTCCGAAGAATAATTAATTTATCAAATTATAATATACCAGAAGGTATGGGTCAGAAAGCTAATCCGATAGGAAATCGTTTAGGAATCATCAGAGGTTGGGATTCCAACTGGTTTGGTGGTAAAGATTTTGCGGCTAAAGTTATTGAGGACGAACAAATCCGTAATTATTTACAAGCGCGTATCTCTAAAGGGGGTATTGCACGTGTTGTCATAGAACGCACGCTTAAGCGTGTTACTGTAACTATTCATACCTCTCGTCCGGGGATTGTCATCGGAAAGGGTGGCCAGGAAGTTGAATTAATTCGTGGTGAATTAAGGAAGTTAACTGGAAAGGATATTCAAATTAATATTCTTGAGATTCGCAAACCTGAATTAGATGCAGTTATTGTAGGTGAAGGTATTGCGAAACAGCTCGAAGCACGTATTAATTACAGACGCGCCATTAAGATGGCCATTCAGACAACCATGCGCACGCCTGGAGCTGAAGGTATAAAAGTACGTATTTCTGGTCGTTTGAATGGAGCGGAAATGGCTCGTTCAGAAGAATTTAAAGAAGGAAAAACGCCTCTTCATACTTTTCGTTCAGATATCGATTACTCATGGCAGGAGGCTCAAACCGTTTATGGTAAGATAGGTATCAAAACCTGGATCTGTAAAGGTGAAGTACTCGGAAAACGCGATCTTTCTCCAGCTGTTGCTCAACAAGCCAGTGGTAAACCTGTCTCCGGAAACAATAGTGGAGGTGGTTTCTCAAGAGGTGGTAACGATAGAGGTGGTGAAAAAGGTGGCGATAGAAGAGACGGAAATCGTAGAAGAGGACCTGGCGGAAATGCAGATGGAAGAAACCAACGGAAACGTTAGTATTTATTTAAAAAAAGTTTATCTTTGCCGAGCTTTAGAATGAAGGGTCATTTCTTTGTTGTTAAAGCCAATAAAAAAGAATTTTATGTTACAGCCTAAAAGAACGAAATACCGCAAACAACACAAGGGGCGTATAAAAGGCGTCGCCCAAAGAGGAAGTACTATTGCTTTTGGTAGCTTTGGTCTCAAATCTTTGGATAGCGGAAGGTTAACCAACAGGCAAATTGAAGCCGCTCGTATTGCCATGACTCGTTTCATGAAGAGAGAGGGTAAAGTTTGGATACGTATTTTTCCAGATAAACCTATTACCTCCAAACCTCAAGAGGTTCGTATGGGTAAGGGTAAAGGTGCCCTAGATCATTGGGTGGCCATCGTAAAAGCTGGTAGAATTATGTTCGAACTGGATGGTGTACCAAGAGATGTGGCTGAAGGTGCCCTAAAATTGGCTGCTCAAAAGCTTCCTTGTCTTACTAAAATTGTGGTTCGCCACGATATTGCTGAATAATTATCCCGTAAGGGTCTTTGAACATTAATTTAATCCATTTTAACAATGGCTAATAACAGAATAACGGATTTCCGTGAAATGGCTACACTAGACTTACAGGGAGAATTGGAACGCTCCGAATTGCAGTATCAAAAATTGAAATTTGAACATGCAGTTAAAGGTTTAGGTAATCCTCTGGTTTTGAGGAATCTACGTCGTGAAATTGCGCAAATTCACACGGAACTTAGGTCTAGAGAAATTTTGGTTCTTACTCCGGAAGAACAAAGTGGCAGATCTAAAAAAGTGCGCAGGAGAAGATTAAATTTGTAATTGCTAACGTCGCAATATCATGGAAGAAAGGAACTTAAGAAAAACTAGAGTGGGTGTCGTTTCTAGTAACAAAATGGAGAAATCTATTTCTATTAAAGTAGAACGTAAATTTCGTCACCCTATCTATGGAAAGTTTATTATGAAGACCAAAAAGTTGATGGCTCATGATGAACAAAACGAATGTCACATCGGTGATATCGTACGTATAATGGAAACCCGTCCCCTCAGCAAGAACAAAAGCTGGAGATTGGTTGAAGTAATTGAGAGAGCAAAATAATTTTGAAATTTACGATTTGTAACTTTAACCGTTTTCAAATCCGCTAAATGTACATACTATGATTCAACAGGAATCCAGATTAAGAGTGGCAGATAACAGTGGAGCTAAAGAAGTTCTCTGTATTCGTGTACTCGGTGGCTCGAAACGCAGGTATGCTGGCGTAGGTGATACCATAGTCGTTTCAGTCAAAGATACTTCTCCAGGGGGTATCAAAAAAGGTTCAGTCTCAAAAGCTGTGATTGTTAGAACTAAAAAAGAAATTCGTCGTAAAGATGGTTCTTATATTCGTTTTGATGATAATGCATGTGTGTTGCTGAATACTCAAGATGAGCCGAGAGGTTCTCGTATTTTCGGGCCCGTGGCAAGAGAACTTAGGGATAAAGATTTTATGCGGATTGTTTCCCTAGCTCCTGAAGTATTATAATTTTTTAGCGCCTTCTATAGGTTCAAACAATGCACATGAAAAAAAATATCATTCAACAAAAACGTTTCTCTCCTAAATTAAAGGTCAAGAAGGGTGATAAAGTGGTGGTTATTTCCGGTTCTTCTAAAGATAGGACTAAAATACATGAGATAATGGAGGTTTATCCTGAAAAGCAGCGTGTACTTATTGACCAGGTTAATATGGTTAAAAAACATACCAAAGCTACACAGGAAAATGCCGGCGGCATTATTGAAAAGCCGGCCTCTATTCATATTTCTAATATTATGGTTGTCGATCCACAAACAAATAAGCCAACACGTGTAGGACGTCGTCCTGACAGTGAAGGTAATATGGAGAGATATGCTAAAAAATCAGGCCAAACGATTAAGTGATGAAATATACACCAAGACTTCGCGACAAATATTTTAAAGATGTCGTTCCTGCAGCTCTTCAAGAGTTATCTACTATTGCCGGACAAAAAGCTGTTTCTACCAAAGCTAAGACTTCGATCTCTAACTTTAAGTTAAGAGAGAAAATGCCTATCGGGGTTAAAGTTACCCTTCGTCATCACCACATGTATGAGTTTCTTGACCGTTTGGTTGGTGTTGCTCTTCCAAGGGTTAGAGATTTCAGAGGTATAAATGATAAAAGCTTTGACGGTCGTGGTAACTACAGTTTGGGAATTACAGAACAGCTTATTTTCCCTGAAATTGATATTGACAAGATTACACGTGTTTCTGGTATGGATATAACTTTTGTATCTACTGCCAAAACAGATGCTGAGGCTCTTGCTTTATTGAAAGCTCTAGGGTTACCATTCAAAAATCAGAAAAAAGAAGAAGCATAATGGCAAGGAAATCATTAATAGCCAGAGAAAAGAAACGTAAGCGTTTAGTTGAAAAATACGCTGAAAAAAGAAAGCAGTTGAAGGCTGAAGGTCGTTGGGATGAATTGGATTTACTTCCAAGAAATTCAAGCCCTATTCGTCTGCACAATAGATGTCAGTTAACTGGAAGGCCTAAAGGTTATATTAGACAGTTTGGTCTTTGCAGAGTTAAATTTAGAGAGATGGCACTGGATGGTAAAATTCCAGGTATCACTAAAGCTAGTTGGTAATTTCTTAACAACTGTGTAGGTTTCTTCTGAAATACCGCACGGTAAATATTTATACAATGGCAGTAACAGATCCAATAGCCGATTATCTAACGCGTATTAGAAACGCGCAAATGGCGGGTCACAGATTGGTTGATATTCCAGCATCCGGTCTTAAAAAAGCAATCACTGAGATTTTGTATGATCAGGGTTTTATCTTGAAGTACAAATTTGAAGAAGGTGGCAAGGGTAATCAGGGACTTATCCGTATTGCATTAAAATATGATGTACTTACGCGTAAACCTATTATTCGTAAATTAGGAAGGGTTAGTAAGCCTGGTCTTCGTAAGTATGCAAAAACAGACGAAATACCACGTATTATTAACGGCCTCGGCGTTTCTATCGTCTCTACCTCTAAGGGAGTAATGACTGATAAGAAGGCACGTCAATTGAATGTTGGTGGTGAAATTCTACTTTATATCTACTAATTTACTCACTTCTAAATTTATTAAACATGTCTAGAATAGGTAAAGCTCCTATAACGCTTCCAGGTGGGGTTGAAGTGAGTGTTGGTAAGAATAATTTAGTTACCGTTAAAGGTCCTAAAGGTTCACTTAACCAACAAATCGATCCAGATTTAACCGTCGATATTAATGGATCAGTTGTTACTGTCCAACGTCCAACGGATCAAAAAAGGCACAAAACCGTTCATGGTTTATATCGTTCTTTAATTAATAATATGGTTACCGGTGTTTCCACTGGTTTTACGGCAAACATCGAACTCATTGGTGTGGGTTATCGTGCAGCGAATACTGGTAAATTATTGGAATTAACTTTAGGTTATTCTCACCCAATTCTTTTTATGCTGCCTGATGAGGTTAATTTAGAAACTAAACAGGATAAAGGTGGTAACCCTACAATAATTATGGAATGTATTGACAAGCAGTTACTTGGTCAGGTTAGCGCTAAAATCAGAGGATTCCGTAAGCCAGAACCTTACAAAGGCAAAGGTGTTCGTTTCGTGGGCGAAATTGTCCGCAGGAAACTTGGAAAAACTGGGGCTAAAAAGAAATAGTCCTAACTAATATTTTTTTTATTTGGATCTTGGGTCTGGATTTTCTCCCTACACTAAGATTAGAAAATGTCCAATAATGAAATTGACAAAAGAACAGAGCAGAACGCGAATTCACTTTAGAATCAGGAAGAAAATTAAAGGCGTTGCCTCTTCTCCCCGTTTAAGTGTTTTCAGAAGCAATAAAGTAATATATGCTCAGATTATCGATGATACTATAAGCCATACACTGGTGGCTGCAGATTCTCGTGAAAATGACATATTAGGGGTTGGAACAAAGGTAGAGCAAGCTTACAAAGTAGGTCAGCTTTTAGCAGAAAGAGCCAAAGAAGCAAATATTTCTAAGGTTGTTTTTGATCGTTCTGGATACCTTTACCATGGAAGAATTAAATCATTGGCTGATGGTGCCCGTGAGGGTGGACTCCAGTTTTAATCATCCTCAACTGTAAAATAAAATGGCAAAACAGAATGAAAATCGGGTGAAACCCGCTGAAACAGAACTAAAAGATAAATTGGTTCAACTAAATAGAGTGGCCAAAGTGACCAAAGGTGGTCGTACTTTTAGTTTCGCTGCTATCGTAGTTGTGGGTGATGGTAATGGTACTGTCGGTCATGGTTTGGGTAAAGCGAGAGATGTCTCTGAAGCAATTACAAAAGCTGCAGATGATGCTAAAAAGAATTTAGTAAAAGTTCCTATCTATAAAGGTACCATTCCTCACGAAGTATTGGGTAAATTTAAAGCTGGTAAAGTTTTATTGAAACCTGCTTCTGACGGTACCGGTGTTATCGCAGGTGGTTCTATGCGTGCTGTGTTGGAAATAGCTGGTGTACACAATGTATTAGCTAAATCTCAGGGTTCTTCTAATCCTCACAACGTGGTTAAAGCTACCATAGAAGCTTTGAAGAACTTGAGAGATCCCCGTGTCATTGCAAAAACACGTAAAATTACTTTAGAAAAACTATTTAACGGTTAAAACATGGCAAAGGTAAAAGTAACACAGATCAAAAGTATTATCGATCGACCAAAGCGTCAAAAAGATACGATGGTAGCTTTAGGTCTTAGGAGAATTAATCACTCAGTGATTAAAGAAGTTACTCCTCAAATAATGGGTATGATTGCCAAAGTAGCTCACTTAGTGGTTACAGAAACGGCGGTTGACTAGAAAATAACTTACATCAGTTAAAATATCAAGCAATGGAATTACATAGCTTAAAACCAGCAAAAGGTGCTGTAAAAAAAGGGAAGCGAATAGCGAGAGGTCAGGGATCTGGTCGTGGGGGTACTTCTACAAAGGGCCACAAGGGAGCCAAGTCCCGTGCTGGTCATAAATTGAAGCGCGGTTTCGAGGGTGGTCAAATGCCTCTTCAAATGCGTTTGCCAAAAGTGGGCTTTAAGAATCCTAACAGAGTTGAATACGTTCCTATTAATTTAGATTATATTCAGCTTATGGTCGAAAAACATAACCTAACAGATATTAACTTAGATTCTTTAAAGGAGCATGGTTTCATTGCTCGTTTGGATAGAGTAAAGGTTCTTGGCAGGGGTGAATTAAAGGCTAAGGTTAATTTATCAGTTCATGCTTGTTCTCCCGCAGCTAAAGAGGCGGTTGAAAAGGCAGGGGGGTCTATTGTCCTTGTATAACAAATTATCATGAAACGGTTTATTACAACTTTAAAAAATATTTGGAGTATTACCGAACTCAGAAATCGTATTCTGACTACGTTAATTGTTCTTGTTGTTTATCGATTTGGAAGCTATATTGTTCTGCCGGGAGTTATTCCTGCTGCACTCGATGCTCAAAATGCAGCGGGTGATCAAACAAATGATTTGATTGGTCTTATCAATTCATTCACTGGCGGGGCATTTAAAAATGCTTCTTTATTAGCTTTAGGCATAATGCCTTATATAACTTCTTCGATTGTTATTCAGTTATTAGGCTTTGCTGTTCCATATTTTCAGCGTCTTCAGCAAAAAGAAGGAGAGTCGGGCAGAAAAAAGCTAAATCAAATTACCCGTCTGTTAACCGTGGCTGTTACGCTGGTTCAAGGTAGTGGTTATCTTACCTACATTAGTACTATGGGTGCTATTGATCCTGCTATTCCAAAAGCTATTTTTTGGTTTAGTAATATCATCATTTTAGCTGGTGGTACGGTATTGTCTATGTGGTTAGGCGAAAGAATTACAGATCGTGGTATCGGTAATGGTGTTTCTTTACTAATTACTGTAGGTATCATTGCTACTTTACCTTCTGCCCTGGGTTTTGAATTTCAGGCTCAATTGGAGAATAATGCCTTACTTTTATTTGTATTGGAGATGGCGCTGCTTTTTGTTATTATCATACTTACTATTATGGTGGTGCAAGCTGTCAGACGTATTCAAATACAATTTGCAAGAAAGGCAGTCGGTAGGGAGGGTTCTTCTCTTCCGAATGCAGGGGCAAGAGATTACATTCCATTGAAGTTAAATGCGTCAGGTGTTATGCCTATCATATTTGCTCAGGCATTGATGTTTCTTCCTTCTACAGCAATGCAATTTGCATCCGCTGAAGCTGCCTCTTCCAGTAGTTTCCTTATAGCTTTGAATGATTTCGCATCTGTGGAGTATAATGTAATTTATTTCCTTTTAATTTTTGTATTCACTTATGTCTATACGGCTTTATTAGTGAATCCACAAAATTATTCTGAATACCTTAAAAGACAAAATGCTTTTATTCCTGGGGTTAAACCGGGTGTGCCAACAGCAGAATACATTGATAATATTACAAGTAGAATAACCCTACCAGGTGCATTATTTCTTGGACTTATTGCCATCTTACCTGCCTTCGCAGCTGCTTTCGGTGTTAATCGTTCCTTCTCCATTTTCTTTGGGGGTACTTCTCTTTTAATTTTAGTTGCTGTTGTACTGGATACATTAGCTCAGATTGAAAGTTATTTGTTGATGCGCCGCTATGATGGTTTGGTTAAATCTGGGAAAGTACAGGGAAGACAAACGGGAAGTCGTTTACAGGGTCTTGGAAATGAAATTTAACTCCATATTATTTTGTGTGAGTTATATATTGCTTTTTTAAACGGGGTAATAAAAGTATTATCCTTTATTTTGAATGGTTTTTATATCAGGATAAATGATTCATTATAAAACTAAAGAGGAGGTCGCTTTTATAAAAGAAAGCTGCCAGATTGTTTCTGAAACGCTTGAATATGTGGCTTATTTTCTCAAGCCGGGTATCAGTACAAAGGAAATAGATGACAAGGCTGAATCTTTTATTTTATCAAAGGGTGGTCTTCCTGCTTTCAAGGGTTATAATGGTTTTCCTTCATCACTTTGTATTTCGTTGAATAACGAAGTGGTTCATGGAATTCCTAAAAATGACTTGTTCTTGAAAGAGGGCGATTTGGTTTCTATCGATTGTGGCGTGCTTAAAAACGGCTATTTTGGTGACGCAGCTTTTACTTTTCTTTTGGGAGAAGTGTCTATAGATAATCTTAACCTTTGTAAGGCCACATTAGCCTCTTTGTATAAGGGAATTGAAGTTTCACGTTGTGGAATGAGAATGGGTGACATTGGTTTTTCTATTCAGTCTTTTATCGAAGGAGAATGTGGTTTTAGTGTCGTTCGTGAATTGGTAGGTCATGGTATTGGTAAACAATTGCATGAGGAACCTGTTGTCTCCAATGCGGGTAAACGGGGATCTGGGCAAAAAATCAAAAGTGGTTTGGTTATTGCCATAGAGCCAATGGTTAATTTTGGTAAGAAAGAAGTGGTAGTTCTTGATGATGGCTGGACGGTAGTAACCAAGGATTCGTCCTACTCCGCTCACTATGAACATACTATAGCTATTTTTGATGATGGTGTTATGGTTTTATCAGACCATTCTGGCATCGAAAAGGCTTGTGTTGAAAACCCTTTTTTAACATCAGTCAGGTTAGAAAGTTAGTTTTTTTACTATTAACTATCAGATTAACTGATTTTTATTACTAAAATGAGTAAACTGAAATAGATTTTGTTTATCTTCGCACTCCGAAATTCGGTATATGTCTAAAAAAGATTTGATTAAACAAGACGGTATTATTGAGGAAGCTCTTTCAAATGCCATGTTTAGGGTTAGGTTGGAAAACGACCACCAAATAACAGCAACCATCTCTGGTAAAATGCGTATGAACTACATTCGTATTCTTCCAGGTGATAAAGTTTCTGTTGAAATGTCACCCTATGATTTGGCTCGTGGAAGAATTACCTATCGATATAAATAATCGTCCGCTGAAACTTTAACGCTATTAAAAGCAAACAAATGAAAGTAAGAACTTCTGTGAAAAAACGATCTGTTGACTGCATTGTAGTCAAACGAAAAGGGAAAGTTTACATTATTAATAAGAAAAATCCTAAACTGAAACAAAGACAGGGTTAATTCCTGTTTGGTTTCCTAAACTATAAACTAAGAAACATGGCTCGAATTGGCGGTGTGGATTTGCCGAGAAATAAACGTGGTGCTATCGCATTAACTTATATTTATGGCATTGGGCGTACAACGGCCCTGAATATTCTTGCGCAAGCTGGCGTTGATGAACATGCTAAAGTGGAAACTTGGACCGATGACAATATTAGAGAGATTTCTCGTATTGTTTCTACCGAGTTCAAAACTGAAGGTGAGCTCCGTTCAGAAGTGCAAATGAGTATTAAGCGATTAATGGATATTGCTTGTCTAAGAGGTTTGAGGCATCGAAAAGGTTTACCTGTAAGAGGTCAACGTACTCGTACCAATGCCAGAACTCGTAAGGGTAAGCGTAAGACAGTCGCAAACAAAAAGAAGGTAACTAAGTAATTCTATCGTAATTGTTTATTAACAGTTACACTAAATGTTTTTTGTAAAATGGCAAAAGCAACCAAAAAAAATGTAAAAAAAAGGGTCGTAAAAGTGGAATCGGAAGGTTATGCTTTTATTCAAGCTTCTTTTAATAATATTATTGTCTCAATTACCAATAAAGCTGGCCAGGTTATTTCTTGGGGTTCAGCGGGTAAATCTGGCTTTAAAGGTTCTAAAAAGAATACCCCCTATGCTGCACAGATTGCAGCTGCTGATGCAGCCAAAGTGGCTCATGATGCCGGTCTTAGAGTGGCTGAAGTTTTCGTTAAGGGGCCTGGTTCTGGTAGAGAAGCTGCTATTCGTGCATTGGATGGTGCAGGTATCAGAGTTTCTGTTATTAAGGACATGACTCCTATTCCTCATAATGGTTGTCGTCCTCCAAAGAGAAGAAGGGTTTAATTCTTAATAGTTAATAATATTCCTTATGGCAAGATATACTGGTCCCCGTACAAAAAAAGCAAGAGCATTTGGCGAGGCAATTTATGGTCCTGATAAATCATTCGAACGTAGAAAATCACCTCCAGGTCAGCATGGTGCTACAAGAAGACGTAAACAGCGTTCTGATTACGCAGTTCAACTTACTGAAAAGCAGAAAGTTAAATATACTTATGGATTGCTTGAAAGACAGTTCCGTAATTTATTTGAAAAAGCTGCCCGCAAAGCAGGTGTAACTGGTGAAGTTTTACTTCAGTTGCTTGAATCAAGACTCGATAACGTTGTTTACCGCTTAGGTATCTCTCCTACGAGAAATGGTGCAAGACAGCTTGTTACACACAAACATATTCTTGTTAACGGTATTCTAACCAATATTCCATCTTGCTTGCTTCGTCCAGGTGACGTTATTACGGTAAGAGGAAAATCTCAAAGTTTAGAAATTGTAGCTAATAGCCTGGCAGGTCGTGCCAGTGAAGTTAGAAAATATCCATGGTTAGAGGTTAATCCTGATAAGTTTCAAGGTACCTTCATATCTCTACCTGAGCGTAGTCAGATTCCTGAAAAGATTAACGAACAACTCATTGTAGAACTTTATTCCAAATAAAAACATTTTATTGACGTTATTTTTGTCACTTTTTTGTTTTTTTATTCCGACCTATGAGTATTCTAAATTTTCAAAAGCCCGATAAAATTGTTTTACAAAAATCAAACGATTTTGAGGGTTTATTCGAGTTTAAACCGTTGGAACCCGGGTTCGGGCAGACTGTTGGTAACTCCTTACGTCGTGTACTTCTTTCTTCTTTAGAGGGTTATGCGATTAGTGCAATCCGTATTGCGGGCGTTGATCACGAGTTTTCAACTATACCTGGTGTAGTTGAAGATGTAGTTGAGATTATCCTGAATATTAAACAGATTAGATTAAAAAAATTAGTTCCTGAAGATGAATTCGATGGGGATAAAATTTATATGACTATTTCTGGGAAAAATTCATTCTCTGCCGGTGATATTGAAGCTCATACCAGCCATTTCAAAATCATGAATCCGTCCCTGCTTATCTGTAGTATGGAACCTACGGTTAATCTTGAATTGGAAATTACCATTACTAAAGGTAGAGGTTATGTTCCTGCGGACGAGTCTATTACTAAAGATTCTCCAATAGGTGTTATTCCTGTGGATGCCATCTATACTCCAATCAAAAATGTATCTTACAAAATTGAAAGTACAAGAGTTGGTCAGAGAACAGATTATGAGAAGTTAACTATAGACTTAAAGACGGATGGAACCATTCATCCTGAAGAAGCTATTAAGGAAGCTTCGAGGATTATGATTCAGCATCTTATGCTTATTACTGATGAGAATATTACCTTTGACGATGCGTCGAGTAAGGAAGAAAATATTGTCGATGAGCATATATTGCACATGCGGAAGTTATTAAAAACTTCTCTTGAAGATCTTGATTTGTCCGTTCGTGCTTATAATTGTTTGAAAGCGGCTAAGATTAATACATTGGCTGAACTTGTTCATTACGATACGCATGAATTGTTAAAGTTCAGAAATTTTGGTAAAAAATCCCTTGTTGAAATTGAAGAGCTTTTAGTTGAAAAAGGTCTCAATTTTGGTATGGATCTGGCCAAATTCAAATTGGACGAAGAATAAATTTTATCTAAGAGGTAAGTGTCAGGCTTTTTATACCACTTCTTCTTTATTATTATTGCATTAACCGAATATTGTATAAGCCTTAATCAATGTTTAGTGATGCGACGTTAAACCTTTTTTATGAATCACGGTAATAAACTTAACCATTTAGGCAGAAAATCTGCCCACAGAAAAGCGTTACTTAGAAACCTTACGATTTCTTTGATTATGCACAAAAGAATTACTACTACAGAAGCTAAAGCTAAAGCTCTCAGGGTTTTTGCTGAGCCTCTTTTTACTAAGTCTAAAAATGATAGCACACACAATCGCAGGGTTATATTTAGTTATCTTCAAAATAAAGAGGCTCTAATTGAATTATTCGCAACCGTTGCACCTGCAATAGCTAACAGACCGGGTGGTTACTTAAGAGTAGTGAAATTAGGTTTCAGAAAGGGTGATGCAGCTGATATCGCTATCATAGAATTAGTTGACTTCAACGAAGTTTACAAAATTAAATCTGATACTTCTAAGTCAACTGGAAGAAGAGGTCGTCGTGGAAAAGGGACCGCCGCGGGTGCTGAATCTTCAGCAGTTGTTGAAGATGCAGTTGTGGACGCAGACGACACGACTGAATTGGAAAATAAGGATTAATTTACTATATATTTTTCTTTAAAGGAGGCTATTCATTTTGGATAGCCTCCTTTTGTTTTTGTCTTTTTAAGTGTTAAGTTTTCCTTTACTTTATTTAAAATTTTAAGTTTCTTCCTTTCATTGTTGCCTAATAATACTATATTTGTGAGGTTTTATTGTTGGTATACTGCTATATTTCATGGAAGAATCTTTTAGTCCCGCTATTTTACTCCTCGATGACGGTACCTTTTTTAAAGGTAGGTCCGTTGGTGTTAAGGGTATTACTACTGGTGAAATTTGTTTTAATACTGGTATGACAGGGTATCAGGAAATTTTTACTGACCCTTCTTACAGTGGTCAGTTAATGGTCACAACAAATGCACATATAGGTAATTATGGTACCTCGCAAAAGGACGCTGAATCTAATAAGATTCAAATTTCCGGATTGATTTGTAAAAATTTCACGGTTCCTTTTTCAAGGAATTTAGCGGATGACTCTATTCAAAGCTATTTTGAAAAAGAGCATTTAGTTGGTATTTCTGACGTTGACACGAGAGCAATTGTTAGACATATTCGTAGCAAAGGCGCTATGAATGGTATCATAAGTTCTACTATTTCAGATTTAGATGAATTAATGACGCTGTTGAAAGCAGTTCCTTCCATGGATGGCCTTGAACTTGCATCTGCAGTGTCAACTGATATTCCTTACACCGTTGGTTCTTCTTCCGCTCCGCTGAAAGTGGCAGTATTGGATTTTGGTATTAAAAAGAATATATTAGACTGTTTAGTAGAAAGAGGTGTATTTGCTAAGGTTTTTCCTGCAAAAACACCTGTTAGTGAGTTGTTGGATTTTAATGCAGATGGTTATTTTTTATCAAATGGACCTGGCGATCCAGCAGTTATGGATTACGCTATTGAAGCGGTTAAAGAAATCAGACAACTTAAAAAACCTGTTTTTGGAATCTGTTTAGGTCATCAATTACTGGCACTATCTGCAGGAATTCCCACTTTCAAAATGCATCATGGTCATAGAGGTATCAATCATCCAGTGCTGAATCTTTCAACAGGGAAGTGTGAAATTACCAGCCAGAATCATGGATTCGGGATTGATCCTTCTGTTGTAAGAACAAGGACAGCCGATATTGAAATTACTCATGTTAATTTAAATGATGATAGCATAGAGGGAATTCGCATTATTGGTGAAAAATCATTTTCAGTTCAATATCATCCTGAAGCCTCTCCCGGCCCTCATGATGCAAGATATTTATTTGATCAATTCGTTCAATTTATGACTGCTTAAATGCAGTCCGTACCTTTAAAATATTTAGTGTAATGAGTGCAATTGTAGATGTTCATGCGAGACAAATACTTGATTCCAGAGGGAATCCAACCATTGAAGTCGAGGTAACTACAGAGAGTGGTTATTTTGGTAGGGCCGCAGTCCCTTCCGGTGCTTCAACGGGTAAACACGAAGCCGTTGAATTAAGAGATAATGACCCTAAAAGTTATCTGGGAAAGGGCGTTAACAAAGCTGTTATAAATGTTAATGAAGCTATTGCAGATGAGATTATTGGCCTTGATGTCTTTGAACAGGTAGCCATCGATGAACAAATGATTCGTCTTGATGGTACAGCAAATAAATCGAGATTAGGCGCAAATGCTATCTTAGGTGTTTCATTGGCTGTTGCAAAGGCTGCCTCCGAAGCTGCTGGTTTACCTCTTTATCGTTATTTAGGTGGTGTTAATGCACGTACGCTTCCAGTTCCAATGATGAATATTCTTAATGGAGGTTCTCATGCTGATAATAGTATAGATTTTCAAGAGTTTATGATTATGCCAGTAGGTGCTCCTACCTTTTCAGAGTCAATAAGAATGGGTGCCGAAGTGTTTCATCATCTTAAAACAGTCTTGAAAAAGAAAGGTTATTCTACTAATGTTGGTGATGAAGGTGGCTTTGCACCGAATATTAAGTCGAATGAAGAGGCCATTGAAACTGTATTAACTGCCATTGAAGCAGCAGGATACAAGGCTGGAGAAGATATCCTCATAGCTATGGATGCTGCAGCTTCGGAGTTTTATCTGGAAGATGAAGGTCTTTATCATTTCAAAAAATCGTCAGGAAAAAAACTTTCCTCCGATGAGATGATTGGATATTGGGAGTCTTGGGTCAATAAATATCCTATTTGCTCCATTGAAGATGGTCTTGCTGAAGATGATTGGGCCACATGGAGTAAATTAACGCAAGCCATTGGTAACAGGGTTCAACTTGTAGGTGATGATTTATTTGTTACCAACACGCTTCGTTTGCAAAGAGGTATTGATGAAAAATCTGCTAATTCTATTTTAATTAAGGTAAATCAAATAGGTTCTTTAACTGAAACTATTAATGCAGTTAATCTGGCTAATAGAAATGGCTTTACGGCAGTTATGAGTCATAGATCTGGGGAAACGGAAGATACTACGATTGCAGATTTAGCCGTTGCGCTGAATACAGGTCAAATTAAAACGGGTTCAATGTCCCGTTCGGATAGGGTTGCAAAGTATAATCAGCTTCTTCGTATTGAAGAAGAACTTGGTCCCATTGCTATCTTTCCAGGGCGTTCTATACTTAAAAGATAAATTAACTATCTATGGCATGGTCTAAGTATTTCATCAGTCGGTTGCTGCCTAAGCCTCTTCAAAATAAATACATCTTCACCGCAGTTGTATTTGTATCCTGGCTTTTCATTTTTGATAAACACAATCTTTTTGAACAATGGCGTTTAAATAAAAGCATTGATCAACTTAGAAATGATAAAGATAATTTTACCAATAAGATTATCGAGGCGAAGAGAGAAGGTGAGTTGTTGAAGAAAAATGGAGAAGCCATAGCTCGTGAAAAGTACTTTATGTCTAAAAAAGGAGAGGACGTTTTTATTATTAGTGAAGAGTAGGTTTAAATTTTATCGCTTTTAAATATAATTGAACACATGGCTGTTTTGGTAAATAAAGACTCTAGGATTATTGTTCAGGGTTTTACGGGTAAAGAGGGTACTTTTCATGCTGAACAAATGATAGCTTACGGCACTCAGGTTGTCGGTGGAGTAACCCCGGGAAAGGGAGGTTCTTCCCATTTAGATAAACCGGTTTTTAATACAGTGGCTGATGCAGTTAAACTTGCTCACGCGGATACTACCGTAATTTTTGTTCCACCTCCTTTCGCTGCTGATGCCATTATGGAAGCTGCGGAGGCGGGTATCAAAGTAATTATTTGTATTACTGAAGGTATTCCAGTACAAGATATGGTTAAGGTTAAGGCTTATATTGCAAAATTTTGACTGCCGTTTAATAGGTCCCAATTGCCCTGGTGTTATTACACCTGATGAAGCAAAATGTGGAATTATGCCAGGTTTTATTCATAAAAAAGGTAAAATTGGTATCGTTTCCCGCTCGGGAACCCTTACCTACGAAGCGGTTGATCAAGTTACAAAGGCGGGTATGGGGCAATCTACCTGCATAGGCATAGGAGGAGATCCTATTGTCGGAACGACTACCAAGGAAGCCGTAGAACTACTTATGAATGATCCAGAAACGGAAGGTATTATCATGATTGGTGAAATTGGTGGTGGCATGGAAGCTGAAGCTGCCTATTACATCAAAGAACATGGTACCAAACCTGTTGTTGGATTTATTGCAGGTCAAACTGCGCCAAAAGGTAGAAAAATGGGGCATGCCGGTGCAATCATTGGTGGCGCCGAAGATACCGCTGAAGCAAAAATGGCCATCATGAGAGAATGTGGTATTCATGTTGTTTCTTCTCCCGCAGAAATTGGTGTAACAATGAAAAGAGTTTTGAATAAATAAATTTTTGCCTAAATTTTTTAGGTGCTGCCTCCAAACATCGGATTATTCCTTGTTTGGAGGCTTTTTTTTAAAAATTTTCTCGACAAATTACTTTAATTTTTCGTGGTAAAATAGATCGAGTTGACTGTTTAAAAGTAAAGCCTAATTTTTCAAGTTCCTGTTTATAAAAGCTAATAACAACCACGCTTGTGCTTCAAGACCGTTTTTTTTACTTGATTTAAACATCCCATAAAAACCAAAAATTATAACACATTTATAGTCAACGCAATAAATAACAACCTAAAAAAGTGTGGCAAAGGCAAGACGCTATTTCATTAAACGCCAAATTTATTCTAAGGTGGTGATTTTTATCTCAACCTTCCGGTTTAATGGTTTCGGTCGGTCATCTTTTATTTCTCCATGACCTTTCAATGAAATTCTACTAATTTCTACCCCCTTTTCCAATAATAACAAGGAAACAACTTTGGCTCTTTTTTCCGATAAATCTAAGTTGTATTTAAAATCGCCCACGTCGTCAGCATAGCCGTTTATCTCCACTCTTTGAATGAAATTTGAGGGTATTCCCGCGATGTATGCTTCTATCTTTTCTTTTTCACCTATTTCCAGGATGTCACTATCAAACTGAAAATACAAAGAATGATAATATCTTTTCAATTCCTTGAAGCGATTACTACTCAAAGGAGGAGCGGTATCCACTGGTTCGGGTTTCACTACCTCAGGAATGGGTACCTGTATGGGAACAAGCAAAATTTTCAAAGGGTAGAATTTTCTGTTATTCCATTCGGGTATATTCCTAATTAAGGTCTGACTATGATACCCCGGATGAGTAATGACAAGTGGTAATGAGGTATTTGCGGGAACACATAGAAAAAATCTACCTTGATTATCTACTTGCACGAGAGGGAATGACGTCGAATTTATTGTGCCTTTAAGCGGCTTTCCAGTTAAAGAATCTTTTATACTGCCATAAACGTAAGTGATTAAATCACCCCTTAATTGACTCTGCAGGTTTACTTTGTAAATATCCATACCCCCAAATCCTTCAGGTCTGTCAGAGGCAAAATAACCGGAAAGTCCGTCTGCTGTAAGAACAAATCCTAAATCTTCAAATGGACTATTGATTGTGGGGCCCAGATTAAAGGCATTGCTCCATCCTCTGTATTTGTCAAAAGAGCTCATGAAAATATCTTGACCGCCGAAACCAATATGACCCGTTGATGAAAAAAACAGACGATTTCCATCATTGCTAATAAATGGAGATTCTTCATCTTTGTCTGTATTTATAGGTGCACCCAGATTGGAGGGATTACTCCATGTTCCGTCTTTCTGCTTTACCGACACCCAAATATCTGTACCACCTAGTCCACCAGGTCTGTTACTGGCAAAATACAAAACGCGGCCATCGCAGGAAATACAGGCCTGGCTTTCCCAACTGTCAGAATTAGGATGATCTACTATAGCCTTTACCTCTCTGACTTGTCCGTTTTCGATTTGTCCTGTCCAAATATCACAAGGTCCTTTAATTTCGGGACGATTACAAGCCGTAAAATATAGGGTTCGGCCGTCTCTGACCAATGTGCTCATACCCTCATTGAAAATGGTATTTATTTGATTATCAAAAGGTGAACCATTTCCCCATTGGTTGTCTTCATTATTGGTGGCAATAAACAAATCTTCGTCCTTATTTTCATTTTTTCTTTTGGTGTAAAGCAAAATGAATTGATCATTGGTTATAAATGGAAAATATTCATCTGCTGTAGTATTTATAGAACTGCCCAGATTTATTACGTTCGATTGCGTGGCCAAATGTGAACTATCCAGGGCCATTCTGCATGCTTGAAAAGTAATAGGTAATTTTTTTAAGGTTTCCCGTTCTAAAATTTCCTCTTTTTCGCCATTGACAGTAAATTGGATAAGCGGTAATCCCTGTAACCGTTCAAACTGTTCAAAGTAACTTATCGCTCTTTTGTAGTTCCCCTCTTTATAATAGAGTTCTCCTATTTGATAATAAAGTAATCGTGAAAACTGAGGGGCCTTTTCAATGATAGAGGCATACATTTGCCTTGCTGCGTACCAGTCGTTCAGGCCTTCATAGCCAATGCCAATACCCCTTTCCGCCGCGACCAGATCGGGTTGTAATTTTATGGCTAATTTAAAGTACTGAATGGCTGTTTTGTATTTATTTTTAAGTAAAGCATCTTCTCCTTTTCGATAGAAGGAAACGGCTTTCTGACTGTCACTCAATGGCTGCCCGTGGAGTATGGAAAAATGTAAAAATGTGTAGAAAATGATTAAAAAAAATAACCTCATAACCTTTGTTTTCTTCCCGCAATCAAGTTTTTTCTAATTCAGAAAATAGGCAGCTGCGGCCAGTGCACTATTTTTACCTGGACATTCCAATCGGGCAACACGTTTAAATGTTCGGTAATCTATTAAATATTCGCCATCTAACTTACCGATTTTTTTGAAATCTGAATATCTGATGATAAATCCACCTTCAAATTTCAACAGTTTTTTATAAGTGTTATAGGCCAATAAAAATGGGCCATCAATCTTGTAAATTCTCCTGAAAGTGTCATAAGTCTGCACGTAATCACCGTCCACTCTAAGTACATTTTTAAAGGTACTGTAATCTTTTATAGTACATTGAGCCTTCCCAATGGAAGCGGAGATAACCAATATGAAAAAAGAAATAAATAATTTATTCGATAGCATATTTTAATTTTTAATCAGGTTAAATATAAGGTAAATTATGATTATTTGAAAGGTTTACTTATATTTCAAATTATTGATTTAAAAAAAATGACATGCAACTGAACAAAAACCAAAAGTCGCTCATAAATAAGGTCATTGAGGGATGGGAAAAGGCTGAATTAATAGATGTTGATGTGGCAAATAAATTAAAAGAATATGATACCATTCAGGAAATTGACTGGGCTAAAGTATCAAAATATTCTTTTTGGCTGGCAATTGCCTCTATCGTCATTGCCATAGGTACCTTAATCGCTGATAAATGGATTATTTCTCTAATTACGTATATTTTTGAGGCGCCAAAAATTGTGTTGAGTATTCTTTTTGCCATTTTATCTGCAATAACTTTCTTTTTAGGCTGGAAATTTGAAAATAAAAATCCACAAAAATCTTTCTCTATTGCCTTCATTCAATTACTTGGAGCTGTTTTTTTAAGTTTTTCATTCATTTATTTGCTTGAGATTTTTGATGAAAATCAATTTGAATTTACTACCATTCTAACGGTGAGTACATTGAGTTATGCCTTGTTAGGCTATTCATTTCGTTCTGTTCCTCTGTGGATTTTATCTTTATGCTCTTTGGTCGCCTGTTATGTTTCTTTTACGGAAGAATGGACCAGCAATGGAAATTACTTTCTGGGAATGAATTTCCCACTAAGAATCACCGTTCTGGCCTTATTACTTTACATCGCTACCAGTCTATTGAAAAATAATAAAGCCTTGCAGCTTTTTATCCCTTCTTCGCAATTATTTAGCCTCCTTTTGTTGTTTTTTTTTCTGTGGATTTTATCTATTTCCGGGAATGTTCCCAATGTTGACCACTGGGAAAAAACGCAACAATTCAGCAGGATTTTTTGGGGTGTTTTTGCTATGATCGTTTGTCTGTTGGCTATATATAGAGGATTCAAAATGCAGGATAATAAACTACAGCTTATTGGGTTTTTGTTCTTTTTGCTGAATATGTACACCCGTTATTTTGAATATTTCTGGAATTCAATGCATAAAGCCTTGTTTTTCGCCCTTATGGGTATTTCATTTTGGTTCATTGGGACAAAGGCTGAAAAGTTTTGGAGACAGAAAATAAAACCATTGGAACAAATAGATTAACCACTAGATATTTGTTTAGTTTTATTTCTATATATTATATTTTATAAATATGTATAAATTTCAATATTACTTTGTTGAAGCTTAATTGATTTGCTGACTAAAGTAATAATGATATGGTTAAAAGACAAAAATTTTCAAAAGCAGAAACGGAAGATAGATGGTTAGAATTTTTACAGAGAGTGTATTTTTCTAAATCATTCACTTCAATAAATTTCAACACGATTGATTTTTCTAAAATCATAGGAATTCCTTCGGGGAATCTGATAGCTCAATTAAAAGAAAATCTGGGCCTTAGTTTTATCAAATGTAAGATTGCCCTGCGTATCTACTATGCCATACAATGCATAAATGAAGGATATTTAACTCTGCATACTGTGGAAGGATTGGCAAACGAATGCGGTTTTACCAGCAGAAGTCGTTTTTCTGTGGTCTTTAAAGCTGTAACCGATTTTACACCAAAGGAATATTCAGATTATCCAAAACATACCTTACCCAAGTGGAAGGATTTAATAGCCAAATGCCAGGCACTCTCAGTTTAAACAACCATTATTATTTCCAGTAAGGTGGAGCATAATTATGCTTCACCTTTTTTATTTTATTCGGATAACAAGTATATTTGGTTTATGAAAATATACAGAACTACAAAAGACATTGTAATTAATCATCAGGGTGATTTATTCAAAGTAGAAGATTTGGATTGGGATTCTTTGGTGAATAGAGATGATTTGTACTCATTTGTTAGCAGTAAGATAGCGGGAATGGCTCCTTTCTCAGCTTCTGAATTTTTGGAAAATGATTGGCGGGCACCTATTCATCATCAGGAAATTTGGGCTGCAGGTGTAACCTATTTAAGAAGCCGTGAGGCTAGAATGGAAGAATCAAAAACCAGCGGTGCAGCTGACTTCTATGCTAAAGTATATGAGGCGGATCGTCCTGAATTATTTTTTAAATCTACCGCAGAAAGATGTGCCGGTCCCAATGAAATCGTTCATATTCGACGAGATAGCCATTGGAATGTTCCTGAGCCGGAATTAACTTTATTTGCCAGCAGTTCAGGGAAAATAGTTGGTTATACCATTGGAAATGATATGAGTTCAAGAGATATTGAGGGCGAAAATCCTCTATATCTGCCTCAAGCCAAAAGTTATGACTTTTCTGCAGCCATAGGCCCTTGTTTGTATGTTCCTCAATCACCTCTTGCATCGGATACTGTCATTAAAATGAATATTGAGAGAGCCGGTGTCATAGCTTTTGAAGGTCAAATTTCAATAGATAGAATGAAAAGAAAGCACCAGGAATTAGTGGATTTTCTTTTTAGAGAAATGAGCTTTCCAAAAGGTGTATATTTGATGACGGGAACGTGTCTTGTTCCCGATAATGATTTTACCCTTTTAGTTGGGGATATGGTAACTATTGAAATAGAACCCATTGGGATATTGAAAAATACCGTGGGGGTTAAAAAATAAAACATGAATTTGCAGGGTAACCAATATATAGGCTTCTCTCCTTCAGGAGCAGGCAAGCAGGCATTTCAAGCTATAAATCCGGTAAATGGGGAAAAGCTAGTGCCTTTTTTTAAGGAGGCAACCGATGAAGAAATCGCTTTAGCAGGTGAAAAGGCGTCGAATGCTTTTCAGCAGTATCGATTAACATCGGGTGCTGAAAAAGCACATTTTCTTACCTTGATTGCAGAACATATTGAAAAATTGGGCGATGATTTACTCCAGCGATGTCACCTTGAAACAGGTTTGCCTTTGGCAAGAATTACGGGAGAACGGGGAAGAACAGTAGGGCAGCTTAAACTTTTTGCCGCCCTTCTAAAGGAGGGCTCCTGGGTAAATGCAAGTATCGATTTGGCTCAGTCGGACAGTCAGCCTTTGCCTAAACCAGATATTCGCTCTATGCAAACGGCTTTAGGTCCCGTTGCCGTTTTTGGCGCCAGTAATTTTCCTCTGGCTTTTTCTGTGGCAGGTGGTGATACCGTTTCCGCTTTAGCAGCAGGGTGCCCGGTTATTGTGAAAGCCCATCCCGCTCATCCCGGAACCTGCGAAATGATTGGAATGGCTATTATTAATGCCGCCCGGGAAGCAAATATGCCCGATGGTGTGTTTTCAATGGTCCATGGCGGTCCAGCTGTGGGAATGACCCTGGTTAATCTAAGCGACATTAAAGCCATAGGTTTTACAGGCTCTCACGCGGCGGGCATGGCTATTTTTAATGCAGCTATGAAAAGAGAAGAGCCCATTCCTGTGTATGCGGAAATGGGTAGCGTGAATCCGGTTTTTGTTTTTTCAGAAGCCCTGGAACATCATGCTGATCGTCTGGCAGATGGTTTTGTGCAGGCAGTAAATCTTGGCGTAGGTCAATTTTGTACTAATCCCGGCGTATTAATCATTGAAGAGGGGGAAAACTGTTCTCCTTTTATGGAGAAAATTAAAGCAATATTTAACCAGACTCCTGGTGGTAGCATGCTAACGGAAGGAATTAAAAATCAATTTGATAAAGCCATTGAGGCGGCAAAAGCTGAGGCTGATATTGAGGTGGTTACCCTGGGCCAGGCAGCAACGACCTTTACGGGGGTTACACCCACTTTATTAACTGTAAAGGCCGAGGCCGTTTTACATTCAAATTTTCAGATAGAAGAAATATTTGGCCCCTTAAGTATAATCATAGTAGCTAAGGATGTTTCCCAAATGGAAGAATTAGCTCACTTTTTTTCGGGTCATTTAACCGCTTCTTTGTTCGGATTAAATGCCGGAATGTCGGCACACGTGAGGTTGGTAAATGTCTTAACCCAAAAAGTGGGTAGATTGATTATTGATGGTTTTCCTACAGGCGTCGAAGTTTGCCATTCAATGGTGCATGGCGGGCCATTCCCCTCAACTACTTTCGCTGGTAGTACTTCCGTTGGTACCTCAGCTATTTATCGTTTTACAAGACCATTATGCTTTCAAGGTTTCCCACATAATTTGCTGCCCGATGAACTCAAAGACGATAATCCATTAGGAATAATGAGGAAGATAGATGGAAAATACGGTGCTTAGTTCACTAAAATGTGCCATCTTTTAATTATATAAAAATTATAATCAACTTTATTTAATTTTTTATGAACTAACTCTGTTGTGTTTTGAATTTTTACTGTAATTTGTAAAAAAGTATTCTTTTGTTTTAAAAAGCTAATAAGGATTATGAAAATGTTTAGCTATTTTCAATGGAGTGCTTTTTATAAAATGTAAAATAATCTCAAAACTCAAGGTTAAAAAATGATGTATTACCATTATTCGGATGACGAAAAATTGTGGAATGATTTCAGATCAGGAAGCAAAGAGGCATTTGAGTATTTGTACCGCAACTATGTAGGCATTTTATACAATTATGGCTTCAAAATTTGTCAGGACAAGATGCTGACAAAAGATGCTATTCAAGAGGTTTTTCTTTCTCTCCTCACCAAATATGATAAAGTAAACCTTACCTATGCTATTAAACTTTATCTCTTCAAGTCTTTAAGAATAGAAATTTTTAAAAAGCTTAAAGCTGAACAGCGATTTACCGACATATTGTTGGTTGATGCTAATTTCAGTATGGAGTATTCTGCAGAGGAAAAGATAATTGAAGATGAGATAACCATGATTCGCATAAGAGAGTTGGCGCAAGTCATAGAACTTTTGCCGCGTCGTCAAAAGGAGTGTATCTATCTAAGATTTTACGAGGGAATGACCTACCAGGAAATTTCAGACATCATGGACATTGAGGTGAGTTCAGTGTATAAAATGCTATACAAAGCCATAGAAAAACTATATGAAAATCTGGCAATGAAAAATGGTAATCTTTTTTTATGATTAAATAAATTTCTTGAAAAAAGGGATAATAACGGCATTTAATTTCATTAGATATAAGTAAACCATTTTTTTATTTTATAAATCAGTTATAATGCATAGATTTTACAAAATGATTGTTTTGGTTATTTTGGCGGCTAGTGGAAGTCCGTTGATTAGCCAATCTACTTTATTGAATCCTATAAGCACTTTAGTAGATAAGTCAAAGGCGGGCAACAAACTTCCTGCGATCATTGACAATGCAGGGAATACTCGTGGTGCGGGTTTCAATGGTGAAAATATTTTTGTTGCTACACGTACAGGGGGGAATATCATTTACTATTGGGATGTGGCCAAACCTGATCTTGATCCAAAAACGATGAATACGACAGGGGTAACAGGCGGTTTGTTTGCCGTTTCTGATCTCACGGTAGTTGGTAAAAAAGTATTTTTGAGTAATATGGTAAACGCAACGGGAAATATTTTTAAACTTTATGGATGGTTAAACAAAGAAGCTACGCCTAAAGTCTTGCTTGAGTTTCCCGCTCCAGCAACCAATGTAAGACTTGGCGACGCCATTACCGTATTGGGAGATCCTGCCACCGATGGTCTTTTTGTTGCTTCGGGTTGGGGTACAAAAAATTTCTACGTATGGAAAATGAAGGGAGATACCATTTCAGAAAAATCTCCTCAAATTGTTACCTTAGACAGT
This sequence comes from Saprospiraceae bacterium, assembly GCA_021299835.1. GTDB lineage: Bacteria > Bacteroidota > Bacteroidia > Chitinophagales > Saprospiraceae > BJGN01. Next base: position 2,204 of record JAJTER010000042.1, on the reverse strand, counting down.
GTGGTCAATGTAAATTTTGCCAGAATGACTAAAGTACCAAAAAGTGATATGTATCTGGCAAGTGGGCCTACTATGGGTATGGCTATTCTCGATAAAGACTTCAAGGTGCTGGAATGGATAAAGCCTGGGGTGTATTTTCCAAGTTGGCCTATGTATGCTCAGATTTTATTTTACAAGGATAAAAGGTTGTTGGCTTACCAGCACGTAAAAACAAGTCCGGTAGAAAATTTCCAGTATTTTATGGACATAAGCGCTGATACTACTACCCTCAGTGCCATTAAAAATATAGGTAAAAAGACAGCGGTGGAAAGGCTAATACACTCTCTCAATATTGGAAATGTTTCCAATGGAAATGCCAGTGTGAGTGTAGATATTTTTCCAAACGAGGCGGGGCATCTGCTTTCCTTCGTTTATTCCGCTGGAAATGGTTTTATACTTCAAAAATTTGGAGATATTGCGTCAAATACCGCAGAACTTGATTATTCTGCATTTAAAATGTACCCCAATCCAGCCTCCGATGTACTAAATATTCTGTCCGAAAATATCATAAAAAGAGTGGTTATTCTCGATATAAATGGCCGGATTGTTCGCTCGATGTCTGTCGAAAACACCCAATTAGCGATGGATGTGAGTATTTTTCAAGAGGGTTTATACTTGCTTTCAGTAGAAACAGCTAAAGGTATTTATACCCAAAAACTGCTTATTCAAAAGTAATTGTCCTACTGATTTAGCCTTTAAGTGTATTTCATGAATCAATCATTGTTCAATAAATACAAATCGTTTTCCTCAAAAGACTTTGCGGCCGATGACGATTTCGTAAGGTATGTTTGTCATCCCACAGAAGCGGAAAGCCTTTTTTGGGAAGCGTTTTGTGATGTTTTTCCTGGAAAAAGCAGGGATGTCAGAGAAGCAAAGTTGCTTATTCAGGCATTACAACCTGATCAATCTGAGATGTTTCCCGCTGAGGTTGAATCGTTATGGAATGTCTTGTCAACGAAACAGAATGAAATTTTTTCAAGTCGGCAGGTTGAAAATAAAGTTCAACCTGCCCTTGTTAAAAAAGCTTTTTTAATGACTGCTGTCGTATTGTTAAGCTGTCTGTCTGGTGCCTTGTTGTCCCATCTTTTGAAAAGCGAAGAAATATTTGAATACAAAACTGGTTTTGAGCAGGTGGCTACCGTCTTTCTCCCTGACAGCAGTAAGGTCATTCTCAATGCCAACTCATCTATTAAAATGTGGACCACTGGCTGGTTGAAGAAAAAGAGAGAAATGACGCTGACGGGAGAAGCTAATTTTAATATTAAAAATCTAGCATCGTCCGGTAGGTATTATAAATTGTTGGTTCACACCAATTCGGGAACCATTGAAGTCACCGGAACTTCATTTAACGTATTTTCCAGAGGAAGTAAAACGAAAGTCTATCTCAAGGAAGGGGGCATTAAACTGAATGATTTACCCGATCTCCCCGTTATTCTAATGCACCCCGGAGATTATATACAGTATGATGTCATGGATAAAACCATTTCAAAAAATAAGGTGGCTTCTGAAAAAATTGATTCCTGGACCCTCAATAAAGTTGTTTTTGATAAAACGCCTTTTTCTGATGTTTTAAGTCACCTAAAGCAAATACACGGCTTAGGTGCCGTTTTGGAAAATAAATCTTTGCTGGACAAGTCATTTACCGGTATTTTGCCTGCCGATGATCTCGACTTATTGCTCAAAGCACTGGAAGAAGCCTTTGATATCAATATTTCAATAAAGGATAATACACTTTTAATCAACTTAAAATAACCTCAGGATATGACAAAAAACAAGTTCATTATCCCTTTACTTTTTCTTTTGTCTTTTGGTTATTCTGCTTTTTCTCAGGAATTAACAGATGTTAAAAAGGCATTGAGAGAAATTCAGGATAAATACGATATACAATTTATTTATGATGATGCTTTAGTGGTTGGCTTAAAAGTAGGTGCTTACACCAATTGGGAGGAGAAACTTGAGGTGAAATTAGATAGAATTTTAAAGCCGGTTAAACTTACCTATGCTAAAATAAGCCAACAGCATTATGTGATTAAATCCTCCCCGCCTGCCGATGAAAAACAAGAGGTTAATACCAATGTGAATTCCTCAAAACCTTCTCCTCCTGCGAAAATCACAAAGGATAAGAACGTTTTTGGCTACGTTACTGATGAAAATGGATCGCCAGC
>JAJTER010000150.1 GCA_021299835.1 Saprospiraceae bacterium | reverse complement strand
GTTGGGAGATTTATCCTTAATAAAATCATCCAAATCATCTAAAGAAGGAGGTAAACCCGTTAAATCAAGAGACAATCTTCTTAATAACAACTCTTTAGAAGACTTTTCTGAAGGCTCTATATTTTCCTCCTCCAATCGTTTATGGACAAATAAATCAATATCGTTTTCTACTTTATTTTTCCATTTTGACTTAGGCAGATTGGGTAATTTTGGAGCTACCAGTGCCCAATGGGGTTTATATTCCGCCCCATTCTCAATCCAACGAATTAAAATGGCTTTTTCTCTGTTCGTTAAAGTAAGATGGGAGGATGGCTCCGGCATCTGTATATCGGGGTCATTGGAAATAATTCTATGGAAAAATTCGCTTTTCCTAAGGTTTCCTGGCGTTATTGCTACTTTATCAGGCGATTCTGGCAATGACGCGTAAGCATTTTCAGCAATATCCAGGCGAAGGCCTGCTTTTTGCTTCATTTTATCAGGACCATGACAGGCGAAACACTTGTCGGATAAAATTGGCTTTACATGAAAATTATAATCGGGTTCAATGTTTAAATTCTTTAACTCTATGGCAATTTCATCAGGAATCTCCGGAGCGCAAGCAGAAATCCAAAGAGATAATAAGATAGACCCGAAGATATAACACTTATTGACGAGCATATTAGGATTGATATTTTGAACAACCCCTTAAATATAAAATAAATGATTGAAATCCTTTGGAAATTAAAAATCTTTCTCCCCGTATTCTGTTTTTAAGATTTTATTTTTTCTACCTCCATCGTTGAGTCTTAAGCCAACACTAAGCATAATAATCCTGTCATATTTAATGTAGTCCGTAGTACTATAAAAATTGGAAGCCTGGGTAACAATGGTTTGGATGTTGGTATTAAACACGTTTTGAACTTGCAATCCCACGTTCCCTTTATTTCCCTTCAGATTATATTTCAAGCCCATATTGGACAGAAAATAGTCTGAATCGGCACCCTGAGGCGTAACGGATCTACCTATATATGTGGCATCCCATTGAAAACGAAGATTTTTAGAAAGGTCCAGAGAGGTATTTCCATTCGCATTAAAGTTGAGACTTTGTTGGATAGTTTCTATACCATTTGGATTCCCCCTGACATAAAACTGAAAAATATTTCCCGATGCATAAAGCTTCCACCAAGAAGTCAATTTAATATTCAGGGAAGTTTCCAGACCAGAACTAATGGCAGTTCCTGCATTGGTATAGGTTCTCCACAAGATTGTTCTTGAGTATATATCATTGACTCTAAATACTTTATCTTTTGTATAATTAAAATAGGCAATAGCTGAAATTTCTACTTTTGACCATGTCTTTGAAAAAGCTACCTCAAAAACCTCTGCTAATTCAGGTTTTAAATTGGGATCACCAAGTTCAATAGTCTCTGCATGCCTGTGATTTTTAAAGGGAGACATCAATTTTGTGGTTGGCCTGTCGATGCGCCTGTTATAGGCTATCCTTAAAGATTGAGCATTTTCGAAGGATCTTAAAAATTGAATGGATGGAAAAAGGTTCAATTTCTCATAAACAAAAGGTCCTTTTCCCAGACGATGAGTTAACAATCTGTCCATGTACTCGGCTCTAAGTCCAACATTATAGTTCCATTTTGATAAAGCGCCGTTCAAATTTGCATACCAGGCGAAAATTTGTTGCCTCAAATCCATCTTATCATTAAATTCAGGATTTAATTCCCATGATTTACTTTTTAAGTTAAGATTTTCAAAAATAAAATTCCCCGAATGGTGAACCGATCTGAATTGATACCCCAGTTCCAGTTTTTTGTTATCCCCTAATGGTTTTTGATAATCCATCTGCCAGCGAATAGCTGTTAATGGACTCCTTTCTTCTGAGCGTTCATGTAATGAAATCTGATTATTATCTTCATTTTCATCCACATTATTTAATGGCCCTCCTAAAACGGAGTACTCAAAAACACCCAACATGGTTATTTTACCCTTGTTAGCAAAACTTCTGGTATAATCAGCATTTACCGTTTGGAAGTTTCCTTTCCTTACAAATAGATTCTGATTGAAAAATCGGCGAAAAGGAGAACCAAAAGAAGGATCGAAAAGATTAATATTACCACCCGTTTTTACAAATTCCTCATAATGCAAATTTGCCGTACGGTCTGTTTGTTTTTCACCCATATACCAATTAACATTTAAAACCTCCCTTTTGGTTGGCGTATAAGTCAAACCCGATCTGATGCCAAATTGATAATCTTTATAATTTCTAATACCTTCAGAAGGAAGGAAAGTAAGGGAATCTTTTAATATAGTTCTTATTTCCCCAATTCTAAATCCCTCAATATCAAAGCGCCTATAATCAGCGCCCACAAAAAAGCTAGCCTTAGAACCCGTATAATTGGCTGAAAAATCAGACCCATAACGCAAAGGTTCCTGACCGCCCATCATACCATTGGCCACCAAGCTCCAGCCAATGTTCTGATCCTTTTTAGTAATAATATTTACTATTCCAGCCTTGCCGTCTGCATCGTATTTTGCGGAAGGCGAAGTAATTAATTCTATTTTTTCAATAACATTAGCGGGTAATTGAGCTAAGGCTTCCGACGCAGTTCTTTGGGTAGGTTTTCCATCTATTAGCACCAGAAAACTGGCACTTCCCCTTAATAATATCTCACCCTCCACATTTACGGTTACTGAGGGAAGCCTGGAAATAAGATCTAATCCAGTTCCGTTGGCTGCATTTTGAAATTGTTTAGTATCAAATACCTGTTTATCAATTTGAATGGTCTGCGTTTTTCGTTCCCCATTGACGGTAATTTCTTCTAAGGTACTAACCGATGCCGTAAGATAAATAGCGGGCAAATTTCCTGTTTTCTCCCCAGGTTTGAAGTCAAGTGATTCATAACCCATGAATTGAAAGCGTAAAATACTACTATTTCCTCGTTCAGATTTAACTTGAAATTTACCATTCTCATCAGTCACCGTTCCTGCAACAATAGAAGAGTCTTTTCCTAAAACCGATACCGAGGCAAACTCAATGGGCTTCTTGGTTTCACTATCAAATACAAAGCCTTGATACTGAACTGACTGACTATAAACATTATGTAATATCACGAATGATATCAACAAAGTAAATGGTAATTTTCGCATGTATTTATTAATATGATACCAAATATACATTAAAGAATGGTTACTCTAACGTTAACCACGTATAACCTTCCGCAGGAATAGTAACCACTAAGTCCGCTTCATAATTTCTATTTAACTTTAAAGTCATTGGTTTTCCCTCCTTTTCCCTAAACACAGCTGTGTCTGTCAGACCTGTATAATAAAGAGGCACCGCAATGGTTCTGGTGATGTCCTTTTTGGTAGGATTGTACAACATGAGCATGCCTTTATATTTACCCGATGGATCGGCATGTAATAAGCCATCCCAATCCCTGCCATCGGCTCTTCGCAGATGAATCATATCTGCATTTAGGATATCCCGGTATTTTTTATACCATGCAACCGTTTTTAAAACCAATTGCCTGGTTTCCTCCGTGTCATATAATCGGGGGCCTCGGTAACAGGCTTGCACTCCTGCACCATAATATTGCATCATAAGATTTTCATAATCCTTTAAATGCTCACTTAAAGGTTCAAGAATAGCTTCCGGTCCACCCCCTTGATATTTTGTTAAAGGAACAAAGCCCCAGCTCATTGAGCCCATTTTTTCCAGGGTACCGTCGTGAATATTTTGCCTGTTTAAGACTCTTTGTTGCTCCCGGGAAAGGGAAAAATTAACCTCCCTGTAACCTATGGCAATCTTATGTGTACCGTCTAAAAAATACCAATCCGGCGCATTGATATAAACTCCCTTTTCGTTCAGCCACCGATAAAGTTCCTTTTGAATTTCCATCTGCCTCCATTGAGAGTCCTCCAGTCCCTCATGACCAGGATGAGAAGTTGATGCGCATACGTCACCCGGATAAGGTCCATCATTTTCCCAAATATCGAACCCAGTTTTTTCAAAAAAATACTTGATTTTATCCCTAAAATCCAGTCCCCAGGTACTTCCAAAACAAGGAGCATTGCCAAAAAGGGCACCGCCGGGTTTTCCTGTTTTAGGATCGATAACATCATGTTCATCGCTAATCCGACGACTGCTGAAGAGGGCATAACCACCAAGCAAAATACCCTTACTATGAGCATAATCTGCTAATTTCTTCCATCGCGTAATATTGATATTCGAAGTGTCCTCCATTTTTAGATGACTACCAAAACTCAATATTACGGCTTCATAACCTGTCTGAACACATTGATCGATACAACGCACCACCTCATCGTCAGTTTTACTCACCAAATGCATGAAAATAGGATTCTGGGTAGTCCAGGGCGCTATGGTTCTATACATTTTTTTCAACATCAATCCCCTCCTTTGTCTGTCATAACTGTCCATCAAGAGTTCATTGGTTTTGACTGAAGTAAAAATTTCACCCCTTTTTAGCGTGATTCCCGGTGCTTTTTCCGGATAAATTTCAAGCAAACAAGGGGTTTGAAAATTATAATTCACCTGAGATGTATAAACGCTATCTGTTTTCCAATGAGTAGTCTGATCACTAATATCATAACGCATGGCATTATTGAAGGCATAATTGGTCTCAAAATAGATACCATGTTGTTTTTTCATTTCATCAGGAGAACCCACGACCGCACTTTCCTCTTCCACTAAACCCAGCACTTCATTTACCACCCTGTGTAATTTCACCTCTTTGGATGATTCATTGAAAATAGTCAACCATTTTACTATCAAAGGGATACCATCATAGAGCGCATAATGAACCTCCACTTTTAATCCTTTCAACTCATTTATAGGAGATTCAAACTTAAGAACCAATTCTTTCCCGGTGGCTGCCAGGAATTTACCTGTCCAGGTATTCGATTTCCATTGAATGCCAGGTTTAATATCTGTGACCTGATAACTGGTAAACATAAAATCATTTTCCCCTTTTGTCAGGGAAGGAAGCCATTCTGGTAGAAAATATCCATTTTCCTTTTGACCCACCAAGCCGCCAATATGATATTCCTTATGATCAATAATCAAGCGAGCTTCCGGCTTTATGGCTCTTATCAGTTGCTGTTGATTTATCAGATTCACGAAATCAAAGCAACCTATATTTTTTCCTAAATAAAAGGATCTTCTCAATAATCCATTTTGGATAACCAGCGTATTATCCTCTTCTGTGACGGTTGTTTTTTGAGGAACGGAATGAATTAGCCAATCAGACTTAGATGATTGAGCATTTAAACCGGAAGAAAAAAGGATAGCCAGAAACCAAAAGTATTTCATGTATTTTTTATTTGGTTATAAAATTAAAAAAGGGAATGATAAAATATTCATTCCCCCTCAATTAAATATAGTTTATAAATACATTAAAGTTAACTCTTTCTTGTCCCTGCAAAGACGAGGGCACCTCCAGCTATGGCAATATCTTTCAATAGACTGGCGGTTGCAGATTGGTCACCGGCCATGGCACCCTTCAGATGAATAACCAACACAAACACCAATAATAAAACGGCTAGTAAAACGGAGGCTAGTTTTGCCATTTTGTCAAGTAATATTGCGACCGCTGCTGCAATCAAAGCAATACCCGTCAAATAAACCCAAAGTACACCACCGGGGATAACCTCTGGAACCATCCCTGCCATGGCAGGCCCGCTAATGAAATGAAATAGTCCGAAAATAGCCATGGGAATGGCTAATAAGTACTTTCCTGATTTGATAAAAGCATCCATTTTAATAAAGTTTAATGATTAAAAAATAAGTGACCTCTGAAATTAACAAATTTTATGGGTAAATACATGCTTTTTACCTTATTTAATTGTTTATTTTCAGAAATCCCCTTATCCCTTTTGAAATACTTTTATA
>JAJTER010000041.1 GCA_021299835.1 Saprospiraceae bacterium | reverse complement strand
GCCACCAAGAAGGCCGTCATTAAACTAAACCGAAAACAATTTGTCAGTAATTTAATAGGGCGATGTTTTCCTTTCATAATATTGATTTTTTCATAAATTTAGAATAAAGAATTGCATTTTTACACTTTAAACCTCTCAAATTTGTTTATTTTTATTTTCAGTATAAATTAATTTTAAGGCTCTTTTATCTTTAAAAAAATACGATATGATGCAAACAATGATCCCCAATAATGAACACAAGGATATACCTGGTAATCCTTCAACAACCAAAGGAAGTCATTATACATTGAATGACCGTTCAAATGGTAACCCTTTAAGGGTATTGACAGAGGAGCAATGGCAGTTTTGGAAAAATGAAGGATATATTGTCATAGAAAACGCAGTTCCGAGAGAACAAGCATTAAAAACGGCTGAATTTTTATGGGAGTTTGAAGAAAAAGACCCAAATGATAAATCAACCTGGTACACGGAGCCCAGAGCTGAAATGAAAATGAAAGAACTGGCCTATACAGGTATGGTTGAATGTTATAATCATCCCTATTTATGGGCTAACAGGCAGGTTCAACGTATCTATGATGCCTTTGTAGATATTTGGGGAACTGAAAAATTATGGGTAACTATAGATCGCGCTAATTTAAATTTCCCTATTAGACCAGGTTATGAATATAAAGGGTTCATCCATTGGGACTATGATCCTGAGACTAAACCTGTTAATGTACAAGGGGTATTGGCATTAGCCGACCAAACGGATGAAAACATGGGAGGATTTCAATGTATCCCTGAACTTTACCGTACGTACGATCAATGGAAATTAACCCAACCTACTGATAGGAACCGTTTTTTACCTGATACCACTGGATTCACACCAACAAAAGTAAAATTAAATGCAGGTGATTTATTAATTTTCAATAGCTTACAACCACACGGCATCAGAGCTAACCAAAGTGAAGATAAAGTCAGAATCGCCCAATACATTTCTATGATGCCCTCTGAAGAAGAAAATGAGTCATTGAGGCAATGGCGTATCCATTCTTGGAAAAACAGAATCGCCCCCGAAGGCTATGCCTTTCCTGGAGATCCAAGAAATTGGGAACAATTAAAATATGAAACGGCCGAATTGACTGATTTGGGTAAGAAATTATTAGGTCTGGAAACTTGGTAAAGAAATTAAAAAAATGAAAAATGAAAATACTTAAGACTACCCTATTTATTTTAATCTCCAGTTTTTTGGCTGCCAATGCTCAAAGTGAATACACCCTTCATGTCGAAGGATTCGACTGGGGACCTGCAGTAAATAAAGTAACGCTCCCATTTGAAAAGCCAGTTTCGACCGCTCAAGCTGCGGAATTTACCGTTTTTGCCCATAGAAAAAATGCACAAGGAGAGATTCCACAAGATCAATCTTATGGCAAAAGAGAAGTAACCATAGCCTATATTTCCGATGAGAAGGGAAACAGACTGGCTTCCGGTAATCATATTACCCTCGTTCTGTCTGTTGGTCCAATGCTTCCTATAGGTTCTCCCATCCAATATATGAGAATAAATAATCAGGGGCGAAATATTTGGATTGATTATCAATTGACTATTATTCATAATAAATTAAATCTGATTTGGCAAAAAGAATCCAAAAGAATAATGCCTCAGTTAGATTTATTTAATCTGAAAGGACAATTCAAATACAACGATCAGCTAACCATGTCTTATGCCAGCTTTGAACCTAAAAATAAAACAGGGAAATCTCCTTTAATTATTTGGTTACACGGTGGCGGAGAAGGTGGATTTGACCCTACCATTCCTCTTATAGGAAACAAGGCAGTCAATTATGCCTCTACGGAAATTCAATCTATTTTTGAGGGAGCTTATGTTTTATCCCCTCAATGTCCAGGCGTATGGATGCATAACAGTAAAATGGAAATGACTGGGGGCAGGGAAAATGACATTTATAATGAAGGATTAATGGCTTTGATAAAAAACTATGTTCAAACAAATCCTGGTATTGATCCCAATAGAATATATGTTGGGGGTTGTTCTAATGGTGGTTACATGGCACTTAAACTTATATTAAATCAACCCGATTATTTTGCTGCAGGCTACATCAGCGCCCTCGCCTACCAATCTCAATACATTACAGATCAAGCTATTCAATCCATAAAGCACGTTCCTGTCTGGTTTGTTCATTCTAAAGATGACTCAGTAACCGTGGCCGAAAAAACCGTCGTTCCCGTTTATAACCGATTAAAAGCAGCCGGTGCAAAAAATGTGTATTTCACCTTTTATGACCATGTCAATGATATCACTTCCTTTTATGGTGGGGAAGGATTTCGTTATAATGGACACTGGTCATGGATATATTTGCATGAAAATAAATGTAGGACTGATTATGATGGTTCACTGGTGAAGGTAGGTGGAAGACCTGTAAACATCATGGAGTGGTTGTCCTTACAAAAACTTACCCCCCGGAAATAAAACTTTAAGAGAGCGCCCAAAAAAAGTGGGCTTTACAAATGGGATGGCCTGAAAAGCCACCCCATTTGTAAAAAGTTTATAAAATAGCAGCTTTTACTTCATCTAATATAGTTCTTGCCATTTCCTCATTTTCTGCCTGGGCATAAACACGAAGAACGGGTTCAGTGCCAGAAGGTCTAATCATCACCCAGCGATCATCGCCGAGTAAAAACTTAGTACCATCCATTTGCACTGTTTCCTGAATATTGAATGAACCAAATTGAGTATAACTTTGGTTGTCACAATGTTTTATAACTGATTGCTTTTGACTTTCTGTGATATGCAAATCGTCTCTATCGCACCAAAAAGAACCCACTAAGTCATATACCTCCTGAATTAATTCCTTTAATGATTTGCCTGTTGTGGACATAAACTCCAGGATCATCAATCCGATCCAGATACCATCTCTCTCGGGAATATGTCCTTTAACAGCTAAACCGCCTGATTCTTCGCCACCCACCAACACCTCTTTTTGGGTCATAATGTCGGCAATATATTTAAATCCAATAGCCGTAACCTCGATAGGTAAATTCAGTAATGCCGCTAATTTTTTCATTTTATCAGTCACGGAGAAAGTAATGATGACATGTCCCTTTTGACCTTTATATTTGCCTAAATAAAGAAGCAAAAGGAGTAAAATATGATGAGAATCAACGAATTTACCTGTTTCGTCATATAAACCAATTCTATCTGCATCTCCGTCTGTTGCGATACCCAATTGAATATCAGGGTTATTAGCAATCAGGGCTGAAAGTTCTTGTAAATTTTTATGAATTGGTTCTGGCGCCTGACCTTTAAAAGACGGATTAAAATCACAATGGAGGCAATGAGCGTCCGGGAGAATACGTGGCATAGCACGTTGTCCGGCACCGTACATAGCATCATAAGCTACCCCAACTTTTGCCTTTTTGATCCCTTCCAAATCAAATGATTTTTCCACATGATCTAGGTACATTTGCTCAAGATCAAGATATTCAAACAATCCGGCCTCTTGCAAAGATTCGATAGACGGAAAGACGGATAAAGAACATTTTTCGGGAACGAGCGCTTCGACCTCACTTACCTGAGCGGGAGAAAGAGGGCCACCAAAGTGTGATTTCAATTTATACCCATTATAATCAGGTGGGTTATGGCTGGCGGTAATAACCACGCCCAGCTGTGAATTTGTTTTAGCCACACCTAAGGAGACCATTGGCGTCGATGAAAAATCGGGTGACATGAGTACTTTTATACCATAAGCACCTAATACGGAGGCTGTTGTATTTGCAAAAAGTACGCCTCCAAATCGACAATCGTATCCAATCACAACTTGTTTTCCACCTGTATTTTTCAACCAAATAGCCGTAGCTTCAGCGACACGGCGAACATTTTCAACCGTGTAATCAGAAGCAATAATTGCTCTCCAGCCATCGGTACCAAATTTAATTGAATTCATATTGACAATTTTAAGTAAAAATAAGTCTATTATTGGATACTTTTACCATTTTAAAAGAAATAAGAAATCAAATGTTTTCTAAATTTCACCTTAACAAATTAATAGAAAAATCAAGATGTTACAGACGGATACCTATCGGCATAAAGGCATGCGCCGCCTGTTAGTGGAGGAACTCCGATCCAGAGGTTTATTTTCTGAGGAAGTTTTAGAAACATTTCAACGAGTTCCAAGGCATTTCTTTTTAGATAAGGCATTTGAAGAATGGGCTTACCAAGACAAACCGTTTCCGATTGGTCATGAACAAACCATTTCGCAACCTTACACGGTTGCTTTAATGACGCAACATTTAGCTGTTAAGAAAAGGGAAAAAGTATTAGAAATTGGCACAGGCTCTGGTTTTCAGGCTGCCATATTGGCTTCTTTAGGTGGTAGAATTTATACTATTGAGCGCGTCCGTGCATTATATCTTTCTTCTAAAGCATTATTAAAAGAAATGAAATTCTCCAATATCCAGTCTTTTTACAAGGATGGCTATTTGGGATTACCAGAATTTGCCCCTTTCGATAAAATTATCGTAACGGCTGGTGCGCCGGAAGTTCCAACTTTACTACCAAAACAATTAAGCATTGGCGGCATCATGATAGTACCTACGGGTGTAGAAGCACAAAGATTATTGAAAATAGTGCGAACGGGCGAAAATAGTTGGGAAACCGAGGATCTTGGAGAGGCTAAGTTCGTCCCATTCCTTGCAGGAACGAGACCAGGTTAATTTCTTTTATGGCTAAAAAAATCTTGTAACAATTGACGGCATTGAGCCTCCATTACCCCATACGAAAGTTTTGTTTGTGGATGCAGCATCGCTTTTCCAAACTTCATAAATCCTCTTTTTTCATCGGATGCGCCGTAAACAACCCGCGAAATTTGAGACCAATAGAGGGCGCCTGCGCACATAGAGCATGGTTCCAGGGTAACAAATAAAGTACAATCGGTTAAATATTTACTTCCCAAAAAATCTGCTGCGGCAGTAATGGCAATAATCTCTGCATGGGCGGTAATATCTCCTAATTGCTCTGTTCGATTAGAACCCCTGGCAATAATTCGGTTATCACATACTACTACGGCGCCAACGGGAACCTCCCCGTTTTCAGCGGCGAAGGTAGCTTCTCTGAAAGCTTCCTTCATGAAATAATCATCACTATGGATACTTAACATCATTATTTTGATAAAATTCCACGAAAATATACAATTTCCTTTCGCATTTGCAATCATTTGCCTAATTTTGCACATGGAAACACAGAAAATTTTATCCGACAGCAAATTTTTGGGCGAAGCACTCACCTTCGATGATGTACTTTTGGTTCCCGATTACAGTGAAGTTTTACCTCGCGAAGTTGATATATCAAGTTACCTTACCCGGGAACTCAAATTAAACGTACCTATAGTATCTGCGGCGATGGATTCGGTCACTGATGCGCGATTAGCCATAGCCATTGCCCGACAAGGTGGCATTGGAATTATACACAAGAATCTTTCCATTGCTGGTCAGGCTGAGCAGGTTCGTATTGTAAAACGGTCTGAAAGTGGCATGATTATAGATCCTGTGACTATTAGCCCGGAGGCAACCTTAAAAGAAGCCCTTGATTTAATGAATAAATTTAAAATCGGTGGTATTCCGGTGGTTGATAATCAAAAAAGATTAGTTGGTATATTGACTAACAGAGACTTACGTTTCGAAAAAAGGTTAGACCGTCCCGTAAAAGATATTATGACCAGCAAAAACCTGGTCACGGCCGCTGCCGGTACTACTTTCGAAGAAGCCAGGACTATTCTTCAACAAAATAAAATTGAAAAACTACCTGTCGTTGATAATCAAAAGGTATTAATTGGATTGATTACCTTTCGCGATATCATGCAGGTACAAAACTATCCTTTAGCTTGTAAAGATTCTTTGGGCCGATTGATTGTTGGTGGTGCCATTGGCGTTACGAATGATATGTTGGAAAGAGTTGAGGCGCTGGTTGCCGTGGGTGTCGATGTCATTGCTATAGATACTGCGCATGGCCATTCTGCGGGCGTCCTTCGTGCCATAAAGTTGGTTAAAGAAAAATACCCCGATTTACAAGTCATCGGTGGAAACGTGGCAACAGGTGCTGGTGCGTTAGCTCTGGTTGAAGCCGGCGCCGATGGGGTCAAAGTGGGTGTAGGGCCGGGAAGTATTTGTACCACGCGCATTGTAGCTGGTGTTGGTGTTCCTCAGTTATCAGCTATCTTTAATGCTTATCAGGCAATAAAACATACGGGTGTTCCCGTTATTGGCGATGGAGGCATTCGATATACCGGCGATATTGTTAAGGCACTGGCAGCCGGTGCAAGTACTATTATGGCGGGTGGATTATTTGCCGGAGTGGAAGAATCACCAGGTGAAACTATCATTTTGGAAGGTAGAAAATTTAAGGTTTACCGGGGTATGGGCTCTTTAGGTGCTATGGCCATTGGTTCAAAAGATCGTTATTTTCAGGACGTGGAAGATGATATAAAAAAGTTGGTGCCAGAAGGCATTGAAGGACAAGTACCCTATAAAGGATTTCTTTCAGAGGTTATGGTTCAATATATTGGTGGGCTGAGAGCAGGTATGGGCTACTGCGGTGCTGAAAATGTGCCTGCATTACAACAAAAAGCGCAGTTTGTGAAAATTACCGCAGCTGGAATTCAGGAAAGCCACCCCCACAATGTGGTTATTACCAGAGAAGCACCCAACTATAGCAGAAGATAAATAACAAGTATTATACCCATAACCTTAATTTTTTCTATGCTTCGAATCATTGGTTTTCTTCTTTTCGCCTCTTTTTTTTCATTAAAAGGCCAAAATGTAGATTTTGAATATATTGACAAGGTATATGTTCCTACTATTAAATCAGTGACTTTCCATCCTCAGGGCATGGGTATCGCAGCCCCCGTTTCTGATATTGAAGGTAATATTCCTCTCTTACTTACCTTTGACGAACTCACCAATGATGTAAAGCGATTTTCTTACAAACTCATCCACTGTGACTTTGATTGGCGTCCTTCAGAGTTGATGGAAATGGAATATATTAATGGCTATCCGGAAGACAATATTCAGCAATACTCCTTTTCTTCAAAAACTACTTTACCTTACGTTCACTATGAATTAACGCTGCCTAACAGAGGTACACGATGGACAAAATCGGGTAATTATTTACTCATTGTTTACGAGGATGAAACCGAAAAATTTCCTGTCATCACCAAAAGATTCGTTGTAGTAAATAATTTAGTTCAAATAGAACCCAGGTTGGTTATTCCTGCAAATGCCTCTCTTTACAGAACGCATCAGGAGTTGGATTTTGTGGTAAATCACCCTAAATTATTGATTCGTCAACCCGCCCAGGAGATAAAGGCGTCTGTTGTACAAAACGGACAATGGAAAAATGCCGTGACAGGTATTTCGCCTTTCAGTTTCAGAAATCAGCAAATCATTTTTGATTATCAGGGAAAAATTGTTTTTCCAGGAGGTAAAGAGTTCAGACCCCTCGATTTACGTACTTTATGGCAAAGGACTGGCCAAATGGCAGATTTAATAAGAACCCGAACTTCCACTGAAGTAATCCTTTTTAAAGATAAGTTAAGGGGGGAAGAACCCTATTTCCAAAACAGGGATATTAATGGACGTTTTTTTATTGAAACGCAGGATCAGAATAATCAACTGGCTGCCGATTATGCACAGGTGATTTTCAATCTATACACTGTTGAACCAATCTACGATAAAGATGTTTTTTTATTAGGATCCTTCAATGACTGGTCTCCCTCACCCGAATATAGAATGATTTTTAGCCCAGAGGAAAAAGGGTACATCCTAAAAAAACCAATGAAACAAGGTTTTTATGATTACGCTTTTGTCACCCGGGCTAAAAAGGAGGAAAAGTTAGATTTTATGGAAACAGAAGGTAGTTGGTATGAAACTGAAAATGAGTATCAGATATTCATTTATTACAGACCCTTTGGTGCAAGGTACGATGAAGTTATCGGCTATCAGGTCTTTAATTCAAGGCGATAGGCAATCCGTTTTTCTCTGTTTATCCATAAAATAATCCTTTTCATATAATATTTAAAGCTACCTACCGATGGTTTATCTAAGTTTGCAGCTAAATATAAATTACACACGAAATGTTGTTTCTACGTTTTTCATTTATTCTTTTGCTTTTTGGCAGCCTTACTATGGTAAAGGCACAAAATCGGTGGTCCTTACAAAAATGTGTGACCTACGCTACTGAAAATAGTTTAGCCATTAAGCAGTCCATAGCCCAGATTCGAAATGCCGAATTGACGCTCAAACAAAATCAATTATCAAGATTGCCCAATTTAAATGCTGGAGTGAGCGGTGGTTATCAATTTGGTAGAACCATTGACCCTACCACGAACAGTTTTGCTTTGGAGGGTATTGGTTTTAACAGTTACTCCTTAAATACGGGTATTCAGGTGTTTGGTGGTGGTATTATCAAACATAATATACTGCGAAGCAAGTATGAGCTGGAAGCAGGAAAATTAGAAGCTGAAGCCACAGAAAACAACCTGGGTTTACAGGTTGCCGCTGCTTACCTGAATGTGCTATTAGCAGATGAGCAATTAGTCATTGCTAAAACGAGATTATTGCAATCTCAAAATCAACTTAATCAAATTAATCGCTTTATTGAGGTGGGTGCGAGGCCAATCAATGAGCGATATGATTTTGAAGCTGCTTTAGCCTTAGATCAGCAAGCGCTTATAGAAGCAGAAAATTTTCTTATCCGATCTAATTTAATATTGAGGCAGTTTTTACTTATTCCTGATGGAACGCCATTTGACATTGAAAAACCTGAAATCAAAATTCCAGAAGATGCTGATGTTGACGGTATTTCAGCCAATGAATTATTTATTGGAGCTGTAGATATTTTACCCCAGGTAAAAGCGGCAGAAAAACGTTTACAAGCTGCAAATATTGGTATTTTACAGGCGAAAGCTAATTTATTACCTACCCTATCCCTTTTTGCCAGTCTTCGGTCTAATTTTTCTAACCAGGCAAGAACCATTACAGGATTTAATGTAACTAAAGTTAAACAAAATGTATTTATTAACAATATACCCGTCGCGTTGGAAATAGAACAAAATGTGCCCACTTTTGCCAAAAAAGAATACTTCGATCAAGTCAGTGAAAATTTTGGTCAAAGTCTTGGATTAAACCTTAATATTCCCATTTATAACAACCGTCAGGTCAAAATAAATATTGAACGGGCGAAACTGGGGGTTATTTCTAATGAAGTTGCCAAAGAGCAGGCCCGCCAACAGTTACGCACTGAAATAGAGCAGACCCTCACCGCGGTAAGAGCATCCCAAAGAACCTTGGAAGCAGCTAATTTGTCATTGAAGGCTGCTACCGCTGCTTTTGAAAATGCACAAAAAAGATATGAACTTGGCGCCATCAATTCTTTAGAATTAAACACGGCAAGAACCAATATGGAAAGAGCCAAATCAGATAGAATCCGTTCAAGATTTCAACATTTATTTAACTTAAAACAAGTAGATTTTTACCAGGGAAGACCTATTACCCTTGACTAATTAACTACTAAAGAAAAACTTACCCATCATGATTAATAAGAAAAGAAAAAACCTTTGGATTTACATCGCTGGCGTGGCGGTTATTGCTTTGGTTGCCGTTGCCTATTTTAAAGGAAAAAACAGAAAGGAAGGTGATAAAGTAGCTTTGGAAGAAGCTCAAATGAGAACCATTGAGGAAAGAGTTTCGGCGAGTGGTCGAATATTCCCTATTGTTGAGGTGAAAATAAGTTCCGATGTATCAGGTGAAGTCGTTGAACTTTACGTACAAGAGGGTGATTCCGTTGTTCAGGGACAAGTGCTCGCTAAAATCAATCCGGATGCTTATGTGTCTCAGGTTGAACGTGGTGTTGCCTTTGTTAATAGTTCAAAAGCTCAGGCTGCCAATAGTCGTTCTCAAATTGAAAATATTAAAGCACAGAAAGAGCAAATTATCGCACAATTGGATAATGCCCGTGAAATTCATAAAAGAAATGAAAAACTCTTTAAAGACGGTGTTATTTCCAATGCAGATTTTCAAGCTTCACAATCTAATCTAAAATCTTTGGAAGCTAATCTGCGCGCCTCAGATGCAGGGATCAGATCTTCCCAAGATGCTGCAAGAGGTGCTGACTATTCAGTGGCCAGTGCAGAAGCAAGTTTAAAGGAATTAAGAACCAGTCTAAACAGAACGACTATCCTTGCACCGGAAAGTGGCATTATTTCTTTATTGAATATTGAAAAGGGGGAAAGGGTTGTAGGTACTATTCAAATGACAGGTACTGAAATTATGCGCATTGCTAACCTGAATGCCATGGAGGTAAGGGTCGATGTAAGTGAAAACGATATACCAAGAGTAAAATTAAACGACGAAGTTTCTGTAGAAGTCGATGCCTATCTTGGTAGAAAATTTGTAGGTCGTGTAAGTCAAATTGCCAATTCATCTAAAAATTCAGCTTCCTTAGGAGGTGCAGCATTGGCAACTGATCAGGTAACAAATTTTGAAGTGAGAATTAAAATTGATCCACAGTCTTATGCCGATTTAGTCACTGCTCAACGCAAATATCCTTTCCGTCCCGGTATGTCTGCGGCCGTTGAAATTAAGACTACCATCAAAGAAAATATCCTTACTGTACCTATTCAATCAGTAACTACCCGCGAAAAAGAAGGTCTGGCTAAAAAGGAAGTAAAATCAGAGACTGATGGTGGGGCGTCTAACAAAAAAATAGACGAATTACGCGAAGTGGTATTTGTCTATGAAAAAGGAGATACCATTCAAATGATAGAGGTTAAAACAGGCATTCAAGATGACTCTTACATAGAAATCCTCACTGGTCTAAAGAAGGGTGCCAAAGTGGTATCAGCTCCTTATTCATTGATATTTAAGAAGTTAAAACAAGGAGATAAAGTTATTGTTGTAAAAGAAGAAGAGCTCTTTACTGTTGAAAAATAACTCCCTTAATGTAGTTTGACGCCTATGATAAAGTCAAACGCTCTCGTAATATTTGTAAAAAATGCCAGGCGTGGTCATGTAAAAACCCGCCTGGCATCTTCTTTTGGGGAGGACAAAGCTTTGTCTATTTATTTGGCATTGTGTGAACGGGTGCGAAATGTTTGTCTTGGCTTTTCTGGAAAATGTTATGTCTATTACAGCGAAAACATTCCCTCAGAACCAGATCTATGGGAGGATGATTTTTTTATAAAAAGAAAGCAACATTCTGTTACCGATTTAGGCCTTAGAATGAAAGCTGCATTCAATGAGCTCTTACCAGTTCACTCTTCCGTCAGATTAATTGGAACCGATATTCCACATTTATCCACCGATTTACTAGAGGAATCCATTCTCTTTTTGAAAAATACTGACGTGATTTTGGGCCCTTCCGATGACGGCGGTTACTATTTAATAGGTATGAAAAAACCCAATGATTATTTATTCCAAAATATGACCTGGAGTATAGATACCGTATTGAGTGAGACTATTCAACGCATAAGTAGGAATAGCGAGACCTATCACCTACTCAAAACACTTCCCGACATAGATACAGCAGATGATTGGGAAAAACACGGTTGGTTTTAAATGTATTATGCTTTATTTTCTTTTTCTTTGGTCAGCAAGACTCTTCCCACTTTTCTCGTTCTATCGAAGTTATTATCAATAATTTCTTGCCAGTATCCCTCCAGATTTTTTGTCCAAATATCCCCTTTAAACCGAAGTTGATATTTTCTGAAGAACGAATTTTCTGAAGTTTCCGGTGATTTAATAATGGCTGTTTCCTCAATAATAAAGGAAAGATCCTGAAAAAGATACCCACTGATATCCATTTCCACTTTTCTTTTATCTGGGGTTACCAGATAACTTCTTCCCGTTATTTTTCGTCCATCGATACGAAGAAAAATTTCAAATGGATAACCAAATTCATTTTGAATACCATAAGTATATTTACCTTTCCAGGAGCCTTCTAAAAAGGCTTGCGCACAAATATTTCCAGATAGAAATAAAAAAGTGCCTATAAAAAGAATAAAATTATACTTACTAAAATAGTTCATAATGAGATATCGGTAATTTTTTTTTCACAATTAAAACACAAAGCAACAAAATACTGTTTTTAACCTACATTTGCTATTAGAATTTTATCACAAAAAAATAAAAACAATGTACCCAGCAGAATTAGTTCGTCCCATGTCAGAGGAATTAACCCGCAATGGCTTTATAGGTTTAACAACACCTGAACAGGTTACCGAGTTACTTGAAAAGAACGAAGGTACGGTATTACTCGTCGTAAATTCAGTTTGTGGATGTGCTGCAGCTAATGCCAGACCCGGAGCAAGAATGGCCGCTCAGAATGCTAAAAAACCAGATACCCTTGCGACGGTTTTTGCCGGTGTTGACGGTGATGCTGTTTCGACAGCGAGAGAATTTTTACTTCCCTACCCTGCTTCTTCTCCGTCTATTGCTTTATTCAAAGATGGAAAATTGGTTCATTTTTTAGAAAGGCACCATATAGAAGGAAGATCAGCAAATATCATAGCTGATAATTTAAAAATGGCTTTCGATCATTTTTGTTAATATAATGGGTGGATTAAGGAGCTAAACGCTCCTTAATCCACTCGTTATTGTCTTTGCGATATACAATTCTATCGTGTAATCTACTTCGTCGGCCTTGCCAAAATTCTATTTTATCAGGCACTATAACATATCCTCCCCAGGCAATGGGTCTTGGAACCTCTGTACCTTCCGGGTATTTTTCCTTTAACTCCTCAAATTTTTCCTCCAGAAATTTCCTGTTGGGTACTTTTCTTGATTGAGGCGACGCTATCGCACCTAACTGACTCATATAAGGTCTCTGGGAAAAATAGTTATCATTTGAAGCTTCGCTCAATTTCTCGATTTTCCCCTCTATTCTGACTTGCCTCTGCAATGGAAGCCAATTAAAAACAACTGAAACAAAAGGATTTTCAGCCATATCTAAGCCTTTGGCGCTTTCGTAATTGGTGAAAAATTCAAATCCGTCAACGGATAATCCTTTTAAAAGCACGACCCTTGCTGCTGGCTTTCCTGAAGATTGGACGGTGGCCAGAACCATAGCATTAGGTTCTGGAACCATAGCAAGTAAGGTTTCCTCGAACCAAATTGAAAACTGCTTTATGGGATCATTTTCTGTACCTGATTCGTCGAGCGTATGTGATGTATAATCCTCTCTTAATGCGGCCAATTTCGATGAAATTTCCTTCATTTTTACTTTTTTTGCTGACTTCCAAAAACTTTTTTCAATAGATCAGAGGTTCTGGCAGACACATCGGTACGAATCTTTTTTTCTTTCACTTGAATAAGAGCAAACATACCGTCGATAGATTTTTCGGTTACGTATTTATCCAATTCAGGATTAACTTTCTGAATTAGAGGTATTTTATTGTAAGCAGTAACGGCATCTCTCCAATAGGTTCTTGCATTTACTTCATCGAGCGCTTTTGCGATTACAGGTAAAAATTTTGCTGTCAATGCGGTATCTGTTTTAGACTCAAGAAACCTGGTTGCGGCGTCTTCATTTCCCTTTAACAATCCAATGGCATCTTGAAAAGAAAGCTCCTTAATAGCTTGTATAAAAATGGGACCAGCCTCCTTTGCTGCTAACTCAGCCGCTCTATTGAGACGGAGAACCAGTTCGGCTTCCACTTTATTGAAACCAGGGATATTTTTAAGTTTATCTGTCACTTTTTTAGCTTCTGCAGGCAATAGAATTTTATATATACTTGCATGATAACCATCTGTTGCCGATAAATTTTTAACAGCCTCGCCCACACCGAGCTCAAGAGCTTCCTTTAAGGCGTTACCTACTTCCTGATTTGTCAAAGGGACACCTGTTGTTTTTCCAAGTCCAGATTTAGCCTTCTCCAGAATACTCTTAAGATTTTGACCCTCAACATTAGTAGTAACAGCAACGAAAAAAATAATTGAATACAAAAAATGACTGATTTTCATGTTTTATTTGTTTAATACTAATAACGTAAATAAGTAGAAAAATGGTTTACTTTAGCAATTAAATTTTAACCTAAACACTTTTTAGTCATGTCAAAAAGGGCGAATTGGATAACGATGCTTGTTTTAATAACCTTTTTATTTGTGAATATTATGGAAGCGCAAAAACTAAGACCCAGAGAATACGGCATACCCTTTGGCATTTTACCTACTGGGCCTAAAAATGCTATTCAAGATGTTTCCGGGGTTTTAGTTGGCCATGTTACCTTTGACAACGGCCAGCAAATTCATACGGGTGTAACTTCCGTACTACCGCATGGAGGCAATATTTTTAAAGATAAAGTACCTGCAGCTATTTATATCGCCAATGGATTTGGAAAATTAGCTGGCTATTCACAGGTTAAAGAGCTGGGGAATATTGAATCTCCCATTTTATTAACCAATACCTTACAGGTATCGACGGGCATTGAAGCTATCATTACCCATACCATCCAACAAACTGGCAATGAAAATATTGGTTCAGTCAATGCGGTCGTAGGAGAAACGAATGACGGCAATTTAAATGATATTCGGGGAAGACATTTACTAATTTCGCATTTCCTGGACGCCATAAACAAAGCCGATGATAAAACCATTCTGGAGGGAAACGTTGGTGCGGGAACAGGGACGGTATGTTTTGGTTACAAAGGCGGCATAGGCACGGCATCACGACAGCTACCCTCTACATTAGGTGGCTACACTGTGGGGGTTCTTTCTCAAACCAATTTTGGTGGTGTCCTCACTATTTCTGGTGTTCCCATTGGTCAGGAACTGGGCAAATATTATCTGCAAGATGCTTTAGCAAAAAGTGATGGCTCGTGTATGATTGTCATTGCAACAGATGCCCCAATAGATGCAAGAAACTTAGAAAGATTAGCAAAAAGGGCTATTTTCGGACTAGCAAGAACCGGGGGAATAGCCTCCAATGGTTCCGGCGATTATGTTATCGCTTTTTCGACGGGTAAAGGTAAATTATTGGAAAATGAAGCAATGAGTCCCTTGTTTTTAGCCGCGATAGAGGCAACAGAGGAATCTATTATTAATTCTTTATTTGCTGGAAGAACCATGTCTAAAGGAAATAAAGTGATTCCTGAGCTACCCATTGAGGAGGTTCTGCCACTTATGAAAAAATATCAGCGGCTGAACCCAACTAAAAAATAACTATGGAGAAAGATGCACAGCTCGGTATCATTATCCTTGCAGCAGGTAAAGCAAGCAGAATGGGCGAACCAAAGGCGCTGTTAACCTATCAAGGACATTCTTTTCTTTTAAATACTTACAACATTGCTCAAAGCGTTCATCCTACAGGCATTGTAACTGTTTTAGGTCATTATTTTGATCAAATGTCGGCTCACTGTAACACCCATAAAATTCCCTTTGTATTAAATGAAGCTTATGAAATTGGCATGAGTTCCAGCATACAATGTGGATTAACCTACCTATTATCTTATTTTCCAAAGGTAAACATGGTTCTCATATTACTTGCAGATCAGCCTAAAATAAACACAGAACATATTTCTGCCCTACTCCACAAAATAAGATCTTCTAAATATTTAATGGTATGCACCGCGTATAGTGCCACTTATGGCGTACCCGCCGTATTTAAGAAAGAGTATTTTCATAAATTATTGGAGCTTGAGGGAGAAAAAGGGGCTAAAAACTTAATAGAAAAAGGAGTCCTTAACCATGAAAATACCGTTTTATGCGAAGACGGCAGGATAGACATTGACACCCCAAAAGATTACCTGAGTTTACTTGCTGAAAAAGAAATTTTAAAATAAATTATTACCGTGCCACTGTCAAAATATGCTCTTTTTTTGGTCTTTTATATGATCCTCAACGCGAGTCCTATAATTTGTCAAAACAAACTTTTTGACGATTTTTGGAAAGTAGCCGACACGCTGAATGAAACCAGGCTGACCACGCTCGCGGCTACCTCCGCCATTACTTATATAGGAACTACCTTAGCATTCAATGAATTGTGGTATAAGGATTATCCAAGAGTGAAATTTCACCTAAAAGACGATTGGATACTTTGGGAACAAGTCGATAAATATGGACACGCATTTTCCGCTTATCAGTCTGCAAAAATGGGATATAATGCGTTTGAATGGACAGGTATCTCCGATAAAAAAGCTGTTTTTATTGGAACGGGAATTAGCGTTGCGTTGATGAACACCCTGGAAATAATGGATGGATTTTCCGAAGGATGGGGATTTTCACTATACGATGCAGGGTTTAATACCTTCGGTACTGCACTGTTTACCTCTCAGCAATTGGCCTGGAAAGAGCAGAGAATTTCCTTAAAATGGACCTCCACCAGACCCAAATACGCGACCACTCCTATAGCTACAAGACTATAATGCGATGACCATTTGGGCCAGTATTTCTCCCGCTTCTTTTTTTATGGAAAGAGAAAAAAAGAATATACTTCGAAGTATGTGTCTGTCCTTTGGTTTTGGCGGTGAAAATATATATGGTGCCGCATACAATAATTACCATGACAAAGAAGGACGAATCACTTCCGTTGGATTACCGAGATACAAGCAATTTTATCTGTCGATAGACATAAATACAGAAATGATACCGTCGAAAAGTAAGTTTTTAAGAACTGTTTTCAAGGCTTTAAATTTCATAAAAATACCTGCACCAGCCATTGAATTAAACACCTTGGGAGAATTTAAATTTCATCCTATACGGTGGTAGAAATTTACCGGTTATTTCCCTTCAAACGGTGTGCTTTATCTTTTAAATATTGAATTATCTTCCCTGCCACGTCAATACCTGTCACCGTTTCGATACCCTCAAGCCCAGGAGATCCATTAACCTCTAGAATTAACGGACCTTTTTCGCTCCTTAATAAATCTATACCAGTAACGTCAAGTTCACAAATTCCAGCTGTTCTAAGAATCAAATCCTTTTCCATATCCGATAATTCTATGGGTACGGCATGGCCACCTTGGTGTAAATTAGATCTGAAATCATTAGATTTTGCACAACGCTCCATAGCGGCAACTATCTCACCGTTAACCACAAAAGCCCTAATATCTTTGCCCTTAGCCTCTCTAATAAATTCCTGAACAATCACTGGTTCTTTTAATCTTAGAAAGGCATCGAGTACCGATTTTAAAGCGGCCTGAGATTCTGCCAGGATAACTCCGGCCCCCCGATTTCCATGAAGCATTTTAACAATCATTGGATAATTTCCAGGTTTGAAATTCCATACATCCGGGTCAGATTCTTCTGCTGGAAAATAGGTGTTTGGCATTGGAATACCCGCATTGGTAAGGAGTTGCTGAACTACCAATTTATCTCTCACTTTAGTCAGAGCATCGGCATCGATAGTGCTGGGAATACCAAGAATACTGAACTGTTGTATTAAACGGGCCCCTAAATGAGTTGCGGAAGAGGCAATTCTGGGAATTATTGCATCAATGTCAGATATTTTATTTCCCAGATAATATACCACAGGGACACCATTCTCAAAAGACATATCTGTTTTATTATAATCCAAAATTTCGAAGGCTATCTTATTTTTAAGACAGGCCTGAACGAGGGTGTTTGTGGAGTACACTTTCGGATACTGGGATAATATTCCAAATTTCATGTTAGGGCTCAAGAAGGAATCAATTTTCTCAAGGTGGCACAAAATACAATTAATTCCCTATCTTGTTAATATTCCTAAATTAACTTCGAAAAATTATGAATCATCCCGTATCGGATAACTTTAAAATCAATGACCCGAGGGTTATCCGCGCCTGGGCATTTTATGATTGGGCCAACTCTGCCTTTGCCTTAGTTATCACTACTGCCATTTTCCCAGCTTATTATCTGGCCATTACTAATGATGTGATAGAAGTGTTTGGTTTACAAATGTCAAATAGTGCGCTGTATGCCTTTACTATAACGGTGGCCTATATAATTTTGACCCTGGCATCTCCACTTCTTTCAGGAATGGCTGATTATAGTGGAAGAAAAAAACAGTTTTTATTGCTTTTTACACTTCTCGGATCTTTCTCCTGTATAGGATTATTCTTTTTTCAGGGAATGGAACAAATTTTATTAGGAATCTTTTTATTTTTATTAGGCCTCATTGGTTTTGCCGGCGGATTGGTTTTCTACAATGCTTTTCTTCCTGAAATAGCTAGTCCCGACCAATATGATAGGGTAAGTGCTAAAGGTTTTTCCCTTGGTTTTTTAGGTAGTCTTATTCTTCTGAGTTTTTGTTTAATTATGATTCAAAAACCTGGCTATTTTGGTATGGAAGAAGGTACAACCCTTCCTGTAAGATTGTCCTTTGTAATAGTTGGATGCTGGTGGCTCTTTTTTTCCCTTCGATCTTTATCAAAATTACCCGACAGTAACCGCCGTGCATCTTATGAGAATCCTTTTAAAAATGGAATAAACGAATTTTTAAAGGTTTGGAAATCCTCTCGACAATATCCTGAATTATACAAATTTTTATTTTCTTTTTTTACTTACAGCGCAGGGGTTCAGACCATTTTATATATGGCCGCAACTTTTGCTGAAAAAGAACTTCATTTTGAAACGTCTGAACTAATAATTGTTATTCTATGCATACAACTTTTGGGTATTGTTGGCGCTTACATTGCCTCCCTATGTTCCACGAAATGGGGAAATAAGATAACATTAATGTTTATTTTATTCATTTGGACCATCGTATGTATGGTCGCTTATATGACCTACATAAAAAGTCACTTTTATTATTTAGCCGCCTCCGTTGGTTTTGTTATGGGTGCTGTTCAATCACTTTCCCGATCAACCTACGCTAAATTAATACCAAAACAAACGGGAGACAATACTTCCTATTTTAGCTTATATGATATACTGGAAAAGTCAGCCATTATTTTAGGAACTTTTATCTTTGGATTTTTAAATCAGCTTACGGGTAGTATGCGCTTTAGCATTTTGTTTTTAAGCGTTATTTTCGTTGTAAGCATTATTTTATTTTCACGCATACAAATTAAAAATGAAGCCTGACAGCCATTTTTCCTTATTCTTAAGAATATTGCCAGTTTTATTGCTTTTAATGTGCAAACCAGCGCAATTATTCTGTCAAAATGGTGTTCCGTTATACCTTTCAGAACATACTAAAGTTAGTTTATTAACATCTTCCCCGGGGGAAGATTTATACGCACAGTTTGGTCATAGCGCCATCAGAATTACCGATACCCTTTCCGGTCAGGATTTAGTATTCAATTATGGTTTGTTCGATTTTAATACGCCTGGGTTCTATGTGAAATTTATTCGTGGAAAATTACCTTATCAACTGGGGATCCAAAGATTTGATGCTTTTTTAAATACCTATATTGAAGAAAACAGACAGTGTAGGGAATTAGAAATAAACCTAGATGAAAATGAAAGATTAGCCTTAATAAAATTTTTATCTGTCAATTATCTTCCTGAAAATCGGGAATATCCTTATGATTTTTTCTTCGATAATTGTGCCACACGAATCAGAGATATATTGGAATATAAATTTCAGGCAAATTATCCAGATACCAGTTTAGTAAAAAAAGCATCTTTTCGTCATTTTTTAGCAGAATATGTGGGTCAAAATTCATGGATAAATGTAGGCTTTTACTTAATTCTTGGTTTACCAGCCGACGAGATAGCTACCTTTAGAGATGAAATGTTTCTTCCCGATTATTTAGAAAAGCACCTGGAAAATGCCTTTATGGGTAGTCAACCTCTTGCTAAAAATAAAATCAATATCTTATTTCAAAACCAGCCACAACCATCTGATTCAGTCCTTCTAAGTCCAATACTAGTAAGTTGCTTACTCTTTTTTATGGCACTTATATTCACCTTTTATTATACAAAGCGTTGGACTAAAATTTTTGACACTGTCTTTTTTAGCCTGATTTCACTATCAGGTGTTCTTTTTGTTTTTATGTGGGCAGGAACAGATCACTTTGTCACCCATAAAAACATGAACTTACTTTGGGCCAATCCTTTATATATACTTGTAATTTTTAATTTATATTTAGAAAAAAATGGAAAATATCTACTTTTTTTACTGTTAACCTTGAATTTTACTGTGCTCACAGGCTGGAAAATACTGCCACAGGAATTTCATATAGCAATGATTCCCTTAATTTTAACCAGTATTTTAAGAATGTCCGATCAACTTCATTATGCTTGGAGAGGCAAGCATCTTTTCGAAAAGTAGAGAAATCAATAGGTTGGTTTTCGCATGATCTGTCCGATTTTACTTAAAAATTATACCTTGATTAAGGTGTATCTTTGAAAAAACTTACAAACTCCCAAAATTATGATCATAGCGAACCCCATTTACGATATAGTATTCAAAAGAATGATGGAAAACGATAAAGTAGCTAAATTCTTTATCGGAACACTAATAGATCAGCCTATTGATACCATAGATTTAAAACCACAGGAATTTACGTATGAAAATAAATTAGCCACTTTGTCATTCTTTCGCTTAGATTTTATTGCGACTATAAAAACGAAAAGTGGAGAATATATAAAAGTTATCATTGAAATTCAAAAAGCCAGAAATCATATAGATTTGATGAGATTTAGAAACTATTTGGCTGAAAATTATAAAAAGGAAGATACAGTAAATGGAGAAACGTTGATTTTGCCTATTATTCCCATTTATATTTTAGGCTTCAACTTACCAGAAATAGAAACGGCTTGCATAAAAATCGAAAGATATTACAAAGATTTATTATCAAAAAAAATAATTAGTAAAAAAAGTGAATTCATTGAGAAATTAACACATGATAGTATTATTGTTCAAGTTAATAGGATTTCAGGCAAATTTCAGTCAAGACTAGATAAATTACTTAGTCTATTTGAACAATCAAATTTTATAGACGATAAAAA
The DNA here is from genome assembly GCA_021299835.1 of Saprospiraceae bacterium. Classification (GTDB taxonomy): domain Bacteria; phylum Bacteroidota; class Bacteroidia; order Chitinophagales; family Saprospiraceae; genus BJGN01. Next base: position 42,801 of record JAJTER010000041.1, on the reverse strand, counting down.
ATTTGTAAAAGAATTTACTCATAAAATAGATAGTGATGATTTAAAAATTGTCACTGACATTCTTCATTATACGGGCATAGATCCTAAACAAAAAAAGCTTTCCGAAATTGAACAAGAAGCGTGGCGTTCAATTTATGCTGGATACCGGGATAGTGAAAAGAAATATTTTAAAGACCTTAAAGTAAAAGAGGAGGAACTTAAAATTAAAGATAGCGCCATTGCAGAAAAGGATAATGCCATTGCAGAAAAGGATAGCGCCATTGCAGAAAAAGATAGCGCCATTGCAGAAAAAGATAGCGCCATTGCAGAAAAAGATAGCGCCATTGCAGAAAAAGATAGCGCCATTGCAGAAAAAGATAGCACTATTGCAGAAAAAGATAGCACTATTGCAGAAAAAGATAATGCCATTGCAGAAATGGAAAATACCATTGCAGAATTATTAAAAAAATCAGGTATTGTAGAATAATCTTTTATTAATCTTTACAAGTTGAACCCTTCTACGCTGCCGTTTTACTGTATTTTTTTAGTACATTGTGGTTTTAAATTTTAAAACCATGCAAACTAACAGGGAAAATCTAACAACCATTGTATTTGACTTAGGTGGCGTGTTAATTGATTGGAATCCAAGATATCTTTATAGAGAAATATTTGACGACGAGGAAGCGATGGAGCTATTCTTAGCTAAAATTTGTACCCCAGAGTGGAATGAAAAACAAGATGCAGGAAGGAGTTTAAAGGAAGCAACGGATAGTCTGATTGAAAATCATCCGTATTGGGACAAGGAGATTCGAGCCTTCTATGGTCAGTGGGAGAAAATGTTGCATGGTCCTATAGAAGGAACAGTAAAGATTTTAGACTATTTAGTAAAACAAAAAAAATACAAAATTTATGCCCTTACTAACTGGTCTTCAGAAACATGGCCAATAGCTTGGGATATATTTCCCTTCCTTGACTGGTTTGAAGGTATTTTGGTGTCAGGCAGGGAGGAACTCGCCAAACCAGATCCAAAGATATATAAATTACTATTTGAAAGATTTGACATTAATGCGGAAGAAGCTCTTTTTATTGATGACAATCTTAGGAATGTAAACGCCTCCAAAGCGGCTGGAATGGATGCTATCCATTTTACCACACCAGAAGATTTACATGCATTTTTATTGGACCAGAAAATTATTCCAACGCCTATTATTTAACCGAGTATTGCTTATATTTAGAAAAATTAACAAAACGTGAAAAAAGCCAATAATCTTACGCTATACATTATAATAGCTATGGTAGCAGGTGTCCTTTTAGGATATACCGTCCACACTCAATCAACCCCTGAATTTATTGCGGTTTTTGCTGAACGCATTAAAATTTTAACCAAGATATTTTTGCTTTTGGTACAAATGATCATCGCTCCTCTTGTATTTTCTACCTTAGTCGTTGGTATTGCAAAATTAGGTGATTTAAAAACTGTTGGACGCGTAGGAGGCAAAGCCATGTTATGGTTTATTTCTGCTTCTCTAATGAGTTTAACGATTGGAATGATCTTAGTAAACATATTGAAACCTGGTGTTGGCATAGATTTAGACAATGCAGATGCAAGTGCTGCGGCAGATGTTTTAAGTAAAACACAAGTTTTTTCCTTAGAGAATTTTGTAGTACATCTTTTTCCAAGAAGTATTTTCGAAGCATTAGCCCAAAATGAAATATTGCAAATCGTTATTTTCTCTATCCTTTTCGGGGTAGCTACTGCTGGATTAGGTGAAAACGGTAAGGTCATAGTAAAGGGTCTGGATGCAGTGGCACACGCTATCTTAAAAATGGTCGGTTATGTAATGAATGTGGCTCCTCTCGGTGTTTTTGGTGCTATTGCAGCCGTTATTGCCACCAAAGGCTTAGGTATATTTTATTTTTATGGAAAATACATGGGATTTTTTCTCATTGGCATAGTTGTCTTATGGATTGTATTACTTGCTTTCGGAAAAATATTTCTAGGGGATCGTCTTCCCGGACTCCTCAAAAGAATTATTCAACCTATTATCATTGCCTTCAGCACAACGAGTAGTGAAGCGGTGTTCCCTAAACTAACCGAAGAACTTGAAAAATTCGGATGTAAGGATAAAATTGTATCATTTATTCTTCCTTTAGGCTACTCGTTTAATTTGGATGGAAGTATGATGTATATGACTTTTGCCAGTATTGCTATAGCTCAGGCTTATGGAATTCAATTGGACTTTGGAACACAAATAACGATGTTACTGGTACTCATGCTAACCAGTAAAGGTATAGCCGGCGTACCCAGGGCCTCTTTGGTTGTAATTACAGCCACTTTATCTATGTTCAACATTCCCCCGGAAGGTATTGCCTTAATTTTACCTATTGACCATTTTTGTGACATGTTCCGATCTGGGACAAATGTTATAGGTAATGCACTGGCAACCAGTGTTATAAGTAAATGGGAAGGAGAATTAGGCCCTGAACAGGAAACCATTGTCTAAAAAAATCATTGGTATTTTCCCTATTTCGTTTTACCTTTGCAAAAAATACAAACATGGAAACTGTAAAAGATACAACTAAAAGTGATTGGGTAATATTCCTGATTTCTCTTGCTGGAATGATTGCTCTTTTGGCATATGCCGATGAGTGGTTTTGGTTGGCCTTGCCATTTGTTTTAACCTACTTCGTTAAAGCTTTAAAATTTATGTAATATTTAGAATACAGTCGATACCCATTTTTTCCAATTTTCTAATCAAGTGAGTATTTGCGTGTATTTTTTTATCTCTCATAGAAAAGGAGACCTTACTTTTAGTTGACCTGTCAATAACGTCAATTTTCACAGTATGGGCTCCTTTTTCATTTTTAATAAGGATTTCTAAATCGTTTATAAGGGACGTATTTATCACCTCAAGCGGAAGTCGAAGCGTCACATTTTTTGTTAACTTACTTGAAATATCTTCTAAAAGAGTTACCTCTAATAATTTAAATTCCATGCCCTGATCACGCCATCCTGTTTGAAATTTCCCTTTTAAAAACACGGTCATACCTTCATCCAGGAGAAACTTAAATTGTTGATATTCCGTACCAAATAATCTAAACTCAAACATTCCACTAAAATCGCTCACTTCAAAAACGCCCCACCCATTTCCATTTTTAGACACTTTATGAGTAACTTTTGATACCAGGCCAGCCAACAAAACAAAGGGTTTTTGTTGATGATTAGCTAATGTATCGAGGGAACAGGTAGTAAATTGCTTTATTTCATAATGATAATCATCTAAGGGGTGCCCGCTAATAAAGAAACCAGTAACTTCTTCTTCCCTTCTCAATTTTTCCAAAAGATTCCAATCTGACACGGGAGGAAATACAGGTTCGGGAATCATTATTTCCGCTGTATCTGAAAACAAGGAAAGCCCTCCACCGGCGGCACCTTGCCTTACGGCTTGCCCATAACGGGTGGCGTGTTCTATTAAAGATTCATATTTATCAGAAGGGGCAAAATATTGCGATCTAAATGCTTCGTTACAATCATCAAAAGCACCTGACAAAACCAAACTTTCCACGACTCTTTTTCCAACGGCTTGAGAAGTCATTCTTCTCATAAAATCAAAAAAATCAGTAAACGGACCTTCCTTTGCTCTGGCATTTAGAATTTCTTCCACGGGTCCTTCCCCAACACCTTTAAGAGCTACTAATCCAAAACGAACGGCACCGCTTTTATTAGCGGTAAAATCTGCGCCGCTCTCATTAATATTTGGTCCTAAAACAGGCTGACTCATTCTTCTACATTCTTGTAAAAAGAATGTAACATCAGAAATATTACCTTTATTATTGGTAAGAACAGCAGCCATAAATTCTGCTGGAAAATGTGCTTTCAAATAAGCTGTCTGAAAAGCAACGAACGCGTAACAAGTCGAATGCGATTTATTAAAGGCATAAGAAGCAAAGGCTTCCCAATCGCCCCAAATTTTCAATAAAACCTCCTCCGGATGTCCATTTTCCTTCCCACCACTTAGAAATTTGGGTAACATAGTATCAAGGACTGATTTTTGCTTTTTCCCCATCGCCTTTCGCAAAACATCAGCCTCCCCCTTTGAAAAGGAAGCTAATTTTTGGGAAAGCAACATAACCTGCTCCTGATAAACGGTAATTCCGTAGGTATCCTTTAATATTTCTTCCATGATGGGAAGATCATAAGTTATCTTTTCTCTACCATGTTTCCTGCTTACAAAATTAGGAATGTAACTAATAGGCCCCGGTCTGTACAAGGCATTCATAGCTATGAGATCTTCAAAAGTCGTGGGAACTAACTCTTTCAAATATTTTTGCATTCCCGGACTTTCATATTGAAAAATACCTACTGTTTCACCATTTTGAAAAAGTCTGAATGTCTTTTCGTCCGTCAATGGAATACTATCCATGTCTAAATCAATACCATGATTTAGGGTTACCATTTTGACTGCATTTTTAATAATGGTAAGTGTTTTAAGACCCAGAAAGTCCATTTTTAGTAACCCTGCAGACTCTGCGACGCTATTATCAAACTGGGTGACTAACATACCACTATCCTTATCGACTTTTACGGGAACATACTTCGTGATCTCATCTGGGGTTATCACCACTCCACAAGCATGAATACCTGTATTTCGCACTGACCCTTCCAGTCTTTTAGCCGTGCGAATCATTTTCCCTATGGCATCGTCACCTTTTGCCAAATCTCTGAACTGATATGCCTTTTCAACCTCCTCATTTCTCAGGTCATCTTTAAGTTTAGCATTGATATCCTTCTCTTCTAGAACTTTTGATAAAGTAGCGCTCAAGGCATTGGGAAAAGTTTTAGTCACCTTATCTACCTCAGGCAGAGGAATTTGCATCACTCTACCTACATCGCGAAGTGATAATTTCGCAGCCATGGTTCCATAAGTAACAATTTGTGCCACTTTATTCTTACCATACTTATCAATCACATAGTCTAAAACTTTCTGTCTCCCTTCGTCGTCAAAGTCAATATCAATATCAGGAAGAGAAACCCTTTCAGGATTCAAAAAACGTTCGAAAAGTAGATCATATTTAATAGGATCAATATTTGTTATACCTGTGCAATAAGCCACCACTGATCCTGCGGCACTACCTCTGCCCGGACCTACAGCCACATTCATTTTTCGGGCTGCAGAGGTAAAATCCTGAACAATTAAAAAATAACCGGGATAACCTGAATTTTGAATAACCTTCAGCTCAAAATCAATTCTTTCACAAAGTGCGGCTGACAACTCCGGATATCTTTTTTTTGCTCCCTCATACGTCAAATGTCTCAAATAACTGTCCTGATCAGTAAATTCGGGAGGCATTGGGAAAGCGGGTAACAAAACATCTCTGGCGAGGTCTAATGTATCAACCTTCTCAAAAACTTCCATCGTATTTTCTAAGGAAAAAGGTACGTCTTTAAAAAGTGTTTGCATTTCTGCCTTCGTCTTAAAGTAAAAATCGGAAGAAGGAAATTGGAATCTATCTGCATCTGAAATAAAACTATTTGTATTTATACAAAGCAAAATATCATGAGGCAAATAGTCCTCTTCATTTATATAATGGGAGTCATTTGTCGCAATGACTTTAAGGTTATATTTTTTGGCGAAATTTAGTAAAACCTGATTTACATCTTCCTGACTGACACCTGTACCATCGATATTCTCCATGCCCCGGTGCCGCTGAATTTCTATATAAAAGTCATCCCCAAAGAGATCAATCCACCATTTAAGTTTATCTTCCGCATCCTCCAGATTTCCCTTTAGAATAGCTTGAGGAATTTCAGCACCTATACAACAACTTGTTGCAATCAAACCCTCATGATATTGCAGTAACAACTCTTTATCAATTCTGGGAAATTTTCCATATAAACCTTCTATAAACCCTAAAGAACAGAGTTTAGATAAATTTTCGTATCCTATTTTGTTTTTAGCTAATAGCAATTGATGATGACGATCATCTTGTTCTCCTTTTGCTCTTGAAAAAGCGCGTCTGTGTCTATCTTTAACCAAATAAAATTCGCACCCAATAATTGGCTTTATTTTTCTCTTTTTTGCCTCCGACACAAATTTAAAAGCACCAAACATATTACCGTGGTCGGTAATGGCAACCCCTAACTGCCCGTCTTGCAGCGCTTTGTCCATCATATCTGAAATAGGAGATGCCCCATCTAATAACGAATACTGGGAATGACAATGCAAATGCAAAAAATCAGACATTGGATTATATTTTAATTTTACTTACTAAAGAACACCTCATCAATAAATATCCAACCTCTGTCTCCCTTTCCTGGGTGGAAGGCTGGTAATTTATCCACATTTTTGACAATCACTTTGAAATATTTGGTTGGTTTTTTTACCTCCAATATAACGGCACTTGTCCCAACTTCGTTTAATTTTTCCTTTACTAAAATGGGGAGAATCTCCTTTTTCATTAACTTCATATTCCTTTCACTATCCCCACCCCACAGTTCAACATACTGAGGAGCAAGAATATAGCTTTGAACATTTATTCCATAATGCACAGAAACAAAACGGATAGCAGCGGCATCTTCAGGCTTAAATCTGAATAATGTCTCCATTTGATTATTTTTATATCCCAGCCAATTTCCCGCCCTGAATTGATCTATTTTACCCAGACTATTATCGGTCAGACTCTGTACTCCAGCGCCTAAATACTCAGGTTCTGGGCTAGTCAACCATCGGGTACTGTCAGGTTTTAATCCAGCTTTAAAGAAGGAAAAAGTATAAGTAGGGCTTGAAATCCAGCCAGGTTTAAAGATTTTGACTGAAAGAGTAACTGGTTTGGAAAAAACAAGAGGATGCGAATAGATTGGACTAGATAGAGAATCTGGTTCGCTGCCGTCATCGGTATAACGAATAATGGCACCTGGTATCGATTTTTTAAACCTAATACTATCATTTTCCATTAAAACCAACGATTTATTTTCGAGTATTGGGCCATTCAGAGGTAAAATATCCGTTGAACTTGGAGAAAATCCAAAATACCATTTAATGTTTTTATACTTCTTTACGATGTCCTGATACTCTGCTTCTGTGATATTGGTATGCCAAAGATATACTTCCTCCAAAGATTTCATTGTAGCTAAAACAGAAACAGATTTTATTGAAATCTCTGTTCCCGAGAGACTTAATACCCTTAATTTATTTAATTTTTTTAAGCTGGGAATTCCTTTATCTGTAATATCAGTTTGATTTAAAAAAAGCTTTTCAAGATTTGGAAACAGCGTTATCATGCTAAGATTCTCATCCCTTATAGGCATTTTACTCAAATTGATATGAATGATTTGCTCTTTTGCAGCACTTAATTTATCAAGTTTACTTATTTCAAATGATTTGGTTATAAAAAAATCTGCCTTTAAGGCGGGAGACTCATTAGCTATTTGTCTAACTACAGTAAAAGCATCATTTAAGGAGGCTAGTTTTTTACTCGACAGGAAAGGGAATGTATATTTCCTTTCTTTTGAACTTGATTGTAAGAGTAATTCTTTATCAGCAAATAGAGCATGATTTTGTTGTATAGAGGCCAATATTTCGTTGGTATTTCCACCCGCATTTATCCAATTTCTTAATATAACTATTTCCTGAGGCTCCAACGGTTCCTTTCCTCTTGGAGGCATGTGTTCCTTGTCTGTTATAGGTAAATCAATACGTTGAGCCATTTCTGCCAGCATTTCATTGAAATTTGCATGTTTTGAGACCCAAACGTCAGACGTAGTATTTGGATTAGAGGCAAGGATTAAATCCCCTTTTGCCTTATCTTTTTTATGACAAGACACACATTTTTTCTCTAAAATAGGTCTGACTGCCAGCTGGAAATAAGCTGTAGAATCGGTAATTACAGCCTGGACATCTTCATCAATCTCTATTTTACCTGGAAACTTAAGATAATCAGCGCCGTGGGTTAAAGAACCTCCCGCATGACCGGCAAAAGACATCAATGCTAATCCAAAGACTTGTAAATAAGTCCAGTAGGGTTTAACTTTTTCAAGATTTGTAAATGCCCACCAGGAAAACCAGGTAAAGAAAGACAAAGCGACTCCACTCCACAAATGATTTCTGAGCATTATGGCATCATAATCCTGGCCTTTAGAGAGAAATAAGCCTAATAAAGCGGTAAAAACACTGGAAACAGCTGATAGAGATAGAGTTAATTCATATATTTCATTAAAAGAACTTCCTGAAAATTTCCTTTTGAATAACCATAAAATAATAGAAAAACTAGCAATACCTAGGGGCAAATGCAGTAAAAGGGGGTGGAAATGACCTGTCCAGGAAAGGAAGGTCGGTAAAACGATCTTGTCCGCTGAAATAGCCAGGAAAAAGAGGAGGAAATTAGCTCCAATAAGGATATTACTAATCCAGGATTTATATCCCTGCATATAATTAAATATAAAAGTTTATCAGGCAATAATACCAGGAATCACTTTCCCGGCAACGTCAGTTAATCGAAATCTTCTTCCTAAATGTTTATAAATCAATTTTTCATGATCCATTCCTAAAAGATGAAGTACCGTTGCGTGAAAATCATGAACGTGAACAGGATCTTTAACGATATTGTAGCCAAATTCATCCGTTTCACCGTAAGAAATACCTGGCTTTACGCCTCCTCCAGCCATCCAGATGGAAAAACAACGGGGATGATGATCTCTTCCATAATTATCTTCAGAAAAATTCCCCTGACAAAAATTAGTTCTGCCGAATTCTCCGCCCCAAATGACTAAGGTTTCATCCAATAAACCACGTTGTTTTAGATCTTGCACCAAGGCTGCGGAAGCCCTGTCAACATCCATTGCTTGCCCGGACATTTCATTATATAAATTTCCGTGTTGATCCCAACCCTGGTGATATAATTGCACGAATCGAACACCTGATTCTGATAATCTTCGGGCAAGAAGGCAATTTGCGGCATAAGTCCCTGGAACCATAGACTCTGCGCCATACATATTGACAATATAGTCTGGTTCCTTTGATAAATCCATCATTTCAGGTACGGCCGTTTGCATACGGTAAGCCATTTCATACTGTTGAACACGAGATTGAATTTCAGGATCGCCGAACTCTTTATAATTTTCGTCATTCAACATAGCCAGCTTATCCAGCATTTTTCTTCTGGTTACAGCATCTACACCATCTGGATTTTCCAGGTATAAAATAGGTTCATCACTATTACTAAACTGAACTCCCTGATGCACACTATCGAGAAAACCATTCGTCCATAATTTTGAATAGACCCCTTGACCATTACCTTTTCCTCTGGATAGTAATACTGAATAGGCAGGCAGATTTGAATTTTCGCTTCCCAGGCCATAACTTAACCAGGCACCCATACTTGGTCTATTACCTTGTTGAGCCCCTGACTGGAAAAAAGTTAACGCAGGATCATGATTTATAGCCTCGGTATGTAACGTTTTTACAACGCAGATATCATCGGCAATTTTTGCAATATTGGGAAAGATTTCAGAGATCCAGGTACCATTTTGACCATATTGATTAAAGGCAAATTTGGAACCCACCAGCGGGAATTTATCCTGCCCGGAGGTCATACCTGTCAATCGCTGAGCACCTCGTATAGAAGCAGGCAACTCCTGACCAACCATTTTATTTAACAAAGGTTTGTAATCGAAGGATTCCAATTGAGAAGGTGCTCCATTCTGAAACAGATAGATAACCCTTTTCGCTTTGGGAGCAAAATGAGGGATCCCAGCCATAATAGATTCTTCCAGTGACTTTTTTGGGGAAAATAAATCTTTCGTTAACAAGGTACCTAACGCTGCACTGCCAAGGCCAACACTTAATTTGCCTAAAAAATGTCTGCGCGTAACATGCTGTTGATTTTCGAAAAATGGATTTGACATTACATTAGGTTTTTGAAATAGATTCTTCCAAATTATAAATGGTTAAAATAGTAAGAGCTAAAGCAGCCACTTCATTTTTATCCTTCAGTTTCTCGTGCGGATACTCCCCTTGATCTAAAACTTTTTCCGCTTGCCCCGCCTTGGATAAAAAATATTTATATTGCTCTTTATAAAAATCTGCCAGAGCGCTTACTTCATTTGATTTTGCCTTTCTACACACAATTCTTCTGAATGCCACGCCAATGAGTTCATCCACATTTCCCTTCTTTTCAACGATTAATTTTTCAGCAAATACTCTGGCTGCCTCGTTAATCATAGGGTCATTCAATAAAATAAGCGCTTGAAGTGGGGTATTTGTTCTTGATCTGCTAATTTCACATTGGTCGCGAGGGGGACCATCAAATGTCAACATAGATGGAGGTGGTGCAGTTCGTTTTATGAAATTATAAATTCCCCGGCGATACAGTGATTTTCCATGATCTTGTATATAGGTAGCTAATTGTCCTCTTCCTGAGGTCGTAGACTCCCAAATACCGTCCGGTTGATATGATTTTACCGAAGGTCCTCCAATCTCAGGAATAAGAAGACCAGAAGATGCCAAAATTAAATCTTTAATAAGTTCCGCAGGTAGTCTTAATCTGGGAGCCCTTGAAAGCCATATATTTTCAGGATCTTTTTTTATCTTTTCCTGACTCACATTAGCAGCCTGTTGGTAAGTGGCAGAGCTTACAATCTGTCTTACCAACCTCTTAATGTCCCAATTATGCTCTTTAAAATCAACCGCTAACCAATCAAGTAAGGCAAGATGGGACGGTAAATCACCTTGTAATCCAAAATCTCCGGAAGTTTTCACCAAACCCCTTCCAAAAAAGTTTTCCCATACTCTATTCACAAAAACTCTGGCCACCAAAGGATTATTATCATCAAACATCCAATCAGATAAGCCTTTCCTGTTTGGACTAAACTTCAAAGTATCATAAGGTAAAACCGCTTCAGGGAGTCCAAAGCCTACTGTTCTGTCAGGTTGGTCATATTGCCCTCTTCTCAAAATATGGGTCGGCCTTCTTTGTTCTAAATCTTTCATGACCATAACAGAGACAATGGTATCCTGAAGATTTATAAATTTGAGGAGTTCGTTAACCTCCTTTTTTGAGATTTTTATTAATGGGGGATCAGCTAATGAACCCAGCGAAATATCGCCAACGAGTCCTTTTTCATCGACCTGATTAAAAAAAGCGAACGTTTTAAAATATTCTTCTTGAGAAATGGGGTCGTATTTATGATCATGGCACTTAGCACATTCCATGGTTAATCCGAGAAAAGATTTTGAAAAGGTATTAGTTCTATCTGTCACATACTCCGTTCTATATTCCTCCTGGATGACGCCTCCTTCCTGCGTAATTTTATGATTTCTATTAAAGCCAGTAGCTAAAATAGCTTCTTTGTTATTTGGCGCTATAAAATCACCGGCAATTTGCCAGGAGACAAATTTTTTATACGAATAATTCTTATTGAAGGCATGAATGACCCAATCGCGCCAAGGCCACATCGTCCTTAAACCGTCATCCTGATATCCGTGACTATCTGCATACCTAGCTAAATCCATCCAGGAAATGGCCATTTTTTCACCATAATGAGGAGAAGCTAAAAGCTTGTTAATTTCCTTTTTATAATTTTCAGTAGAAGGATCCTTAAAAAAATCTTCCTGATCCTTAACATTGGGTAGCAAGCCCGTCAAATCTATGCTAATACGCTTAAGTAAACGTTCTGGATCCGCTTGATCTGAAGGAGATAAACCCCTTTTCTCCATTTCAGCCAATACGAAATAATCAATTTCGTTTTTAGGCCATTTTTTTTTCTTTACCTTAGGAATTTCAGCTTTTTTTGGAGGCAGAAATGCCCAATGAGGCTTATAAACGGCCCCCTGATCAATCCATTTACCTAATATTTCAATTTCATCTGATGATAGAGCTAAATTGGCCTTTGGAGGAGGCATTAGCAATTCTGGATCCTCGCTAATAATTCTTAACCAAAGGCCGGATTTAGCCTTATCCTTAGGTTTAATTCCATGCATCGACGGATTTTCCTTCAATGAAGCATAGGCGCTATCCGCTATATCAAGTCTTAGCCCCCCTTGTCTGGCTTTTGCATCCGGGCCATGACAGGCGAAACATTTATCTGAAAGAATAGGCCTTACATGTAAATTATAATCAACTAACTCCGTGCTGTCGGAAGTATTACTACTGGTAAAGTTATATAAAACAGTGCCAATAACACATACTAATCCAACGCTTCCAATGAGTACCAATTTGTTCTTTAGCATCTTCATATTTATTCTACTGTAATATGCATAAATTTTCAATAATTAAAAAATTCAATTCCTTTTTACAGAAAAAAATATTATACTTGCATATTATTCATAATACATAAATTATTAATAAACAATTATATGAATGATTTGTACTTGAAAATTATATCTTTATCTAATAATTTTCAATCCTACAGTGCTTTTTCATCTGCACTGTTGTGGACGATACTTTCATTTGTAATTTACAACATAATATCGAAATTAAGACCCCGATATTTTACAAAAAGCAAGCGATTCTTAATTATTATTTTAGCTTTATTGTTATACTTTTCTTTGCTTTACAGTATTATCCAATGGATCAAATTTACCTTATATATACAAACAAATCCTATTGATCTTAACAATATATTCAACCTAAATTGGCTGGGTTTATTCGTTATTTCGTTACACATTGGCATCATATCTTTAGGCTGGAAAATAGGATTAGGTGCGTTTGAAAGAATACTTAGATTGATACCCCGACAAAATGCGAGGGTGTTACTTTATTTTATCATTTCAACAGTCATCACACTTCCATTTTATTTTTCTTCCTTACAAATTTCTTTACCTCTTCTTTTTCTTTTTTCATTTTCGTTGCATCTCCTTTATGACCTATATATTGAGGGTAAATATTCGCAGGTGACCTGGACATTAACCTGGATTCTATTCTTCACTGCTTTTCACACCCAACTACTTTATAAGTTTACGTTGGAAAGAGAATGGGTTGAAATGAAAAGAATTTCAGAAAAATTAAGCACCCCTTCGGATAAAATAATAGCGAGGGAATTAATTAAATTAGCGAATTCAGATACTAAAAAAAATCAACTAAAGGAATTATTCATTTCCTGGGAAAAAGGATTAATATCAAATACTGAACGCCTGACAAGATTAGAATCAATTTTTGATTTTTCGCCATATATATTGAGGTATTATCACCTTAATTATTCCTCCAAAACGCAACTAAATCACTCCCTAAAGTTAGACAATAATAGGTGGTTAACACTTACCTTAAAATCAAATGAATCTAACAGGCTCAATCATTTAAATGCAGGTAATTTTAAAGGAATCGACCATTTGTCTGATTATTCCTTTTCCATTTTCAAGGAAAACGAACTACTTTATCAGCAAGGAAAACCGCATTCCATAGCACCTGAAAAGCTAAAAAATAATTCAACAAATTCAATTAGAAAAGAACTGACTTCGAAAGAAATGAGTTATCGCTTTCATAAAAATGGTAAAACGGTTATTCTTAGTAAAAACCTTGGTGGTTATGCCAAGCCCCTTGCATTTTTTTCTTTGACTGCCTGCCTGAGTCTTATTTTCTATTTTATCTATAGCCTATTCCTTCATTATAAAAAGTCTGATGGGCGTATTTCTAAACCAGTTAAGATTGATTCATTAGGTTTAAACATACAAAAAACATTATTTTATATCACTTTTTCATCCCTCTGTATCCTCTGTTTAGCTTCTGCTTTTTATTTTGACAAATCAAAAAAACGAGAAAATGAAAGGGAATATAGCTATTTGGCGAAAGAAATCATTTCAACCCTTCAAAGAAGGTATCACGGTTCGAATCATCCGTTAGCATCCATAGCAAAACAACATGGATATGATTTTGTCTTGACCGACGAAAAAGGAAAAAAATTTACATCTTTTTCTTTTTATCCGCCGGGAGGATTTAAACATAATCCTCAAAACAAGGCTAATTTTTCATATAAAAAAGAAAAAATATTTTGGAAAGGAAAAGAGTTATTGCGTGTTTGGTTCCCTGTTGAAAACTCAGGAGGTAAACAAAGTAAATCCATGATTGGCATATATTTTCCTCTCGGTGATAATCTTCAAAACATAGAGGCTGTCGACTTTATGGGGGCACTTTTCAGTGGTTATCTCTTTCTTTTATTAAGTATATCGGCAATAACTATTTACTACAGTAATTCTCTTACCCACCCATTAGATCAATTAGGCAGACACCTGGAAAATCTAAAAATGGGAGAGAGTGATAAAATTGAAAACAGAAAGAGAGGTTGCATGGCGAGAAATGGCAAAACAAGTCGCTCACGAGATCAAGAATCCTCTTACTCCCATGAAACTTAGCTTACAATACCTTCAACGAGCTGGAAAACTTCAACCAGACCTTATACAGACCCTTCTACCAAAATTGACGATGACTATTATGGAGCAAATCAACACCTTAGATGAAATTGCTACCTCATTTTCTCAATTTGCGTCTATGCCAAATCCTCAAAATATTACTTTCAATTTAGTCGATCTGCTACAGCAATCTTTAGACATGCACAGACACCACTTTGACGATAATAATGATTCCTTTTATTGCAATATTGAAGCTGATAGTTATCCCATTTTTGCAGATAAAAATCAGATGCAACGAGTTATCAATAATCTTCTGATGAATGCTGTTCAAGCTATACCTACTGAAAAAAATGGAAAAATTAACATCAGATTATTTCAAATGAAGAATGATTTGGTTCGACTTGAAATAGAAGATAATGGAGAAGGGGTAGCAGCAGAAACACAGGAAAAAATATTCTCGCCCAATTTTACTACTAAATCTTCAGGAACAGGACTAGGATTAGCAATGTGCAAGGATATTATTGAAAATGCGGGCGGTAACATTGGATTTTCATCATCACCAACCATAGGTGCTTGTTTTTGGATAGAGATGCCTTTAAAATATTCTATGCCTTTTTGTGATGCCAAAATGGCCCTTGCCACTTAATATGCATTTTCAAATGAACAGATAATCTAAAATGTTGTTTCTTAAGTTTATTCATTACACTTAAGAATTATGGAAATTGGCATTGTAGGTGCTGGAATTGCAGGATTGGCGGCATCCATCAGAGCCGCTGTAGCTGGTCACAAAGTTACCGTTTTTGAAGTTAATAGCTATCCGGGGGGAAAACTTACTGCTTTTGAAAAACAGGGTTACCGGTTCGATGCAGGTCCATCTCTTTTTACTATGCCTCAATATGTAGATGATCTGTTTCTTTTAGCCGGTGAAAATCCAGCGGACCACTTTAAATATTTAAGATTAGACCCTGTGTGTAATTACTTTTGGGAAGATGGCACTACCCTGAGTGCTCATGCCGATAAGAAAAAATTCAGTGAGGAAGCCGCTAAAAAGTTAAATGTACCTGCAGATTATGTATTGTCAAGCCTACAAGATAGCGCCGATAAATATGAAGCTAACGGACGTATTTTTTTAGAAAAATCACTTCACAGATGGTCCACCTGGCTAAATATTCCCGTCTTTAAGGCTTTATTAAAAATACATAAATACGATTTATTCTCCTCCATAAATAGCGTAAATGAAAGGTTGGTTAAACACCCAAAGTTAGTTCAACTCTTTAACAGATTTGCAACCTATAATGGTTCAGATCCATACAGAGCTCCCGGACTACTCACTATCATACCGCATTTTGAGCATCATATAGGGGCATTTTATCCGGAAAATGGAATGCATAGTATCACCAAAGCTGTTTATGAATTAGCCCTTAGATTGGGGGTTACTTTTCATTTTAACACCAGAGCTGAAGAAATACTTACCAAAAATAAGGTGGTATATGGCCTAAGAACGGAAGGAAAAACATACCCGTTTGAACGTATAATCTGTAATATGGACGTGTTTTTTGCTTACAAAAAATTACTGCCTAATCACGCAAAACCGAACAGGATATTACAGCAGGAAAGATCCACCTCTGCCATTATATTTTATTGGGGAATTAAAAAGGTTTTTCCTCAATTGGCTATGCATAACCTATTTTTTTCTGATGATTATCGAAGTGAATTCAAACACTTGAAAGAAGGGAAGGTAGCAAAAGATGTCTCTATTTATGTAAATTTAACTACTGACCATACCCCATCCGATGCTCCGGAAGGTTGTCAAAACTGGTTCGTTATGATAAACGTACCTAGCCAAAGTAAGGATAGTGAACCTTTAGATATAGATGCTTTGAGGGAACAGGCCATCGCAAAACTGAGTAGAATGCTGGGCGAACCTATTAAACCTCTCATTGAAATGGAAGAAATTTTAAGCCCCCGGGAAATAGAATCAAGAACTCAGTCCCACCAAGGTTCATTATACGGAACAGCTTCCAATAAGCCCTTATCTGCCTTTCTTCGACATCCAAATTTTTCAAATGAAGTTAAAGGTCTTTATTTTTGTGGCGGAAGCGTTCATCCAGGTGGAGGTATTCCTTTATGTCTTTTATCAGCAAAGATTGCTGTAGAATTACTGTAAGATTTAATAATCCTTATCTTTGACAATAAATAAACCAAAATTAATGATGACTTTCCTTATACCTGCTTCAATCGTACTTATCACTGTAATCTGTATGGAAATGGTTGCCTGGTTGGCGCATAAATATTTAATGCATGGATTTTTATGGATTTGGCATGAAGATCATCACCAACCTGACGTGGAAGGCGATAAGTTTTTTCAGAAAAATGATCTTTTCTTTCTCGTTTTTGCCATTCCAAGCGCAGCATCCTACATCATTGGTTTAAGTACGCCTAATACCTGGTTACTTTTCGTGGGAATTGGCATATCTATCTATGGGGTTATTTACTTTTTAATTCACGATGTTTACATCCATCAACGATTTTCCTGGTTTAAACAGTTAGATAATCCATATTCCAGAGCCATTTTACGAGCACATGGCGCACATCATGCCCATACAGGAAAAGAGGCAGGAGAATCCTTTGGTTTGCTATTGGTTTCCTCAAAATATTTTTTAAAAAGAATTAAAAAAGAACATTAATTAAACGGACCTACAGTGGCATCTAAATTTCTTGAAGCAATAACCAATACCTTTCAAATGCCCTTGCCGCAGGCAAGCGACTTAGATAAATATTTGGAAGAGATGCTTCCCATGTTAGAGGGCTATAGTGAAAATTTAGATCAGGAATCTTTATATCTTGAACATCCCTGGTTAGAATTTCGCGATGATGACTATTTTCACGAATCTATTTTACATTTTTTTAATCCAAATGAAGAATACCTAAGTTCCATCAATGGAGAAGTATCGTTTGGCTTTTGGCGAAAAATGAATCAGGGAAAAAAACTCATGATTGAAAACGGTGAGGGAAAACTTTATGAACTTGCCTTTTTGGATGCCAACTTCTTCATCTTAAAAATGCATGGGGATAATAGTCCGTTGGGTAAATCACGTTTTTTATTCTTGGTTAAGGAAGAAGTTGGAAAAAAATTAGAATGGAAAGACGCCATTGAATTATTGCATCGCAGTTATAAAAACGGAGGTGGTAATTTATTTCAAATTATACTGGTCATTTTAGCTATATTATTATTAATCATTTTATTTATTTAAGTAAGAATCAAAAAGGGAGCTGTCTAAAAAGTCTTGATGTATTAATAATATTTAGTACCCACTTTTCAAATGTCCTGAACTAAAAAAAAGTTTACACTTTTCATACCTGACCCCAGAGGGGTCACATGTCTATTGGAAAAATTAAAAGAGGGGGACAACTTTCGTTATCCCCCTCTTTTCACTATTTAAAATTTATGATTAACTACCAAAGTCGTCAAAAGCTACATTTTCATCGGGAACACCCATATTAGAAAGCATATTTTGAACGGCAGAAAGCATTAAAGGCGGTCCGCAAAGATAGTATTCAATCTCTTCTGGCTCTGGATGATTCTTAAGGTAATTCTCCAGTACCACGTTGTGAATGAAACCGGTAAAACCAGTCCAATTATCTTCAGGCATAGGTTCTGAAAGAGCGATATGGAAAGAAAAATTAGGAAATTCCTTTTCAATATTTCTAAAATCATCTATGTAAAAAAGTTCTCTTAAAGAACGACCACCATACCAATAAGAAACTTTTCTATTAGATTTTAAAGTATGGAATAAGTGAAAAATATGCGACCTCAATGGAGCCATACCCGCACCACCACCGATATAAATCATTTCTTTTTCGGTAGGTTTGATAAAGAACTCACCATAAGGACCAGAAATAGTAGCTTTATCACCTTGCTTCAGGCCAAAAACATAAGAAGAACAAACGCCGGGATTTAATTTCATCCAGCCATTTGCTGCTCTGTCCCAGGGAGGCGTAGCAATACGAATATTCAACATCACAATATTACCTTCTGCAGGATGATTAGCCATAGAATAGGCACGGAATTGTTCCTCCTTATTCACCATTTTAAGGCTCCATAAGTTAAATTTATCCCATTCATCTTTAAAAACATCAGATTTTTTACCCATTTTTGGATGAGAAGTGATGTCGAACTTACTGAAATCTACTTCAATTTTTGGAACATCAATCTGAATATAACCACCTGATTCAAAATCTAATATTTCACCATCAGGAAGTTCAACTACGAATTCTTTGATGAAAGTAGATACATTATAATTAGAAACTACTTCACATTCCCACTTTTTGATACCAAAAATTTCCTCTGGAATATGGATTTCCATATCCTGGCGAACCTTTACCTGACAAGCAAGACGCTTATGTTCCGCTACTTCCTTTCTAGTCAAGTGATTTAATTCAGTAGGAAGCACATCACCACCACCACTTGGAACGTGGCACTCACACATAGCGCAAGTTCCTCCACCACCACAAGCGGATGGTAAGAAAATATTATTGTCTGCTAAAGAAGAAAGCAGAGAACTACCTTGTTTAACAAAAAGAGGAGTATCCTCATTCCCATTGATAATAATTTTCACATCTCCTTGAGCCACCAGTTTTTGGCGAGCCACTATGAGCATCACCCATCAGGCCAGTCAGTATGAAAGCCATACCTAAACCACGAAGAGCTGGAGGAACATTGGAATATTGAATTTTTTCACGAATAGCTGCTAATGCCACGATGGCAAGAAACCAGCCAAAACCACCACCCAAACCGAAGGCAACAGATTTTGTGAGATCCAATTCTCTTGATATCATAAAGAGTGAACCACCAAGAATAGCACAGTTCACCGTAATTAGCGGTAAGAAAATACCTAAGGCATTGTAAAGGGAAGGAGAAAATTTTTCAACTACCATTTCAACCAACTGCACTAAAGCTGCGATAACTGCAATGAATAAAATGAATCTTAAGAAAGTCAAATCCATACCAAAAAAACCTGTTTCTTTGAGTAGATATTCGTTAATCAACCAATTCATAGGCATAGTAATGCCGAGTACAAAAATAACAGCTATACCTAATCCCAAAGCCGTCTTAACCGATTTGGAAACAGCGAGGTAGGAACACATGCCAAGAAAATAGGAAAGTATCATATTTTCTACGAAGGCTGTTTTAATGAAAACATTTAGAAAATCGCCCATTTTATTTCTTTTAATTGAAGGGGAATTAATGATTGGAACCTAGGATATATCTACTAATTTTGGATTAATCGTTCTGTGAATCCAAATTAATATACCTATGATAAACAAAGCCGCGGCTGGAAGAACCATAAGATTATTGTTTGCATACCAGCCAAACATAGTACTTGTAGTTGTATCTATGAGGTAGGTTGCATTGTTTCCAATAATCTTTATTTCAACAGGGCTTCCCGCGAATAAGGTTCCTTTTCCTAAAATTTCTCTGATTATAGCCACTATAACCAGAATAGCTCCATAACCAAGACCATTTCCTATGCCATCCAGAAAAGAACGCCAAGGCTTATTTGCCATTGCGTAAGCCTCTAAACGCCCCATTACAATACAATTGGTAATAATTAAACCAATGTAAACAGATAATTGCTTCCAAATAGGAAAATTAAGTGCTTTCAGACCAAGTTCAACAATAGTTACCAACGTAGCAATAATTACAAGTTGAACAATCATCCTTACCTGCTTAGGAATATATTCTCTTACTAAAGAAGTAAATAAGTTGGAGAACGCAGTAACCAAAGTTACTGAAATAGCCATAACGATAGATGGATAAACCAATGAGGTTATAGCTAACGCGGAACAAACGCCAAGAATCTGAACCGTAATGGGATTAATATCCATTAACGGATCCAATAGCAACTTCTTTTCTTTGGGACCGAAGAAAGGTTCTTTTTCTTCGATTTTAACTTTTTCTAATATCTCTGCCATTTTCAGTAAATTTAAGTATTTAACAGCTTTATTTAGTTTTCTATGGTTTCCAAATAAGGTAAATAGTAAGCTATTCCTCTTTGGAGCATTTCTGTGACACCATCACAAGTAATGGTAGCTCCTGAAATACCGTCCACTTCATACGTTTTGTCCTGACTTCCGCCTTTTCTTACAAGAACGGCCACTTCACCGTCTTTGAAAATTTGTTTACCAATAAACTGACCCGGAAAAGCAGGATTGTCTTTAATTTCTGCACCCAATCCCGGAGTTTCTCCCTTATGGTCAAAAGTAACACCTGCAATAGTATTTAAATCCGATTTTACTGCAATATTACCCCAAATCTCATCCCAAAGACCACTTCCGCGAACACTTAAGATATAAAATTTTTCCTTTTCATTTTTGAAAACGAAAAGTGGTAATAATCTATCCGCTTCTGCTTTTTTCTTTTCAACTGATAAATCAATTTTTTCAGCCAAAAGATTTGGAACAATCTCACCATTTATATTTAATACCACTTGTTCAACTTGTTCGTTGAACATTTTTAATACTTCGTCGTCTGACAAATCATTTACATTAAGACCTTTTCCTAAATAATCATTTACCGTTAAAAGAACTGATCTTTTACTGAAAATTTCCTCGTTTTTTGTTGAGGCAGATAAAGTTATTTCTCTCATGCCAGCCAAGGACACAGCCGCAACAACGGTCATTATAATGATAAAGGTAATGATATATTTATTACTACTTTCCATAAGATTCATTTTTGGTTTTTAATATTAAAATCTCAAGAATTTGCCAACTTGGTTAATCTTGATTTCCTTTTAGAAATATGTCCTTCAACCACAAAATGATCGATGAGCGGAGCAAAAACATTCATAAAAAGAATAGCAAGCATCCAACCTTCAGGATAGGCAGGATTTAAAACGCGGATAACTAAACCTATTGCACCAATAAAAAACCCGTAAATTAGTTTACCTCTATCGGTAGCCGCTGCGGTCACAGGATCTGTTGCCATGAATGCCATTGCAAAAAGAAAACTTCCCATAGAAAAGTGATAATACCAAGGCACATTCATTGCAGGTGTAGCATCCCACATATTTAAAAGGATACCCGTTACCACTAAACCCAAAACCATAGATACCATTATTCTCCAGGAGGCGATTCCTAAGTATATTAACAAACCAGCACCCATTAAGACAAATAACTTGTGTGTTTCACCAACAGATCCAGGAATATTTCCCCAGAACATTTGTTCAGGTGTAAAACGAGCAGTAACAGCTTCCCAACCACCTTTGGCTGCTAAACTAAGTGGGGTCGCACCACTATAACCGTCCACCACAGCGATACCATTCTGATAAGTTGCCCAACCAAATGATTCGAAAACAGGATTTAAAACACCTGTGACAATAAAGTTATAACTTGCTGTCCATACACCATCTACTTTTTCTAAACCAGCCACCCAAACGTCATCTCCTGAGATCGTAGTGGGGTAAGCAAAGAAAATAAAGACTCTGGAAAGTAAAGCTATATTTAGAACGTTCATTCCTGTGCCACCAAAGGCTTCTTTACCAATGATAACAGCAAAGGCTACGGATATAGCTAATATCCATAACGGTAAAGCTGGCGGCATGACCAATGGAATTAAAGCACCTGACACGAGGAAACCCTCCTCGATACCATGACCTTTTTTATAGGCATAAAAGAATTCAATACCTAATCCAACCACATTAGCAACTACAAACAAGGGAAGAATTTGAACGAGTCCATAAAATATTTTCAAATGAAAACCTTCTAAAAAACCCTCATACATACCCAATGCAGAAAAATGCTGCTGCCCTATATTGTATGTACCAAAAAGGTAACACAATTGGAGAGCAATAACAACATGAAACATAAGTCGTTTTAAGTCCATGCCATCGCGAACATGAACACCACCCTTTGTTACGTGGTTAGGAGCAAAAGCAAAAGTAAAGAAACCGTCATACAGCGTATGCATAAATGGAGATTTCTTTTTATCCGGCTCAATTTTTAAAAAAAATGATAATAACGAATTTTTCATATCTTTTAATGACTATGTTTAAAATTTTAACCTTCAGCCTTTATTACATCTAAACCACTTCTTAGAATAGATTGCAAGGGTTGCTTAGAAGTACATCCAAATTCACATAAGGCAACATCTTCCTCCACTAATTCGTGAATGCCAAGATTTTCCATTTTTTCGACATCATTTACCACAATAGCTTTGAACAATTGTTGTGGTAAAATATCCATAGGAAGTAATCTGTCATATTCACCAGTAACGACAAATGCTCTTTTTTCTCCTCTGTTATTGGTGTTAGCTGCTGAAGCAACGCCACCCAATAAAGTACCAGGGAAAGTTTTAGAAACTGAAGGTCTCATATCTAAAGGTAATAACCAACCAAAAAGCTCATAATTTTTGCCTTCCGCCACAACCGTAATCTGATCGTCATAAAAACCAACGAAACCTTCTTTTGATACCTGGGTACCAGAAAGAACGTCACCTGATATAATTCTATGCTCTTCAGTAACTTCTTCTGAACTAAGAAGATCGCTCATTGATGCACCAAAAGGAACTTTTGCATATCCTGTATGCTTTAATTCAGCACCAGTGATTGCCAGCATTCTCGTTTGATCGACGATACCTTCTAACATAAATTTACCGATGATAGCAACATCCTGAACATTTATAGTCCATACTTTATCTTCGGGTGATATAGGTTTGATATGGTGTATTTGTACGCCAACATTACCAATAGGGTGTTTACCTCTGAAATAATATTTTTCTACCCCTGTAACACCTGTAAAAATAGATGCTGCATCAGTATCACCATTTCCGTCTAAACCTAAATATACTTTACCAGATGTTAATTTACTCAACGCTTCGCAACCTGCTTGAAAAGTAATCTCCTGACCCTTTAAAACGTAACCCAAATCAGGTGCTAAGGGAGCTGAGTCAAAAGTAGAAATGAAAATATCTCTTGGAACGATAGATAAGTTAGGTAAAATATTGAATGGTCTCTGAAGAAATAAAGTCATTAAGCCAGAGGAAGCCAGACTTTTTACTAATTCTTCTCTTGAAACTGTTGCAATATTAGGTTTATCAAATGTTTTGTACTGCTGGGTTTTATCCGCTAAAATAACTATCTCATTAATAGCTCTTTTCTCCCCTCTTTTAATCTCTACTATTTCTCCACTCACCGGAGAACTAAATATGAAATCTGGTTGAGATTTGTCATAAAAAATAGGATCACCAGCCTTAACACTATCACCAATTTCAACTAATACTTTAGGAATAGGAGAAATACCTTTGAAATTTGCAGGATTAACAGAAAACCTATGAACTGAAACATTTAAGTTTTCAGCTTCAGCTTTACCCTCTAAAGGAATGTCAAACCCCTTTTTTGAAATAATTACCTTCTCATTTTTCAAATAGGCAGGTAACTTTGTTCCGACCAATTCATAAAATCTTGGCATTAAACCAAAATGATTGCCGTCTTTGTCCGCACCAATTCTCTTTGCCTCAATAGCCATCAAGTTGTCAGAAACCTGTATAACTATAGCAAAAAATACTAGCGCAGCTATCACAAAAAGGCTGTTTAATAAAAATTGAGATCCTTCACCATTTGTTTGGGCAGCAACTTCCGTTAAACTACCCAATAACAAAGAAAGGGACAAGAATAAAAATTTTCCACGATTCATACGTATAGTGCCTTTATTGAACTAATTTAAAGGCGCAAATATAAATACCTTTCTATCCAAATGGAGATAATAACGATAAATTTAACCTACATTATTTAATTTAGAAAAAATCTAAATTAGCAAAAAGGTTGAACCGATTTTTATTCGTGTTCAACCTTTTCTTTTAGACTGTAAAGAATATATCTCTTCGAGATTACCCCTATTTAATTTCAAATTTATATTTTAACTTTTCTATAATGGGCCTTTCTGTTCCTGGCTCGGTATTTTTCAAAAAGATATCAATAACAATGGTTTCTCCTTGAACTTTGTCTTTACTATCAAAAATTACTTTTATGGTTCCTTTACCGCCCGGTGGAATCGACTGGGCATTATACTCAGTAGTTGTACATTCGCAAGCAGAGATAAGATCAATTTCAGCTTTTGTATCTCCAATATTTTGAAACACATAAGTAAATTCTCTTTTTTCACCTCTTGAAACAGTTCCAAAATTTGTTTCCCTAATGGTAAAATCAAGTATTGGCACTCCCTTGAATATTTTTTTACCTGCCAAGGTTGAAAATGGGTGAATGTTAGGTATAGAATCACCGCGTGGCTTCACTGCTCCGGTCGATTTGTCTGCCGCAGTGGTAGCCTCTCTTTTCAATAACCTTGTACTTTTAACGGTAATAACTTTTGGGCCACCAATGATTTTAAATTCAGTACGCCTGTTAAGCGCGTGCGCGAGTTCTTTATCTTCTTCTGTTTCCAGTTTATTTATGTATTCTCCTGAAAAAACATCGCCTGGTAAAAATTCAGGATGCTTATTTGCCAACCTGTCATCCACTACCTTTGGAACATTTTCACCGTTACCAACTGCTTTAATCCTGGTTTGATTTATCCCTTTTTGAAGCAACCACTGTTTGGCCGACTCTGCTCTTCTTTGAGATAAGCCTTTATTAAATTCATCGTTTCCTCTATTGTCTGTATGTGAACTCAGCTCTATAATTAAATCGGGGTATTGATTCATAATTTCGAGGAGGAAATTTAAATCGGGCTCTGCCGTTGGTAAAATTTTATCATCACCGTACTCGTACAAGATATTTTCCATTACGATAGCCTTTTCTGAAAGAATCGTATCATATTCAGGCACAGGAAT
This sequence comes from Saprospiraceae bacterium, assembly GCA_021299835.1. Lineage (GTDB taxonomy): Bacteria > Bacteroidota > Bacteroidia > Chitinophagales > Saprospiraceae > BJGN01. Next base: position 17,652 of record JAJTER010000041.1, on the reverse strand, counting down.
AGGTATAGGTTTTAGATATAATCGCTGAGTGAAGGATTTATTTGCTTTTAGATTTAGCGTATTTATAACGGCCGTATCAGGAAAATGATTGGGGTGAGTTGCAATAATTCTATAGGATTTCTCTAATTCCAGTTTAAAATCGAATTTATTTCCCTTATCATTCTGAATGGTTTGGGGATCTCCACCAGGCTTGGGAATAATCATTACAGTCACTCCTTTCAGTGCCTGCCTACCGCTATTAAAGGTTCCAACCACTAAGTCGGCCTTGATTTTTTCTATGGTAAAAGAGTAAATATCCTCACAACAAGTTTTTGCCCTAACCGATTTGCCCGCAGGTCTGTTAGAAGTAAGAAGACCATTATAACCATCGGCATCCAATCTAAAATATTGATCGTCCTGCGGAGAATTAAACCCTTTAGACATATTCAGCGGATCGCTCCAATTCTGCCCATTCCAAAAGGAATAAAATATATCATATCCACCTAATCCTGGATGCATATTTGAACTAAAATAGAGCGTACCGTTATAATAATAAGGAGTTACCTCATCACCTAAGGTATTTATTTTAGGTCCCAGATTCACTGGATCTCCATAAACACCCTCTGATTTTTGAGGCGCGTAATATAAATCTGCGCCACCGAAACCACCTGGAATATCAGAAGAAAAGAAAAGCACTTCCCTTCCATAAAGCTCCCCTGGGAAAGGGTGTCTTGCTCTATATTCCGGATCAATACCAACAACTTCCTTTGCTCCTTTCCATGCCCCATCACCGCCAACGCTGTAAAATAATTGACTTTCTACCACTTCATTTCCCTGCAATACTTGTCTGTTGAAATACAGTTTATTACCGTCAGGAGAAATACTAACATTGACATTATGAATTTCAGGTCTGTTTATGTTTGCTTTCAAGGCTTCTGGCTTTCCCCAAACCCCTGTTTCTTCATTTTTCTTAGCATAGTAAATTTTAGCATGAAAATCTTTAGCCGATGAATCCAGGACAATCACATCTTTAGCCATAAAACTAGAAATGTATAAATTCCCTTCCCTACTAAAAGCTGGCGAATAATCTGAAAAAGGCGTATTAATAACGGCTGAAAGTCTGGTTAATTCGATAACATCCTCTTTATCAGCAAGTTCTTTTCCAAATTCTGCCCCTGTTATTTCATTTTCAGCAAATTTTCTAAGGGTATCACTTGAAACGACGGCTAGAAATTTTTGGAACTCGATGATAGCCTCTTCGTAATTACCTGACATTTTTAATGCCTTTGCATAATTAAAACGAAGCTGGTCCCATTTTTTCTCTTTATCTTTTTTTAAGATTTTAGCATACGTTTTGGAGGCTGAAGAGTAATCGCGAATTTGCAAATAAAGTTCGGCCATATCAGGCAGAAGGCTTTCATCTTTTTTGGCTTCAAAAGCCATTTCAAAGTAATCCAGCGCATTTACATAATCTTGTTCTGCCCATTTTTCACGTGCTACCTGTAGTGTCCTATCATAAGATGCGCCTCTGATTGGTTGGGAAAACGAAGGATTCACAGCTACGATAACGAGCAGTATTACGCCCAAAAAAACAAGGCTATTGGTTGGGATAGATTGCATGAATGCTTTTAATTTTTTGTACATAACATTATAAATGAGGACATAAAATTCTGGTAGGCACTTCCTTTTTGGAATAAATCTTAATGATATAATAACCCCCTATTTCAAAACCACCCTGATATTTTGAGGCACTCCTTAGGGAAGAAACATTTATATCGTAGCTAATTCCAGCTCTAAACTGGTCATAATCTAAGCCTAAAAATAATTGTGCGGCATCGCCAAGTCTATACCCCGGACCAAAACGTAGTTTTATGTTTTCTTTTATGGGCATTCCAAAAAGCAATTGCAAGGCTAATTCTGTGGCACCTCCTGTACTTTGCATCATAAAAGATGGCTCTACAAATAAACTTTCAGATAAATTACGCAGATATGTTCCGTGTAAAGTTAACCTCATTGGTTTTTTGGTATTCGTATTCTTAATCTTACCCCCTGGTTTTGGTGGCTCAACAACATCCTTTGTATTTTGAATGAGTCCATATCTACCTCCAATAACATGATAAGCAGAGAAACCCAAATCGAGGGAATTTCCCTCCGCCAGTTTCGTTCTGAAAAGGAGACCAATACCAGAGTCAAAAAAGTTTACTTCCTCTTGAATATCTCTGTTTGCTCCGGCGCCAATACCCAAGCCACCACCACCAATTTCTTTGGGTAACTCATCGGCAAAGCGCAATTCCTGACTATTCATATTGACACTTCGCTGAAACCTACCCCCTTGAAATCCAATAGTTAACATTTTATTTCTTTTATCATCCAATGCCAGGTGATAGGCAGCTGAAAGATAAGATCCTCCTGTTTTTAGTTCAGTACTACCCGCTTCATCACTAACCACAGTCATACCTACCCCTACCCAATCTTTTGACCGAAGGCCTTTGATAATTGGTGCATCTATATAAAAAGAAGGCGTCCTGTAGGGATTAGCTAAAACGGTTCTCCACTGATCACGATATATACCACCTATTCTTGCCGTCCCTTCATAAGCACCTGTTAACGCCGGATTAAGCGTTAATGGTGAAAAATTAAATTGGGAAAAATGTATATCCTGACTATTTAAAGTATTGACGAACAAACAACTAAGTAAAAAAAAGGATCGAATAAGATACTTTGTTTTAACTAAAATCAGGTGGTCGTTTGGCAAAATTTGTACAATGCAGTTATTCATAATCAGTATATTTGACTAATCAGCTTTTAAAGATTGTCTGCAATTTAATAGACTTTAAGCAAAAAGAACAGATTAGTTCATCAAAAATTAAAGAATATACCTAAATAGGCATTAACTATAATTATGTTTAAGTAATATTTGTCCTTGTTCATAAACGGAACTGGCGGAAATTTCGTTCATACAATTAAAATGTTTTTTGGGACATTCAGATCTACCAAAACGGCTACAAGGCCTGCAAGAAAGATTATCCACCTGAATGGTCTTGTTTCTATTCATTCCTTCAGGATAAAAAGGAAGCCATCCAAACTCAGGAATGGTTCCACCCCAAATACTGACCACTGGCTTTCTCAAGGCGGCGGCAATATGCATCATTCCCGTATCCCCGGTAATAACCAGTTCTGCATTTTTCATTAATAAAGCAGATGCCAATACATCTGTCTCTCCGCATCTGTTAATCACCATTTTTTCAAAGGATCCTTCCAACGCTTTACCCAGGTTAACATCGTCTTTTCCACCAATTAAAACCAAAGAATGGGAATGGGAATGAAAAGTAGATATTATCTGCTTCCATTTTTCAAAGGGTATTTTTTTTGTAAAATGTGCAGCACCTAATACCATAACTATATAAGGTTTCTGCTGAAGCAGAGTTTCTTTATCAGAAACAAAAAAATCTAATCCTTTTCCATCATAACTTACTGAAAATGAACGTAAAGTTTCTAAGTACCTGGTAACGATATGTTTTTGGATTAAAGGTTTGAACCCAGTCTGAACATAAAACCAACGGGGAAGAGATCCTTTGTTACAATGGTAAAATGGAACTCCCCACAAATAAAAGCGCAAACTTAAAGTACGCAAATTGGAATGCAAATCTATAACAGCGTCGAATTTCTCCTTTTTCAATGCTGAAATGACCTCCTTCAGATCTTTATTAATGGTCCAGATTTTTGAAAGGTATGGATTCTCCCTCCATAAATCAGCAAAAATGTCTTTTGTAAGAAAATGAACCTCTGCGTTTAACTGAATTTTTAATAATCTGACAACAGGCGAAGTCAGAACAATATCGCCCATCGCTGAGAAGCGAACAACAAGTATTTTTAGACCACTCATTCTGAAAGAATTTCCTTCTTCCATTTTTCATTTCCTAAGGCATCAAATATTTTTATGGTTAATTTTCGTTCCAGTCTTTTACCACTAAAAGTCAATAATCCAAAATTGTGTTCTGTTACTTCGGTACCTGGTACTCTAAGAATATTAATTTCAGGATTTGTATTCACCCCACTCGTTAGAGGCGAAACCGTTAAGTCGTAGATATATTTTCCATTGGCAAGTTTCAACTCCGTTAACTCTGTAAAATGCCTGTCACCTGTAAGGAAAATGACATTTTTGAGTCCTTCTTCTTCAATTCGTTTGATTAAATAAGCTCTTTCTTCCGGATAAAATCTAATATGATTCTCGGCAGTAGGTGCGGCACTTAGAAACTGTCCACCGGTGGCCACCATTTTAAATGGCGATTTACTTGTTTTTAGTGCGTCAATTAGCCATTCAAGTTGTGCTTTTCCAAATTGTGTTCTTTCACCTGTTTTCCTTTCATCTGGTGCGCGCGAAAATCTGTTATCTAATAAAAAGAAATCAATATCTGTCCATTGAAACTGCGAGGTAATTCCCTCCTGTTCAGGTAGCCCCGAGGTCGGATTGGCCCAGAACAACCGAAAGGCCTCCAAGGTAGCTTCTTTCTGAATAAAGCCTCTGTCACTATTATCTGGTCCGAAATCATGGTCGTCCCAAATAGCATAATGATGCACACTTGCTAATAAGCCTTGTAATTCGGGGGTGGCACGAGTATGTGTATAACGATAAAAAATGCCTGATTTACTATTCCAATCAGCTTCCCTCAGATAAGTATTGTCGCCTAACCAGAGCATTGCATCAGGCTTTTTGGATAAAATAGATTCGAAAATTTGATAATTTGACCCATAGGGTTTCCCTGGTCTGTCATAGGAAGTATCGTTAATGTAGGCACAACTTCCCAATGCGATGGAAAAAGCAGGAGGATCTGTTCTCCATTGCCATAATGACTGGGTTTGAAATTCGAGGGGATAGGGAAATAATAATGATTTATCATTTAATACAACCTGATAGCCATATTTATTACCAGGCTCAAGCAATGAAAGAACTATTTTAGTGGTGAAAGCGGCAGAAGCATCCGTTTCCACGACGTTAGACTTGAAAACTTTATTTGGCGCCTCCAGGTTCCAATAGTTAAGCTGAACTTTACCTTTTGAGGTTGTTTGCAACCAGACGACCACTTCCCTCATCTCTGAGTATCCCAGCATTGGGCCTGATTTAAGTTCAGCATTCTGAGCAAAACTTTGAAGAATGAAGGTAAAGAAAACAGGCAGGAGAAGCTTCATTTTCGGAGTCATACAAAAGATTTTAAGTAGTGAGCAGACTTTGGACATTAATATTCTTTTCATGGACATATAAGAAAAAATCATATACCCAAAGCAGGTTGTTTTCCATATAATCGGTCGATGGATTCAACCTTTTGAGGTGAATTTCCCATAAATTGGGTTCTTTTTGCATCCAGACGTTTACCATATTTACCACTTTCACAAATCGATCAGGATCATTTCCTTCCGGAATATCCCGGGATTTTGTTTCCTCCAGAAAATATTTGAAAGATTCCGGATGGTAGAAACTATATTTTTCAGGATAACGGAAGGCGAGGTATAAAAAGGCCATTTCAAAATTATCTGTATGAAAATGACTTTGTAAGCGGGAACCTACATGACTATCGAGGTAATCACTAAACAGTTCGTTACACCCATAGACAAAACGATGCAATCTACCTGTTAAATCGCGTTCTTCATTCAGTAAATCTGAAAACAACATTCTTCCATAATCAGGTTGATGCCCTAATATTTCAGCCATTACTTTTCTTGGTTCAAAGTTTTCTCTATTCCATAATCTTCTGGAGCGTGAATTATCCAGGCTAGCCAAATACATAGCCTTCATATCTACGGCATTAATGTCCCATTTTTGAACAAAAACCTGTTGAGATTCCCAAATATAAGCTCTTTTGTATCGCTCCTCATTTTCAATATACTGGCGATAAATTTTCAGGAGTAAAATGATAGATTTTAACTGCATGTATAAAATTTAAACTAGGGTGCCGGATCTGGCATTGATTTGTGAATAAGTTCAATTCTCTCCAATAAATCACTTGGAAGTTTTAAATTTATGCTATCGATATTTTCTTTCAGCTGAGAAATATTGGTAGCACCTACGATATTACTGGTTAGGAATGGCCTGGAATTGACAAATGATAGCGCCATCAAACCTGGCGAAAGATTCGCTTCCTTTGCCAGTTCGACATATTTTTTAATCGCACCCTGGCTAAAGTCGCTGTTATAACGAACCAATCTTGGGCTGCTTGCGTATTTTACTAATCGAGAAGAGCTATCTGCGGTACCATTGAGATATTTTCCGGAAAGGGTGCCAAAAGCCAAAGGAGAATAAGCAAGTAATCCTGCCTTTTCCCTTATAGAAATTTCTGCTAATCCTACTTCAAATAGTCGATTCACCAGATTATATGGATTTTGGATACTCATACAGATGGGTAAACGATGCATCTCTGCCAGATGGATAAAACGTTGTAAACCCCAGGGAGTCTCGTTAGACACACCAAAAAACCTGATTTTCCCCGACGAAATAAGAGATTCCATGGTTTCGAGAATGTCCAGCATGTTATCTTCCCAGGGATCGGAACCATCATCAGGATAACCACGTACACCGAAGTTATTCGTTTTTCTCTCTGGCCAATGGAGTTGAAAAAGGTCAATATAATCCGTTTTCAACCTTTTGAGACTATTCTCCAGGGCTATTTTAATGCTATCTGCTGAAAAATTCAAATTTGGTCTGATATAACTGAAAGCACCAGGACCTATTATTTTTGATGCAATAACCAGTTTGTCTCTGTTTCCTCTATCCTTCAACCAGGAACCCACCATTTCCTCTGTTCTGCCATAAGTATCTTTATTAGCAGGAATGGGGTACATTTCCGCAGTATCAATAAAATTAACCCCTTCATTTACTGCGAAATCTAACTGCAAATGTGCCTCGGCTTCTGTATTCTGTTCTCCAAAAGTCATCGTACCAAGACAAATCTTGCTAACACGTTGTTCAGACCTACCTAATAAACTGTATTCCATTCAACTGAATTTAAAGGACAAATAAAAGTTATTTCTACCAAAATAAAGAAAACATAATCCAAAAGTCGCTAAAAATGTTTAATAATTTATAAAGCAATTAACTTTATAAATTGAAACTGATTTTTAACGTAAATTGAGACAAAATTCATCATTTATGGGACTATTAGATAATTTGAAGGAGAAAATTTTTGGACAAAAAGCAAAGACAGCTCCGCCCATCGAAAGAAAACAGGAAAGTACTTTAGACTTCAAAAAATTTGAGCAAGAAGCTTTTCAAACTCAGGTGCCTGATGCTACCGGCCATGCCCACAATGAACCAAAGGGTAATACCGTAAAGGACATTTTACAAGAAAAAACGGAAAAATTAGGGGAACAAGTCATTGAAAAAGGACGGGAATGGAAGGAAAAAGCCATAGCATTAGGTGATATTCTCGGAGAAAGAGCAGAGGCATTAATGCAGAAAGCAGAGGCAGAAGCAGCGAAGGAAAAGAAATCTGAAAAAGAGAGTTTCTTTGAAAAAGCACATCGAAAAGGTAAAGAATATGATAAAAAGGTTAACGATTCTCAGCGTACTTTTCAAGACAGTCTCAGAGAGGCAAAAAAGAGTACTTTGACGGATGACTTTTTTACCAAAGCGGCGAAATATGCCAATAGTGAGTATGGCACAAATTCAACAAAACCAACTATTTTAACCGGCGATACACAGAAAAAACAAGCCTCGAAAAATGACAGGAATGATTCAGATGATCTCATTGAAGATGCTATCATTGAGAAATAAACCATTGTTAATGAATTATTAATCATCTTTGCAAATAAATTTTTAAAATTATACTTTGAAATTCACTGATTTTAATCTTCATCCTTCCTTAATGGACGGGCTAAATGCCATGTCTTTTAAAGAACCAACACCTATTCAAACCCAAACTATTCCGCTCATTATGGACGGACACGATGTTTTGGGTTGTGCACAAACTGGAACGGGTAAGACGGCTGCTTTCCTTCTACCCATTTTACATAGCTTAACGGTAAATCCTTCAGAAAAAATAGCCACGCTTATCATTGTTCCAACCAGAGAACTAGCTGTTCAAATCGACCAGCAACTGGAAGGATTTTCCTATTTTACTCCTATCAGTGCCATTGCAGTGTACGGTGGTAGAGACGGGCAATCACTCGACCTCGAAAAGAAAGCGTTGAAAGGAGGCGCACCCATTGTTGTGGCTACACCAGGCCGACTTATCGCCCATATTGACATGGGTTACGTGAATTTCGATAGCCTTAGATATTTGGTCCTCGATGAGGCAGATAGAATGTTAGACATGGGTTTTGCCCCTGATATTATGAAAATAGTAAATATGCTTCCCAAAAAAAGGCAAACCTTGTTATTTTCTGCTACCATGCCCGCACCGATCAGGAAATTTTCCCAACAACTTTTAAATAATCCAAAAGAGGTAAGTATTTCCATTTCAAAGCCAGCTGAAAAAATCATTCAGTCTATGTATGGCGTAGAAGATGAGCAAAAACCTGCTCTGGCAGAACAAATTCTTTCCGGTTTCAAAGAAATGGAAAAAATACTCATTTTTGCAGGAACTAAAATAAAAGTGAGACAAGTTTCTGATCGACTACTCAAAGCTGGATTTGATGTCGCTGCCATCCATTCCGATTTAGAACAGTCGGAAAGAGAAGACAGATTATCAGCCTTTAGAAACGGAAAATTAAAAATTGTAGTCGCCACTGATGTTCTTTCCAGAGGTATTGATATAAAAGGGATTGATCTGGTTATTAACTATGATGTCCCGGGCGATCCCGAAGATTATGTGCATAGAATCGGAAGAACGGGCAGAGCAGAAGCAGAAGGTATGGCTATTACTTTCGTAAATTACAGAGACAGACCCAAAATATATGCCATTGAAAAAATGATGGGAAGGGAAATTCCAATTGCAAATAAAGGGGCATCCTCAGCCAATCAATCTTCCGAAAGTAGGCCGGACAGATCAGATCAACGCAAAAAATCTTATCCTCCAAAACATAAACCATTAAACGGAAAAAAGAAAAAATTAGAATAGTCTGTCTTTTCCCAAAAATAAGAGGTAATTAATCATCTATTTAAGCGGACTTAATTAAATTTGTGAAGGTGATAAAAAATTATCCTCTCAAATAAGCTCCTACGTATGAATTTACCCAAGATGCCCTTGGTTATTGATAAAATTATTTCTCCTTTAATAAAGGCTCTGCTTCCTGTTAAAGTACGTTGGGAGAAATATGAAAATGACTATCCCAAAAACGCTATTTTAATTAAGACGTGGGGAAAGCGGTTTTCATACCTTATTTTAGCCTATTTTTTACTATGGCTTGTATTCCTAAGACCAATACCCACCATTACTATTATAAAGGAACTGGAAACCCGGAATGCAACGGAAATTTATTCCGATGATAATATTTTAATGGGAAGATATTTCATCCAGGCCAGAACGTCTATACCTGCAGATTCTATCCCTGGATTTGTTTTTCACGCACTCGTCGCCATAGAAGACAAACGTTTCTTTTCACATCAAGGCGTTGATTTAAAAAGCTGGGGGCGCGTTTTAGTTAGAACTGTCCTTGGAGGCGACGAATCAGGTGGCGGTGGAAGCACCCTAAGTCAGCAATTAGCAAAAAATCTATTCCCCAGAGAAAAGTTTCTGTTCCTATCCCTAATAAGGAATAAATTAAAGGAAATTGTCATTGCCAATCGGCTAGAAAGGGTTTATACCAAAATGGAGTTATTAACGCTATATTTGAATACTGTGCCATTTAGCGAAAATGTATATGGTATTGAAGTAGCAAGTAAAAGATTTTTCAGTAAATCCCCTATTGATTTAACGATACAAGAGGCAGCCGCTTTGATGGGCACTTTGAAGGCAAATACTTCATATAACCCAAGAAAAGCGACAGAAAAGGTTAGAATACGGAGGAACTTAGTTTTGCAACAAATGGTTGAAAACAAACAGATAAAAGAGGAAATTATCAGGTTAAGTCCGGTACACAAAAAGAATATAGGAAATGTATCGACAACCAATCTTTCAGGCCTGCTTCAATCCCCTCTTATCGTTCGCTACAATCCAATCATCAAAAATGAAGGCATTGCTCCTTACTTTCAGATACATGTCAAAAAAGAACTGGATGCCATTTTAAGTAAACTGAAAAAAGATAATGGTCAACCATATAACATTGATATTGATGGATTAAAAGTGTACACCACTTTAGATACCCGTTTGCAGCGTCACGCTGAGGAAGCTATGTTAGAACATTTATCGTATTTGCAAAAAAATTATACTAGTCAATGGAAAAATCAACCCATTCAAGGAGAGGAAGCGGCCATTGAATTAATGAAAACGCAATCTCTTAGGTATAAACAGTTAAAATTAAAAGGATATTCAGAAAATGCGATAAAGAAGGATTTTGATACGCCTATTCCCATGGTTTTATTCAACTACGATGGTGAAGAAGATCAGGTAATGATGTCTCCCTTAGACTCCCTTCGCTATTATTTCCGTATTTTACAAGTGGGTTTTGTTGCCTTAGACCCTTCCAACGGAAATATAAAATCGTGGATTGGAGGCGTTGATTTTACTCATTTTAAGTATGATCATGTCCTGTCAAGGAGGCAGACCGGTTCTGTTTTCAAACCCTTAGTTTATACTGCCGCCCTGCTGAATGGTCGGGATCCGTGCGAACAAATTCCCAATCAACTTCAGATGTATCATGAATATAAAAAGCATGAGTGGGATAAAAAGCAATATGGAAGAGTAGATCCCGAACCTCATATATTGCCGAACGGGAAAGATGAGGATGATTGGTTACCACAAAATGCCGATGGAAAATATGGCGGCTCTTATTCTATGGCAGGTGCCTTAACTAATAGTATAAATTCTATTACGGTAAAATTAGTTTTTGAAGTAGGCGTTAAAGCGGTTATTCAACTGGCAAAAAAATTAGGCATCACCAGTGAAATACCCAATGAACCCTCCATTGGGCTCGGTGCTGCTGAAATTTCATTATTAGAAATGGTTTCCGCTTTCTCCGTTTATCCAAATTTAGGTACCAGACATACTCCACGAGGCATTAAAAAAATAGTTGACGGAAAGGGGGAAATCATATATCAGGCGCAAACAAGCCTGGGAAATAGGGTAATTACATCTGATACCGCTCTAATTGTGCTTAATATGCTACAATCCGTAGCTACTTTTGGTACTGCCAGTCGTTTGAGATGGCAATACGGTCTGGAAAATAAACCCATTGCAGGGAAAACAGGTACTTCTCAATTTCATGCTGACGGTTGGTTCATTGGCTTCAATCCGAAACTCATCGCTGGTGCCTGGGTAGGCGGCGATTCAAGGCTCGTAAGATTCAGGAATTTTGAATGGGGTCAGGGAGCGGCAACCGCCCTACCCGTTTGGGGTAAATTTATGCAACGAATTTATGCTGACTCTACCTTAACAGATTATAATTTGGGCCAATTCCCCCTTCTTGACCCATCCATTGCATCCCAATTGGATTGTCCCTTACGCATTAAATCAGCGGAAGAAATATATGCTGATTCCCTGGCACAGGATAGCCTATTCCGGCTGGAACTTCTTAGATTAGATTCGTTAAATATTAATACTCCCACAAATGAAGAAATTATTAACCAACGTCCAAACATTGGACAACAACCAGATCTGGTTCATCGAAAAAAGTGAACCTGGACCTGACTTAAAATTATTTGAAGCTCGTTTCGATTTTATAAAAAATCCAAGAAACGGAATAACAGAAAAAAAGGTGATTCTTAGCGGGGGAAATGCCGTAAATGTTATTGCTTTGACTTCGACGAATGAAATCGTTCTGGTTCGCCAATACCGATTTGGTACTTCTTCTTACACACTGGAATTACCCGGTGGTCTGGTTGATCAGGATGAAAGTCCTATCAAAGCCGCTGTTAGGGAGTTAGAAGAAGAAACTGGTTTCACTTCCAGTGAAAAGTTGGTTTGCCTGGGCAAAATAGGCCAAAATCCTGTGTTTATGGAGAGCTATGTTCACCATTTTCTTGCACTGGATGTGAGGTTGACAAAACAACAAATGTTGGACGCTGGTGAAAGTATTGATGTTATTTTAATGCCCTTAGAAGAATTAAAATTAAGGTGGCAAAAAGGTGAAATTGAACATCCACATTCTGTCAATGCGCTTTTGAGATATTTTAATTCTTCAAATTATGGGAAATAGATAATATTTATTTATTTTTCAGGCAGCATTTCATTTTATTAATGGCTCATATTGAGTATGCGCTATTTAAATATTGCCAGTCCTGTGGAAGACAATGAACTAATCCAAGGATGCTTGCGACAAGACCGAAAGTATCAGGAAGCCGTTTTTCGACGTTATGCCGGAAAATTGCTGGTAGTTTCTTTGCGATATGCAAGACATCGAATGGAAGCCGAAGATATCCTTCAAGATGCCTTTATCAGGATTTTTGATCACATTGACCAATTCCAAGGTAAGGGTTCCCTAGAGGGCTGGATGCGTCGTATTGTGGTAAATACAGCGCTCAAAAATATAGATAAAAAAAGTTTTTCCAACGAAATCATTGGATTAGAAACGACGGCTGAGGACACTTCAGGTGCTTTACCGTCGGTGTTTTCACAGCTTCACGAAGAGGAACTTTTACAGCTTATTCAACAGTTACCCGATGGTTACCGCATTGTTTTCAACATGTATGCCATTGAAGGTTATAGTCACGCTGAAATTTCAGCCCTTTTAGGTATTCAGGAAAGTACGTCTCGCTCTCAATTAGTTAAAGCAAGAAAGATGTTGCAATCCCAGATTTTAGAGATTCAAAAAGTAGCCGTATGAACCCAAAATCACCCTTAGATGAACTTTTCAGGAGAAAACTCTCCCATTATGAGGTTCCTCCCTCTGACGACTTGTGGGGTAATATTCAGTTGGCGAGGGCAAAAAAACCAACACCGCGCCTTCCTCTATGGGCTCCTTGGCTCATTACATCCGTCTGCATTGCAACGCTTATCTACTTTTCACAAGATTTTCTGTTTACGGAGAAGGCTGAGTCAGCGGCAAAGGAAGAAAAACCTCAACAAGCATATTTTACGCCTAAATCTGACTCAGAAGTCAACATATCTATTCCTTATGTAAAACCCGGCACTAAATCTAAAAAAGTAGCCCCTATTTTTAATAATTCATTACCCCCACAGGCTCCTTTTATTCCCACAAATGATGACCTCGAACAAGTTACAAATACAACGAATATAGCAGATCAAACGGAGCAAGCGCTGGAAAGTACTTTCACATCATTTCCAAATATTGCTACCCTTGACGCTACCCTACCCCATGAATTGTCCATGTATTCCGAATTATTACCCGTTCCTTTTAAAAAGAAACTATGGTTTGCAAAAATTGATTTCCTCCTATCTCAAGATTTTGTAAACAGTTCTTTAAGTTCTAAAACACCCCTTTTTGATGCTTACTCAACATTAAGAAACGATCAGGAAGACTTAAAAGTATCAAACAGTTTCGCGATAAGAATGGGTATTTCTACGTTAAAGGGCTGGGGCTTGAGAAGTGGCATTCAATACAGCAGAATGAGTCAAAACTTAACCCTCATTATTCCTGACGCTTCTAATCGGACGACAAGTAAAAATACTTTTGAAACCATCGACATTCCATTGATTTTAACCAAAGAACAATCTTTTGGAAAATTAAGGGCTGGCCTCTCGTTGGGAACTTATCTGAACATGGCCTTTAACCAAAAAGGTAGTTTTTATAGCCCAGGTGGTACCCTCATTGAATTTACGTCTTCTAAACCAGGAGCTTACCCCGCTTTCAAAAATAGACTGGGCGCCAGTTTATATTCAGGAATTTCCCTTTCTATCCCTATCGGAAATAGCATTGAATTTATTGCTGAACCTTATGTAAGAACCAGAATACCCTCTATTTCCGCAGAAGATTATGTACTTGAACAAAAAATATGGTACGGCGGGTTATTTATTGGTTTTAGAAAACAGATTGGAAAAGGATTTTATTTACCCTGATTTTTACGGGCAGGCAGCGAATTCATGATGTCTTGCCTCTTTACTTTATATGACCGTTTTGAGTATTTTATGAAGAGGCTGTTTAAAAAACAGCCTCTTTTTTTATAGACATGTGACCCCTCTGGGGTCAGGTGTGAAACCTGCCTACACACTGAAAATTTTGTCCATTAACCTCCATTTTTCGCCTGGTTTGGACGACGGTAGCGCTTGTTGATAATTCCACATCAGTTTTTCCCATTCCTGCACCTTAGGGTTACTGATATCCGATAAAGATTTTGCTTCAAATGAAAAAGAGGCGTCCGTTTCCATTATCATGAACAATCTATTTTCAACCCGGTAAATTTCCATAGATTGTATGCCAGACGATGTTATACTTTCAATAATTTCAGGCCAAACCTCTTCGTGATAGGCCTCATAAGCAGCTATTTTTTCTTCTTCATTCACCAGATCGAGCGCTAAACAATATCTCATATTATTTTTCATTTAAATGATAAAATCGTTGGGTATTCCATCCCATTACCTTATTAATATCTGATGGATTGAAGGTACTAAAATAGGTTTTGACTATATCCCATTGCATGGAATAATTTCCAGCGAGATTGCAAACAGGCCAATCTGAACCATAACATAACCTTTCTACCCCAAAAGAAAGAACCAATTCATCTAAATAGGGATAAAAATCCTCTTTTTCCCAATGATGCCAATCCGCCTCTGTAATCATTCCCGACACTTTAATCAGCACCTTTGGGAAAGCTGCTATTTTTCGCATATCAGCCTGCCACGACGTGAATCCACCCTGTTTTATGTCAGGTTTTGCCACATGGTCTATGATAAAAGGTTTGTCAGGAAAATGATTCAAAAAGGCTAAAACCTGTGGAAGTTGCCTGGCATAAACTAAAATATCATAACAATATCCGTATTTGATTAGCTGTTCAATTCCTTGCAAAAAAGCGGGATGCAGCATAAATTCTGGATCCTTTTCGTCTTGAACCACATGTCTGAATCCTTTCAGTATTGGAAAATTCCGATAAAAAGAAAGCCTTTCCTCCACCTTTTCAGACCTCAGGTCTATCCATCCTACTACCCCTTTTATAAATGGATTACCTTTCGCTTGATTCAATAAAAACTCATTTTCTTTTTCCGATTGTCTGGCTTGAACACTGATCGCTCCTGAAATTTTTTCCTTATTTAATAGCTGAAGCAATTCTTCAGGTAAGAAATCCCTTTTTAACGGAGCAAGCTCATCTGAAATCCAGGCGTATTCCTGCGCATCGTATTTCCAAAAATGCTGATGTGCATCTATAATTAGAGGTTCCTCATTCACCATGTATAATTTTAATAAAAGAATATGGTAACAAAACTTACCTTTATAAAAATACTAAAATCAGGTATCTTTAAGAAGGAGAATGTATAAAAATCAACCTGTACTCATGAAAAAATTCATTTACCTTGGCATTGTGATAGCTTCCTTCATTTCTCCTAAAGCCTTTGCACAATCACAGGAATTACGGGGTGCCTGGATTGCCACGGTAATTAATCTGGATTGGCCAACTAGGGGGGCGACCACAGAAAATCAACAAAAAGAGCTGTTATTTATTTTAGATCGTCTTCAAATAAGTGGCATAAATACGATATTTTTTCAAATACGATGTGAAGCTGATGCTTTTTATCAGAGTGATTACGAACCCTGGTCCTATTATTTGACAGGAAAACAAGGTCAGGCGCCCGAACCCTTTTGGGATCCCGTCATTTTTGCGAAACAAGAGGCGCATAAAAGAGGCATGGAATTGCACTTGTGGTTGAACCCTTACCGTGTAATCAGAAGCATTTCAAGTACTTATCCAAAAGATAGTACGCATTTGTCCGTCAGGCATCCCGCTTGGATGATGCCTGTGAAAAATACTTTATTATTGAACCCGGGAATACCCGACGCCCGATCTTATTTTACCCAATTAATAGCTCAACTTGCTCTTAAATATCAACCTGACGGTATTCATCTGGATGATTATTTTTATCCGTATGAGGGCATGACGAACGAGGATGCTTCCACTTTTGAAAAATATGGAGCGGGAAAAACGATACATGAATGGAGGGAAGATAATATCAATCAGATGGTTAGAGACGTCAGTTATCTGCTAAGTACCGAATTTCCAACGATAAAATGGGGAATAAGTCCCTTTGGTATTTGGAAAAGTGGCACCCCTTCAGGTATCATAGGTTTATCAGGCTCCAGCGTAACTTATGGAAATGCCCTAAAATGGCTTTCTGAAAAATGGGTCGATTATATTGCACCTCAACTATATTGGGCCATTGGTGGAAGCCAGGATTTTAAATCTTTAAGTAATTGGTGGTCCCTGCAGTTAAATGGCAGACACTTATATCCAGGCATTGCCGCTTATAAATCTGAACCTTCCATGACTTCCCTGGCATCACTTTATAAAGCAGACGAAATTCCTAAGCAAATTGAGCATCTTCGAGACAGGCAGATACCTGGTTGGATCTTGTTCCGTGCGGCAAATATCAGCCAGACAGCCACGCAAGGATTACCCGGCAGATTGGCAAATGATGTGAACAGATATCTTTCTCTTGCGCCAAGCATGCACTGGAAAAGCCAACAAAAACCAAGTTCCGTTAAATCAGGAAATATTGTCCTGCAACAAAATGGTTATTTGGTAAAATGGCAAAAATCAACGGCCGCGTCAGAAAATGAAGTTCTCCCCAGGTTCTACGGACTTTACGAAATTCCTAAAGATAGTTTGTTGCAAAATGAAATGCCCAAACTGACGAATGACAAGCTTATTAGGATTACCTCCGACACCTTCATTCACCTTCCATTGAAGATGGATAGAGATAAAAGTGAATTTTTTATTACCGCCATAAGTCCTAATTCCATACAAAGTGAACCTTTTCAATTAACCCGTCAGGCAACCTCAATCAGAGAATTAAATAATAGTACCCTAACGATGGAAGCCCCATTTCCGAATCCGTCCAATGGGGAATTGAATTTATCGTATAATATTATTAAGAACCAGGAGCTTAGCATTAATATATACTCCTTAACAGGCCATCATTTAGCGACCTTGTTGAATAAGAAAAAATATGAGAAGGGGGAATACTCCTTATGTTTTAATTTAAATTCCTTGCCAAAACCTGGTATGTATCTTATTATTTTAGAGGGAAAATGGGATAGAATCATTAAAAAATGGGTATCTTATTGATTATTTTTAAAAGCAGCTGAAAATGAAAAGAAGAAATGCAATCCTCACCTTAGGATCAATAGGCGCGGCGTCTGCCATACCTAATACCCTTCAGGCGAATGTGTTGGTTAAGAAAAAGGCGACCTTCACCTTTTGTTTGAATACAAGTACGATTAGTGGTCAAAAACCGGGCATTTTAAAATATATTGATATTGCAGCAAAAGCGGGTTATGATGGCATAGAATTATGGACCAATGACATTAAGGAATATCTGAAAAATGGAAATAAACTCAGTGACTTAGCAAAAATTATAGATTCAGCTGGTCTGAAGGTTGAAAATGCCATTGGATTCGCTCCCTGGATGGTTTCAGATAATGAAAAACGCAGACTTGGATTGATTCATCTGGCAGAGGAGATGAACTGGCTGG
>JAJTER010000149.1 GCA_021299835.1 Saprospiraceae bacterium | reverse complement strand
GATTATAAAACGCATTCCGTCTTATTTCCAATGCCTGCTTTTCACCGGTTGTGTTTCCGACATTTGGTATTTCCACCTTCGAGTTCGTTTGTGACAAACCTAGCAAAGGGAGCATTAAGAAAGGTAAAATCCTTAACATCATTTTATGATTTTTTAAATTTGTAATAGCCACAAAACTGCACCCAATTAAATGGGATAAGAAATATTAAGCCATCAAATTCCTTTGATTTCTGAGAAATCAAAGGAATTTGTTCCAAAAACAACCTCAAAATGGTCGAAAAGGGAAAATATTGGCCTTTTTGAAAATAAAAAATTAGAAAGTTTTTGGAATGTAGGTTTTTTGAACCTCCGATGAACTGTGCAATTAAGAAAAAAAGAGCTTAGGAAAGCAAAATACTATCCCAAAAATTGAAACTACTTATTGTCTGAACTGTGATATTTATGATTAATGGGATGGTACATTAGATGGAACCTGTTGGAGAGAAGACGATGCGTGATTTAGATTAGACGATGCGTGCATCGTCTCTACGGGTAATGACTATATTTTTAAATCCCTAATATAATATTTTGGCAATTTTCCAGTAATTTGCTTAAAGCTTTGAATAAAAGCTGAATAAGATTTAAAACCACTTTCTTTACCTAAATTTTCAATGGTTTTATCATATCCTTCCTTAGAATTTATTAAACTCATTGCGTACTCAATCCTCTTTCTATTTCGCCACTCAATATATTTTTCATCATTGACATTATTAAAAAAATAAGTGACATGATGATTTGGTAAATCAATATCCTTTGATAAACTAGAGGTCGTTGATTCAGCGTCTAAATATTTTTTTTGTCCTATCCAGTGTAAAAGTAATAATCTGATTTTTTCAATATAATCTTCATCAAATGAAATAGTTTCCATTTTTATTTTTTCAGGCACTGAAGACTCATTAGCGGTAATTATCAAAGATTTCCTTTCTAAAGGTATGCCATATAATATTTGTGGATATAAAACAAGACCAAGAATTAAAATTAAAAATCCAATGAAAACCAGCGAAAATAAAATATTTCCTTCGTACTGAAAATTGTTTTTATCCTGAGCGTTTAGAAAAATAAGAATAATTAAAGCAAAAAAAACAAATAATAATGAAACCATAAAAGCAAAAAATAAAAGCCAGTTGCTAATTATTTTTACCTGTTTTGGGAATTCATTCAATGTGGGCTTTTTAAATTTAGTCCTTATAATTAAATACCAGATAGCTAATAAATAAATTGAAAAATGAAGACCCTTTAATGCATAATTAGTTCTTAAGGGTAAAAAAGAATTTAATTTTAAATAACTTAAACTTTTCCATGCATTGCTTATAATTTCATCTGCTGAAAGTAATTTTGATTCCCAACTTTCCAAATTAAATGGCAATCTCCCAAAAAATATAATAGCAAACACAATAAAATGTACCCAATCAAATTTAGTAAAATAGGTATTATCCGTTAAAACCGATCGAACATATAAAAAAGACAACGGTCCAACAGCAAAAGCTAGTCCGTTTAATGGAACACTTAACACGAAAGCTAAAAATTCTCTATAAGTATTATAAATGTAGAAATAATGTGTTAAAGTGATGATATTGAATCCTAATAAGAATAGTCCCAAATAAATGTTAGCAGATTTGTAGCCTTTGTTGTAAGCTAACAAAAGAATTGAAAAAAAAATACCAAGACCACTTAATAAAAACATAAATAAATATTGTTTTTAATATAAATCTCAAATATAATCCATCTGGATGAGGTTTAGGTTAATGAGGTTTATTTTTCTGGAGAGGTAGAGATTAAATAGAATGATTTATAAATTTGTAACAGTCGCAAAACTGCACCCAATTAAATGGGATAAGAAATATTCAGCCGTTAAATTCCTTTGATTTCTGAGAAATCAAAGGAATTTGTTCTATAAAAAATAATATTCAAACACTAATAAGGAATCAACTTCTTGTCTGAACTGTGATTTTTTTGATTTTTATGATTAATGGAATGGATAAAATTAGATAGAACCTGTCGGGAGAAGACGCGAAGCATCGCGTCTCTACAGGATTGATAGTAACAGAATGGGGGTGGCTGACCTGACATTGGGGTATTAAATTATACATTTATTTCAGTACTATCCCCATAGAATTATTAAATCTATACACCATTTTTAGAATAGATACCTATTTTATGGAAATAGGAACATGCATTAAAATATTAGCCACAGAACTTTTATCCATTTTAGAAAATGCAAACCATTTTTTACCCAAATCTTTTAGGGATGCGCCCAGATGATATACCTCCGTGTTGTCAATAATCAAAAAGCGATCGTGACTTTTGTCAAAAGATTTAATTTCAATATGGTCATATTGTTCGTTAGCTTTTTTTACGTCTAATGTTAATTGATTTGAAATGGTTTTGGTTAATAAAAGCAACTTTACTTCTTTTGTTTTTTTTGTTAAATGCGTAAGCGTACTTTCGTCTATGTAATTGTCAATTAATATAATATGGCTTTTAGCCGAGCGAATGATTCTGGAAGCCAGTTCGTAAGCATCAAATACTTGTCCTTCAAAGAATACGCCTTGGTTAGGAATTAAATGAGAACTAATTTGAAGTTCAATCTCATTAACCTTGATTTTTAAATCATCAAAATGATTTTCTAGTCTATTCACTCTATTATTAATTGAGTAACCTTTGAGTAAATACTCCTTTAAAACTTTACTTGCCCAAATCCTAAATTGGATACCTTTTTTGGATTTTACTCTGTAACCAACTGAGATAATCATATCTAAATTATAATGCTCAGTTTGATATATTTTCCCATCTGATGCAGTTGTCGCAAAATTTGCGACAACTGAAATGCTTGACAATTCTTCTTTTAGAATATTGGAAATATGTTTACCTATAGTTTTTACATCTCTTTCAAACAACACGGATAATTGTTGCCTATTTAGCCAAACGGTTTCGTCATCCAGCCTAACCTCTATATGCTCAGCAAGTTCGTTTGGGCGATACAAAATAATTTCGTTATTCATAAGTTATTCATTCTGATATTTCGCATACTGGGGTAATTTTTTACTGACCGGGTTGGTTTCTCGTTCTATTTGATAGTTTCATCTCTGTTGGTCCTGGGCTTTTTATACACAGGAAATCTTGTAAATCCTGATTCAAAACTAGGTGTTGTGGGTAAATTCTAAATTGAAACCTGTCGGGGAAAAGACGCGAAGCATCGCGTCTCTACGAAGCATATAGATACATGACGAGAGCTGGGTGACCTGACGGTTTGGTGCCAATATGTGAGATGGTGGAACCTAGCGGTGGGGAGTTACGACGATGACGGGGCTCTGCCCCTATGTGATGTAGGATGATAAGAAGTAATCCTCTACAAATAATCCTTGCACTCATGCAGAAGACGTCCTCAGTAATCCTCAAAATCCTGTAAATCCTGATTGAAAACCGGGCGTTAGTAGGTGAATTTCAGATATAGACCTGTCGGGAAAAAGACGCGAAGCATCGCGTCTCTACGTGGCATATAGAAACCTAATGGGATGTGGGTGACCTAGCGGTGGGGAGGTGCGAAGATGGCGGGGCTATGCCCCTATGTGGTTAGAACGCAACGAGAAGGAACCCAATCTAAGAATAACCTTTTCACCCAAACCGAAGACGTCCTCTGTAATCCTGAAAATCCTGTAAATCCTGATTCAAAACTCCAAGAGACGATAAACATTTACGAATAACCTTTTCACCTAAACCGAAGACGTCCGCTCAAATCCTCGTAATCCTGAAAATCCTGATTCAAAACCAGGTGTTTTGGGTAAATTTTACATATAAATCATGTCGGGGAAAAGACGATGCGTGCATCGCTGTCTGAACAGAGACGCGAAGCATCGCGTCTCTACTAATATCCTGGATTTTGGGTCATTTTTCCTTCGCTCAAATCTATTTCCGTTTGTGGAATGGGAAATAAATCATGCTTTCCCTTGATGAAGTTCTTACCCACATTTTTCAGCACCTTTTCTGCCTGACCCGTTCTCACCAAATCGAACCAACGCTGCTGTTCCATGGCCAATTCAATACGTCGTTCCTTCCAGATTCGCTCTCGAAGCGTTAATTTGTCAGAAAAAACAACATCGGGTAAAACAGTAGTCCTGGTGCCTCTCGCCCGCTGTCTTACCTGATTCAGGTATTTTAAGGCTTCCGTTGGATTATTTAACTCATTTAATGCTTCAGCGGCTATTAATAACACATCGGCATACCTCAGGATTCTAATGTTTCCAGGTCCATTATCCTGTAGTCCGGGATGAGATTCAACCCAGGCCTTTTGATTGTATCTTTCATTTTCCATAGAAGGATTATCTTCAATAACCCCTGATCCGTCTGGAAGTACTTCTCCCACGTATAATACCGTGGCATCGCGACGCGGATCACCAGGTTCATAGGACCGAACCAAATCATCCGATGGATTATTGAATCCCCAACCCAGATTTGGACTTCCGCGAACCCCTTGAACCATATTATATACAGTGGCACCTGCGTAAGTTGCCTCTAAAGCGGTGGCCTGAATTTCAAATAGTGACTCTACCCCATTCTCCCCTTCTTTTCTGAAAAGTCTTGCATAATCGGGAAAAAGCGAATATTCTTTGGAATCAATGACCTCTTTCGCCCATTTAGCAGCATTAGTAAAATCTCCCTGAGTTAAAAAGACTTTTGCCAGTAACCCAGCAGCAGCACCTTTAGTAACTCTGCCCAGATCAATGGGTTCCATAGCCGATTTAAGAGGTAAACTGCTAACCGCTATATTCAAATCGGACTTAATCTGTTCATACAATTTCTCTACACTTGCCCGTTCCTGTGTGTAAAATTCATCTTGCGTTAACGGTCTGGTAATCAATGGAACAGAACCGAACCATCTGACCAGATTAAAATAAAAATGAGCCCTTAGGAAATGAGCTTCACCCAACCATCTTTTCCTTAGGCCCTCATTCATTTTAGGAATCTTTGGAATACCATCAATAGCCACATTCGCTCTGAAGATGGCTTGATAATAGCCTCTCCAGGTTTGCCTGATATCCTCAGGATTCCTAGAATCATAAGTAAAATCGTCAAAAGCATTCAGACGTTCTGCATCAGCGGGAAAACTACCTTTTACGGCATCATCTGAAACGATATCCGTCATCCCTAAGTAGGGAAATGAGACAAAGTCCCAACTCCTCATTTGGTTATAAATGGCGTTAATAGCCCAACCACCCTGCTTTTCTTCCTGGAAAAAATTCTGCGCATTAATTTCACCTAATGGCTTTACCTGAAGAAATTCTTCCCCACAAGAAGGATAGAAAACAAGGGCAAACATTACAAAAATCAAACGAAATGGAGGAAATATATTTTTCATGTTCTATTATTCTACGAATTAAAAATTACACTGAATACCAAAAACCAAGGTTTTAGATAAAGGATAAATTCCTCTGTCAATACCTACCTGTAGCACATTTTCTGACCCAACTTCCGGGGTATATCCTGAATATTTTGTCCAGGTAAATAAATTATTTGCCGTACCATAAATACGCAATGATCTGATGCCTAATTTTTTAACTAAACTATCAGCTAAGGTATAACCAAGTCCCAGGGTACGCAATCTGAAAAAGGATCCATCCTCAAGGAAATGATCTGATACTACAAAATTAGGGTATCCGCCATTGGTAATTCTGGGATCTGTTGTGGAAAGATTATCTTTATTCCACCTGTTTAAAAAGGATGTCTCAAAATTTGGAATACCAAATCCACGAAACATTTTTTTGGCATTTAAAATTTTATTTCCATATACCCCATTGAAATCAGCGTTGAAATCAAAACCACTGTATGATAATTCAAGATTAAAACCATAATTGAATGTAGGTATTGGACTACCTAACCAGGTTCTGT
>JAJTER010000040.1 GCA_021299835.1 Saprospiraceae bacterium | reverse complement strand
AAATAATACTGCCATGGAGCCATATAGGGCTTTTATTGCGGACAAATTACCCGAAGAACAATACGGTACAGGCTTTCTATCTCAAAGCTTTTTTACTGGTTTAGGTATTACTTTAGCAAATATATCTCTCTTTATTTTTCAGATATACATACCGGGTCGTTCAGGATCATTACCTAATTGGGTATATGCCTCTTTCTTTCTAGGGACAGTGTGTTCCATAGGTTCTGTTGCATGGAGCATGTATAAAACGCCTGAAATCCCTCCTTCTGAAGAAGAAATAGCCTGGATCAAGCGAAAAAATGAGGGCATGCCTCACCCAGTTGTTCAATTTTTTCTATCTATTATAACCACTTTATTAGCTTTTGTCATTCTCATAATACTGTTAATACCTTCCTTATTTTATCCTAAATTATTACGGGATATCATTGACAAAACGGAAAAAAATACATTTTTACGTATTGTATTTGCTCAAAACTTAGAAATCATAGAAGCTATTATCGTTATGCCACCTGTGATGTGGAAATTGGCGTTAGTATATTTATTTCAGTGGTATGCTTTATTTTGTTACTGGCAAAATGCGGCAAAAAGTATTGCTCAATCTGTATGGAAAACCTCTCCATCCTTAAATAAAGTTTTATATGAAGAGGCGGTAGGTTGGACAGGATTGGTCAACGGCTGGTATAATGTGGTCACTTTTTTATCGGCGTTTGGGTTAGTCGGATTAGCCAATAAGTTTGGTCCAAAACAAGTTCACTTTATCTGTTTATTAATGGCAGGCGGAGGTTTGTTAATGTTCCCGTTTATTGAAAACAAATACCTGCTTTTCGCCCCAATGACTGGTTTTGGGGTCGCTTGGGCCAGTATGATGGGTGTTCCCTATTTACTTGTGGTAAATGATATCCCGAAAGAAAGGTATGGTGTATATATGGGTATCATAAATATGATGATTGTTATTCCTATGATTTTTCAAACGCTCACCTTCGGATTTATATCAAAAAACTTTTTGAATAATGACCCGGGAAAGGCTATTTTTTTTGCTGGGGTACTATTAATTTTTGCAGCATTGGCCACTTTGAGAATACAAAAGTTGCAAAAAGAATAAATAGACATGTGACCCCAAAGGGGTCAGGCATAGAAAGCTACGAGGCTGATTTAGTTGCATAATCAATGGCTGGAAACAATTTAATATTTTTAACAATCCCCTTCTTTCATAAAAAACAAGCTGATTGATAATGTTAAATAAAAAACTTATCGTATTTTGTTGATAAAGGATAAATCAACAAACAAATGAGCGAAAAATGGAATCGCCGCGCATTTTTGCGTGGGGCTGCTGCCACAGGAGCAGCATTAACTTTAGGTGGTGTTTTAAAAGGTTCTACCCCAGGTGATGCTACGGCGGAATCAACATTAAGAAATAGCATTAAGAGCGAAGCAAATCCTCTGCGTATTGGATTTATAGGCGTGGGTTTGCGAGGTCAGGGGCATTTGAGCCTTGCCTTAGATAGAAAGGATTGCGTGGTAACGGCTATTGCTGATATTGATCCTGACATGATAAAACGGTCTAAATCACTGATAGAGAAAAAAGGAGGAAAACCGGTTGAAGTGTATGATAAAGGGGAAAATGATTATTTGAATATGTTAAAGAAGGCCCCCCTTGATGCTGTAATTATTGCAACACCTTGGGAATGGCATTCAAAAATGGCCATAGCGGCCATGAAAGCAGGAAAATATACGGGCGTTGAGGTATGCGGGGCATTTTCTGTAGAAGAATGTTGGGAAATGGTTCATGTCCACGAGGAAACGGGAAGCCACTTATTTTTCCTTGAAAATGTTTGCTACCGACGTGACGTGATGGCCGTTTTAAATATGGTTCGTCAAGGGATGTTCGGCGATTTAATCCATCTGGAAGGTGGATATCAGCACGACCTGAGAAATGTAAAATTTAACGCTGCAACAGCTCCACATAACGGCGTAGAATTTGGAGAAAATGCCTTCAGTGAAGCTAAATGGAGGACTCAACACTCTGTCAGCCGAAACGGAGATCTTTATCCGACGCATGGTGTTGGCCCTGTCGCTAATTATCTTAATATAAACAGGGGAAATCGCTTCCTTTATCTGACTTCCATATCGTCTAAGGCTATGGGATTACATGATTATGTTGTAAATCATCCTAAAGGAGGAGAAAATCATCCAAATGCAAAAGTTGAATTTGCCTTAGGCGATGTAGTTACTACCCTTATCAAAACAGCAAATGGCGAAACGGTCACTCTTTACCACGATACGAATTTACCCAGACCGTATTCTTTAGGATTCCGCGTTCAAGGAAGCAAAGGAATATGGATGGACGTTAACAAATCATTATACATAGAGGGCGTTAGTGCCAAAACACACCAATGGGATGCTGCGGATACCTATTTAGCTAAATACGATCATCCCCTATGGAAAAAATACGAAGCACAAGCTACGGGTGCCGGGCACGGAGGCATGGATTTTTTCTTACTGCATGCATTCGTAGAAGCAGCCAAAGTCAACGACCCAGCCCCAATTGATGTGTACGATGCGGCCGTATGGATGGCCATTACGCCATTATCTGAACAATCTATTGCTGCGGGAAGTGCGCCACAACCATTCCCTGATTTTACCCGTGGAGGATGGATGAAACGCCCTGTTGTATTTGCATTAGGCGATACATATTAATTGCTCCTTTTATCTTTGAGCCAAGTGGAAAAGGTTTTTTCAACCTTTTCCACTTTTGGTTTAGACACACTTAGAATATAAGGTTGATAAGGATTTTGAGGATAATAATTTTGGTGATATTCCTCAGCCGCCCAAAATTCTTTAGCCTCTGTCACTTGAGTTACTATAGGTGAAAAGAAACTTTTAGTTGCTGTAAGTTCATTGATATATTTGTCTGCTGCCTCTTTTTGTGTTAATCCATGATAAAAAATAGCAGAGCGATAACTTTCACCTCTATCGGGTCCTTGCCTGTTTAGTGTAGTTGGATCATGAGCCACAAAAAAAACTTTTAATAAGTTTTCAAAAGAAATAATGGCAGGATCGAAATAAATATTTACCGCTTCAGCATGACCGGTATTTTCGGCACATACTTCCTCATAAGTTGGATAATCCAATGAACCACCAGTATATCCACTTATCACAGCTACCACGCCATTTAGTCTGTCGAATGAAGCTTCTGTGCACCAAAAGCAACCTCCTGCAAACGTTGCTACACTTAAGTTATCCAGATTTTTACCCTTTATATAATCACTGATTCTCATAACTCCTGTTGGAGATTTTTCTCTTTGTTTCTCTTTTTTACCTACATTTTGGGCACAACTATTAAAAGTAATTAAAAAGACGCCGAAAAGCAGGAGCAATGATTTTTTCATTTTAATATTTTTATCTTTAAACAAAAATTAAGGTCTGCGGTTCACGGTAAAAAAAATCTCAGGGAAATGAAAATTGTTTCAAATAATCCGGAAGAATATTTATCATTAATTCCTATTGAAAAAAGAGAATCCTTTATAAAATTAAGGGAAACCATTCTTCAACATTTACCTGAAGGATTTGAGGAATGCATCATTTATGACATGATTGGCTACGTAGTTCCTAAATCAATGTACCCGGCAGGTTATCATTCTACACCACATTTGCCATTACCTTTTTTAAATATTGGCATTCAGAAAAATTTTATTGGGTTTTATCATTTTGGTCTATATGCTGACCCGTCATTACTTCAGTGGTTTCAGGCAGAATATCCAAAACATACACCGTCCAAATTAGATATGGGCAAGAGCTGCGTACGATTTAAAAAACAAATACCTTATGAACTCGTTGGAGAACTGATTGAGAAAATGAGCCCTTCCGATTGGATTGACCTCTATGAAAAAACCATAAAAAGATAATATGGAATACCATATCCTAAATGGGATGTGCTTGTATGATAAATTTCCCCCGCAAATAAAGGGAGAAAAGGTGGTCATGAATGAAGCACTTCTAAATGGACCTCTGGGAGCCAACCTATTTTTAGAGGAATTTTGGAAAATACGCGCTGATTTTTGGAAAGTTTCCTTGAACGATTATAAGAAAAAGACCGTTTTACCCCTAGGTAATCTTACTAAGGCGAAAAAGGAGGACACCATTCTATTTTGGTTTGGCACTGATTTGTTTTGTCAAATAAATATTTGGTTTTTGCTTGATTTTATTAGTCAAAAAAAAATATCATCAAAAATAGGTATCATTTATCCGCCAGTTTACCCCTCCGAAGAAACATTTGGGCATTATCCCGTCACTTTTTTAGCGAACGCTCAGTATGAACCTGTATATTTGAAAGAAGAAGAAATCAAAATAGCCATAACCTTATGGAATCTGTGTAAAAATGAGGACATTGAAGGATTAAGTAACTTAAATGTCTTTAACACGAAAGGATTTCCGATGATTAGAGAATCTATAGATAGGTGGGTCGCCTTATTTCCTAAAGAAGGAAAAGGAATAGCCCAGCAAAAAGTAGAAGAATTAATCCAGGGCGGCATTGGTAATTTTCAGGAACTATTCAAGGCATTTTCCATTTTCTTCCCAGACCTTGGAATGGGCGACAACCAGGTATTTGAGTATTATCAATCCTATTTAAACAACAAAACCTCTGAAAAATGAATTATACCCAAGCCTTCCAAACAGTAAATTTAATTGCCTTACTCACCTGGTTATTTATTATATTTTTGCCAAATATGAAATATACCAGAAGAATCGTATTTGGCTTTACCATTTTTCTATTATCGGTGGTTTACGCCTGGATGGTATTTTCCACTTTCAAGATGGACGATTTTAAAGAATTCAGCACTTTACAGGGATTAATGACCTTATTTCAAAATGAGCAAGCTGTTTTACTTGGTTGGATTCACTACTTAGCTTTTGATCTCATGGTAGGACTTTATATATTGGACAACGGCCAAAAAGCAAATATAAAACACGTGTTTTTAGTACCTTGTTTTCTATTTACCTTTATGTTTGGGCCTGCCGGATTGCTAATGTATCGAATCATAAGGTATTTTCACCAAAAGAATTTACTTGATTATTAAACCATTTCGGTTTCGACATTCAAAATAAAACCAGTATTATGAACATTTAAAAGTTTGATGTTTTGGTCTTCAGCTAAATACTTACGTAAACGGGAAATGAAGACATCCATACTTTTTCTTGAAAAATAGTCCTCATTTCCCCATATTTCATTTAACAAAAGGGATCTTTCCACCACTTGATTCATCTTTTGGGACAGCATAACCAATAGTTTTGATTCCATGGCCGTCAATCTTCTCTCTGCATTTGGGGAAGATAAAACTCTTGTGTTTTTATTAAAATGATATAAGCCAATATTTAGATTGGAAGTTGGAATAACAGGTTCTTTGCTTGTTCTATTTAAAATAGCCATCATTCTCATCACTAATTCTTCCTCATCAATAGGTTTTTTGATATAATCTTCTGCACCTAAATTGAAACCTTTTAAAACATCAATTTTCAACACTCTGGCGGTAAGGAAAAGGAAAGGCAAAGAAGGGCACTCCGTTTTTATCCATTGAGCCAATTGAAAACCATCTATATCGGGAAGACCGACATCGATAATAATTAAATTTGGTTTATTGCTTTTCAGAAAAATTTTAGCTGAACTTCCTGAGGTAACCCAGTCTATATGAAAGTTTTTCATAGCCAGGTATTCTTTCAGCATATAGCCTAAATTTTCATTATCTTCAACCAATAAGACTTTATAAATCATATAGTTAGTCTTTAATTAAAGGTAATATTACTGTGAATTTACTCCCTTTTCCAAGTGTTGATTGCAAAATTAATTTACCATGATGAAACTTAATCATTTTTTTAACATAACTCAGACCCAAACCATAGCCTTGAACATTTGCTGACTGTTTTATTCTAAAAAAAGGTTTAAAAATCAACTTTTGGAATTTATTTTCCATACCCCAACCATCGTCAATAATATCAATAAAAACTTCATCATTAACGTGTTTTACGATAAGCTGAATATTCACTGTACCTGTTTTAAATTTTTTTGCATTTTCCAGAAGGTTCATAAAAACGTTCTGTAAATAGTGTTTATCTGCTAAAATAGAACGAGAAAATATTTCTATTTGTTGAGTAAAACGGATGGATGAATCCTGGCTTATCTGGGTAGAAAAATCATTTGCCAGGCTTAAGAAAAATGAGGATAGATCGATATTAACTTTTTCCAATTGGGGCATAGATTTATCAGCGACCACCATTTCCAAAATTCTTTCGATTTGAATTTTAAGTTTATTATTTTCTGTTTTAATAATATGAACTGCTTCTAGGGCTTTTTCATTAAGGTTATAATTTTCTAACAATTTAGAGGCAATAGACATAGTAAAAACGGGTGTTTTTAATTCATGAGTCAGGAAGTTATAAAAATCTTGTTTTGATTTTGCCTGAAATTGTACTTTTTCATAGACCACGAAGGCACCAATACCGCCAATCAACAGCAAGAAAATCAAGATTAATGCGGGTAGATAAATATTTTTTGATTCAGCTAAAAAATATGGAACCAGATTTTTGTTTTGAATATAAAGGCTTAGAGGACAATTACATTGATAAGGTAAGAAGCCGTCCAGAGGTTCAGAAAAATCAGGAGGGATATTATTTACATAATTTGATGATTTGAGCAAGACTACATTTTCCTGCGTATTATACAATGCGAAGGCGAAATCAACCTTTACCCCGACCTTTTCAAATCGTTTTCTTAAAAACTGCTCTAATTGGATCGCCGCTGCATTATTATACATTTTATTGGGTTCATAATCAGCTATTTTTTCTTTAAAGCTTGAGGAAACCAGCGTGGTCAGAGGCGTTTCTAAATATAAATACTTACCGACCAATCCCAAAGTTTCATTTAATTGAATAGAATATCTGGCATTAGCTAATTGCAAACTGAGTATAAAAAACCTGTATTGGACTACCCCTAAACCAATCAGGCTAAACAAAATTAAACCGAAATAAAAACGTTTCAAGGAACCCTAATTTAAGTTGCGTTAAAATTATTAATGATGTAAAATAAGACAAAAAGAGTAAGTGTAAAGAAACATTAACCTATCATTCGCTTTTAATCGTTTTTCATTAGCCTCATTATCCGGATACAAAACCGACCTTTGTTATATAAAATCACCTTTGAAAATGAAATTACATCTTATCTTAATTTTTTCAATAATCCTTACGAACTTTTCCTTACAAGGTCAGGGATGTGTTGCTATAAGAGGCGTTGGGTCGTGTTTAAATCCTAACAGCCATGCTGAGGCCGGCTTAAAAGGAGCATGGAATATTTCCGGAGATTTTCGATATTTTAAATCGTTTCGTCATTTCAAAGGATTGGAAGAAGAGGCGGACAGAGTAGCGAATGGAACGGAGGTTATCAACCACACTAGTGCCTTCAATATAGGTGTACAACATGGGTTAACAGAAAGACTATTCTTCACCAGTGATATTCCATTTGTAATTAACACCCGCTCTTCTTTATACGAACATGGTCGAAAAGAGAGAAGAACTACCTTTTCCAGAGGTCTGGGAGATATTCGGGCGGGTCTTGGCTATTGGATAGTAGCACCAGGAAGAAAAAAGCATGCCTTAGCAGCTGGTTTTTCTATAAAACTACCTACGGGAAATTACCAGGCATTGGATTTGTTTTACAATGTGGGGCCGAATGGTGGTTCCGAGGTTCGTCCTGTGGATCAATCTATACAACCTGGAGATGGAGGCTTTGGGATATCCTTAGATTTTCAATATTACCAATCCATATTTTCGGGTATAACTGGTTATATTACTGGTTATTATCTTTCAAACCCAAGAGAGATGAATGGCGTTCGTACTTTTAGAGAAACGTTAAACCCGATATTAAAAAATGAATCAATCATGTCTGTATCCGATCAATATAGTTTTCGGGCAGGGCTCATGACGGGTAGTAATCAAAAGGGTTTTTCCGGCATTATTGGCGCACGATATGAAGGCGTTCCCGTTAGAGATGTACTCGGCGGAAGTTTAGGATTCAGGAGACCCGGGAATATCATTTCTCTTGAGCCGGGAATAAATTATATGAAAGGAGGTACGAATATTCAGTTAAGTGTGCCTATTGCGGTGAGAAGAAGCAGGCCCCAAAGTGTTACTGACATCGAGACATCTAAACTAACAGGTCAGTTTAGGAACGGAGACGCTGCTTTTGCTGATTACCTCATCAACCTTCGATATTCTGTTCAGATAAGTAAAAAGAAATAAATCGTTGTTGTTTATAAAAATGTTGTCCTCCATGGCAAAAGATCATTCCAAATTAGTCTTTTACCCTGGAGGACAACCCTTCACATTACTTTAACTCAGCTAAAAGCAAGCGAATTGCCTCTTCTAATTGCTGATCTTTCCCTGTTGAAATTTTATCAAAATCGTTCCAAACGGTAACATCTGGGTAAGTCTGAGCATTTTCCAGATACTTCCCGTCCGTACCTTTTACGCCCAAAGAAGGAACACCCCAGCGGATGGCATTATCCTGGAGAACTTCCCAACCAGCGAATGTACAAGTGCCTGGAATAGGTTGCCCCACTAATTTACCAAGATTTAATTCTTTGATCATATAGGCA
The DNA here is from genome assembly GCA_021299835.1 of Saprospiraceae bacterium. Taxonomy (GTDB): domain Bacteria; phylum Bacteroidota; class Bacteroidia; order Chitinophagales; family Saprospiraceae; genus BJGN01. The sequence goes on along the minus strand of JAJTER010000040.1, from coordinate 26,060 downwards.
TAACAGTGACCATCGGAATAATTAGCCTCATTGGCCAGAGAGATGATAGGTTTAGTCCATCTGAAATTAGGTTCAAATCCAGCGCTTCTATTATCGACGGCATAATCCATAAATTTTTTCCCTGAAAAGAAAGTAGCCAGATCAGCTACTAAATCACCGCCGCCATTGAATCGGGTATCTACTACGAGCGCCTTTTTATTAAAAAATTTACCCATCGTTTCCTCAAAGACCGTTCTATACGCACCGTCGCTCATTCCAGGAATATGAATATAACCTAGCTGACCAGAAGACAATCTATCTACCTCATCTTGATTTTTCTTCACCCATCTTTTGTAAAGCAGACGACTTTCTTCTGCCAGGCTGATGGGTTGCACCACCATTTCCACTGACTTCCCTGAATCTTGCACTGAAATGAGTACATTTTTACCAGCCTTTCTATTTAGGAAAGCGGCGAGATCCGTATTTTTATCGTAAAGAAGTCCGTCAATACTGGTGATGATGGCGCCGGCTCCAATTTTCAGGGCAGCCTTATCTAACGGACCGCCGACGATTATCTCTTTAATTTTCCAACCATTTCCCGCAAAAGAAGGATCAAAGAATACACCAAAAGAAGCAGTTTCGTCATCTTGCGGGGTGGCATTTGAATATCTTGCTCCACTGTGAGAGATATTCAATTCGCCCAATAATTCTGAGAGCAGCTCTGCAAATTCATACCCATTAGAGATATGGGGAAGATGCTTTAAATAATCTGTTTTATAATCATTCCAGGGAACGCCATGAAAAGACTGGGTATAAAAAGTACTTTCCGTTTTTCTACAAACATGGTGAAACATATATAATCTCTCAGCAGACACATCCAAGACCATTTCACCCTGAATGGAGACCGATTCCTGTTTACCAGATTCAGGATTAATTTTCATTATACCCCCAGAGGCATTTAAGAAAATATTTTTAAAATCCTTATCCCAGGTTAAATTTCCACTGGAAGCATTAAGATTTGAGATAATTTTTGATTCTTTAGTTCTAAGATTTAAGGACCAAAGATTAAAACCCTTTTCATACCTTGCTAAGTAGAACAAGGTTTCTCCGTCCTTACTAACCACAGCATCAGAGATTGAGGTAGAGTTTAAGGTCCATTTTACTTTACGACTATCTATATTTTTCCAATCAATTTGCAAGAGATTCAAGGAATCTTTTTTTGCAGTGGAATCTCTTTTTAATTTCTTATCGGACATTTCTTTCGCCAAGGCAAATTCCTCTTTAGACAAATTATATTTATCAAAAGCCTCTTTTGTAAGATAAATAGCATATATATCTAACTGACTATTGCCACTTTGAGCGACTGATTTTAAACCATCTCTATTACTAAACCAAAAGATGGCCTCCCCGCCGAGCGCAAATTTGGCATTAAAATCCTGGAAGCCACTTTCAGTGATATTAATGGGTTTTGATTTACCATCTGCGGCCACTAATCCAATTTCCCCAACGGCGGAACCAGGAAGGCTATAATCAAAGATCAACCATTTATTATCGGGACTCCAGGTAAAATACTGGTCATTTTCACCCATAGCAAAGAGATGGTCTTGTCCTAAGATAGTTCTAAACTGGCCACTTTCCTTATTCCAAATTTTCAAGGTCATTCTATTTTCAATAAACGCCAGTTCTTTGCCATTTGGGGAAAATAGGGGTTGGTAGCAATTATTTGCATTTGTAAAAAGAATTTTTTCAGAAAGCAAAGTAGAAGAAGAGAAATAAAGTTCTTCTGAGCGAATCCTGGTAGATTCAAAAATTTGCCAGCGGTTCCCTCTTTCAGAAGCATAAACCAGCGACTTACCGTCTGGAGAAAAGCTAACGGAAACCTCCTGTTCAGGTGTTTTTGTAATTTGTTTTGTCATACCCCCGTCCACAGAGGAAACAAACACTTCACCTCGATAGATATAAGCTACCTCTTTACCGTCGGGAGAAACAGCCATACCGCGCACGCCACCTTTAACGGAGAGAATTTGCTCATTATTCTTTCTATTTTCATTAGAGATTTTAACATCTACTAATTTCGGAGCACCTCCATCTTTCAAAGTATAAATACTACCATCAAAACTAAAACAGAGTATTCCTGCATCGGATTGAGAGAGGAATCGAACGGGATGCTTAGCAAATTTCGTAACCTGCACTACTTTTGAAGTGGTGTTTCCTCCATGCATTTTCTCCCCCTTTTTTATCGTGATAAACCCAAAGATTTCCATTTTTATGGATAGAAATATCTTCAGCCGGGGTAGTCCAAACTTGCTGAACTTGCCCGCCGGTCAAAGGTACTTTATACACCTCCGGTTGAGAACCTGTAGGAAACTGACGATTTTCAGCCAGATCCTTTTGTGCGGAACCAAAAACAATAAATTTATTATCGGTTGTAAACTCGTAAGGATAATCCGGAGCGGAATGATAGGTTAACCTTTTTGGTGTACCTCCGTTTACAGAAACGGTAAAAATATCAAAATTACCAAATCTGTCAGACGAAAATGCGATAGTTTTGCTATCATTTGACCACACTGGCATAAAGTCGTGCGCCTCGTGAAAGGTAATAGGCACTGCTTCGCCTCCCTGGGTTGGAACAAGCCAAAGATCACCTTTATAGGTAAAAACGATTGAATTTCCATCGGGTGAAATAGCTGAATATCTCAACCAGGTTGGACTATTTTCAGCTATAGAAGCGAACCAAAGAGAACAAAAAATAAATAAAGCGGGAAAGATTTTCATACAATTTGACGTTTATCTGAACAATAATAGGATAAAGTTACTTATTTAAATAAACCGTTTCCTTTGGCGGAAATAATTACGTCGAAAAAAGTTATATTTATGAATATGAAATGGATAGCGACTTTTATTGGAACATTGATTTATTTCTATGGATTTGGCCAGAAGCTCATAGTTTCTGACGAAATTCCCTTGCGAAGTGAGGTTAAGTACGATATTTTAGGAGAAATAAAGGGTAACGCATTAATGATGAGTACCATTGGCCTGAAATATGAAATTTCGGGCTTTGATGAACAGATGAGAAATTCCTGGACAAAGGAATTAAATTTCGAGAAGAAGCAGATCGGCATTATGGGTTATAACATCAGGGAGAGTGATTTCACCTTAATCTATCAAGTCAGGCAACAAGGAGACACCTATTTGCGTGCACATAGATATGATGCGTCAGCTAATCTGAAAGACTCTGTTACATTAATTAATATGGGTTTTATTGTATTCTTTCCAGAATATGAAATGGTTATATCTGAGGATAGGAATAAGGTTTTGTTTTATGCGATTGACAAAGGAAATGAGCTACACGCTTTTGTGCTTGACAATGAGACGATGGACTTACTATGGGAGAAGCGAATAGTCATTGACGGCTACAGTAATTTTGACAACCCAATGTCTGTAACCATTGATAATGAAGGAAATATGTATTCTTTTATACAGGAGAGTATATATAAACAAAGAAGGGAAGAGGGGCATTTCAGGCTAATCATTTATGGTAAAGGACAATCTGGCCCTAAAATTTCAACCATACATTTAGGAGAAAAAGTAGTGTATGATGCACGGTTCATATTCGATAATCTGAATAAAAAATTAATTGCGTCGGGATTCTATTATAATAGGAATCCTGAAAAAGCGGAGGGATACTTTCTTGTAAATCTTAGTCCTGAGGGAAATTTAGAAAAGGCAAAATTACAGGCATTCAACGATCGGTTTGTGTCAGATTTAGAGGGTAAAGATTCGAGAAATAACCGGGGCATAATGAATATTAACATTGCTGATCTTATTTTAAGACAAGATGGGGGTCTTTTAATTATAGGGGAAGAATCGCAGGATATGGAGCGGCGGATAAATAATATGAACCGGATGATGTATGATAATTTCAGCCGCAGCATAATAGATTATTATTACAACGATATATTCATCATAGCTATTAATCCGGACGGGGAATTTCATTGGCAGTCCATTTTATATAAGAAACAATATTCGCAGGATGACATGGGGGCCTTTTCCTCTTTTTTCATATTTCGGACGCCTGAAAAGTTGCATCTTCTTTTCAATGATGAAATAAAATATGAGAACACGGTAAGTGAATATTTATTAAGAGGCGATGGAAAATCGGAACGAAAAAGCATTTTAAGTACTGAAAATCAGAAAATAAGACTTCGTTTTAAAGACGCTTTACAAGTCAATGCCCAGCGTATAATCATACCTAGTGAAAGGAGGGGAAGACTTCGTTTAGCCAGGTTAGAATTTTAATTAATACCCAAACAAATAAAGAATGCTTAACGAGAAGCAAATCATTGAATCTGCCTGGGATAACAGGGAGCTTTTAAAAGAAAGCGGCACAAAAGAGGCTATTTTCTCAGTTATCGAACAACTGGATAAGGGCAAATTACGTGTTGCCGAGCCTGACGAATCAGGAAATTGGCAAGTCCATGAATGGATAAAAAAAGCGGTGGTACTTTATTTTCCCATTAGTGAAATGGAAACGATAGAAGTTGGCCCCTTTGAGTTTCACGACAAAATTCCCTTAAAGAAAGGATATGCTTCACAGGGAGTTCGTGTAGTACCGCATGCGATTGCCAGACATGGTTCCTTTTTAGAAAGTGGGGTAATCTTAATGCCTTCCTATGTAAACATCGGGGCATGGGTTGGCAGCGGTACGATGGTTGATACCTGGGCAACGGTAGGTTCATGCGCCCAAATTGGCAGAAACGTGCATTTAAGTGGTGGCGTCGGTATTGGAGGCGTCCTTGAACCGCTTCAAGCAACACCTACTATTATCGAGGACGATTGTTTTATTGGCTCCCGATGTATTGTCGTTGAGGGGGTAAGGGTAGGAAAAGAAGCTGTTTTGGGAGCTAATGTGGTATTAACCAAAAGCACCCACATTATAGATGTAACTGGTTCAGAACCAATCACTCACAAAGGATACGTTCCTCCCGGATCAGTAGTCATTCCCGGAAGTTACACTAAAACATTCCCAGCCGGGCAATACCAGGTACCTGCGGCTTTAATCATTGGAAAACGGAAAGAATCTACAGATAAAAAAGTATCCCTAAATGATGCTTTAAGAGAGCACAATGTAGCTGTTTAATTTTCACTTCATGAAGTATTTAATTGTTGGCCTTGGAAATAAAGGGGCTGAATATGCTGAAACCAGGCATAATATTGGTTTCAAAGTAGTAGATGAACTAGCCAATGCCGCCGGTGTTTCATTTCAAAATGAAACACTGGCGCATATAGCCAGGATAAAATATAAAGGGAAGCAGCTTATTTTAGTAAAACCTACCACCTATATGAATTTAAGTGGGAAGGCTGTTAATTACTGGATGCAGAAAGAAAAAATTGACAAAAACAATTTACTGGTTATTGTTGATGATTTGAATTTTGATTTTGGAACGGTTCGTTTAAAGCCTCGAGGAAGTGACGGTGGGCACAATGGGCTCAAAGATATCCAGGCCGTGCTAAACGGTACTGAGTATCCGAGGCTAAGAGTCGGGATAAGTCGTCCGGAACAAAAAGGGATACAAGTTGATTATGTTCTTGGCGAATGGAGCGAAGAGGAGAATAAGCAACTCAGCGAAATTATTTCCAAGAGTGCAGATGCCGTAAAAAAGTTTGTTTCTTTAGGCATTAGTTTGGCTATGAACGAGATAAACAAATAGGTTATTTCTCACAAAGAATTAGCAAATCCTTTACTGCGTCCATAAGTAAATCAACCCCAATATTTGGTTTGTACTTAGGCAGCCCGACGGTAAGTTCCGCTTTTTTTATTGCTTCCATCAGAATTAATTTATCTTGAGAAACGGTAGTACCTCTATTTGCTTCATGTAATTGATCTGCCAAATAGATTTGTTCTGTTTGCCCTGGTGTTGGAACGAAAATGGCTTTCTTCCCAAAAAAGGCAAGGTCCATAAGGGTACTATACCCAGCTCTACAGAGAACCATTTCACTGTTTGCAATTAAAAGAGATAACTCATTAGCTTGAACGTAAGGGAAAACAGATAAATTCCCCTCTGTAAAGGAAGCTGCATTTACTTGATTGGGAAGCCCCTGAACTAAAGCATAATTTCCATCGAGAGAGACTACTTGTTCCCTAATGATATTTTCAAGATAAGTTCGTTGAGGTTCTGGACCTGAAAGAAGAAAGAGCACTTTAAACGCAGGGTTAATTAAATCCTCTTGAGGAGCTAATCTGCTTAAAGGCCCGATACATCGGGCATTTTTCACCATTGGGTGGGCCAATTTGCCAGCCAGGGAGGAAGAAGCCTCGGGCATATCAGGAATCCAACAGGCGTTAAATTGATTTATTAAAAGCTGCACATATTTTTGAATACCCTTTTCGACAGAAGGCAAAGGAACGATAGGATAAACCTGATGAGTAACGAGGACGGAAGGAATATCGGGATGAAAACAACCGTATCTGTTATCAGAAATAATCGCCTTTATTTTATTATTTTTATAAAGTGCTTTTACTACTTGTTGTTCTTTAACAAAGGTAGAAAGAAGCTGAGGTAATTTCAGCGCAACGTTCCAAAGCATATTTTCTTTGGGGTAACGCATATTATATTCGGGAAGGAGGACGAATGGTAAATCTGGGAATTCGAGTCTCAATACTTTAAGAGAGTCCCCACAACCTCCCAATAAAACAGGTTGTTTTAGAGCTAACAAACAGCGAATAATCGGAATACACCGAGTAGCATGACCTAAACCCCAGTCTAAAGGAGTTACCAAAATAGCTGGTTCATTAATTTCGGGAAAAAATTTACTTCCTGATGCTGCTTGGTTATTTAGAAAGACTGTCATTGGCGGTACAAATTTGAACTTTTAAAAGAACAAAATTGAAGGCTATTTATTAACTTGGTGTAAAACTGATATTAAATTATCTTTAAGGTATGAAAAAACTAAAAATAAATTACGTTTCCATACTGTTAGTGATCATTTCCCTTTTAATAAATGCTTGCAAAACAGGATGTGGCTGTCCGATGAACTGATAAGAACTAGGAATTTAGTCGAATCTGATCATTATTTTCGTCGAAAAATTGATATCCTGAAATATGTTGTTCATTGGAAGGGGCTATTTTTATCCATTTCATGTGACGAAAAGACCATTGCAATTGTTTGCTATATAACCCCATTTTAAGAAAGGCATGAATGTAAGGATGGGCGACGATAGTAATTTTAGCTGAAGGTCTGGATTGAAAGATAAAATTCAGATCACGTTCAATATCATCCACTATAAGGATAGAAGGATTGATTTTACCAGTTCCGTTACAAGTTGGACAAACCTCTGTTGTATCAATTTTCACTTCAGGACGAACTCTTTGACGAGTAATCTGCATCAAGCCGAACTTACTCAAGGGCAAGATAGTATGTTGCGCTCTATCTTTTTTCATTGCTGCCCGCATGACACTGAGCAGGTCCTTTTTATACTCAGAGTTTTTCATATCGATAAAATCGACGATGATAATTCCTCCAATATCTCTTAAGCGAAGTTGCCTGGCAATTTCCGCAGCGGCCTCGACATTAACCCTCATGATAGCCTCATCGGCATTTTGAGAGCTCATTTTATGGCCACTATTTACGTCGATGACATGCATTGCCTCTGTATGCTCGATTACCAGGTAAGCACCACTGGGAAGAGAGGCAGTTTTACCGAAGGAAGACTTAATTTGTTTAATAATGCCCATTGATTCAAAAATGGGATTATTACCTTTATAAAGCTGAACTATACCTACTTGATCGGGAGCGATAGTAGCTAAATAATTACGAATACTCTGATAAAGATCTTTGTCATCGACCAGTATTTTATTGAAAGAATCGCTAAGAAGATCTCTTAATATACTTGATGTTTTGTCAAGCTCACTGAGCAATTTCATTGGCGCTGCACCTTTATGAAGAGCAGAGAATAGATCATTCCATTTACCCATCATAAAGCCTAATTCTTCATGAAGATCGGCTACTAATTTACCTTCTGCGGCGGTACGAACAATGATACCAAAGTTTTTAGGTTTGATACTTTCTATGAGAAGTTTAAGTCTTTTTCTCTCTTCGTTATTGGCAATTTTTTTAGAAACGGCAACAATATCAGAGAAGGGAGTTAAAACTAAAAATCTACCTGGAATAGTAATTTCACAACTTAAGCGAGGGCCTTTGGTTGAAATAGGCTCTTTTAAAACCTGGACGAGTAGGAGGTCGCGTTTTGCAAGGACCTGATCGATTCTCCCTGTTTTAACAATTTCAGGATCCAGCGTAAAATTATCAAGCGTTGGAGTATTTTGGCTACCATTTACGGCTGACTGGGTAAATCTGGTAAGAGATTTGAGTTTTGGCCCCAGGTCGGTATAATGCAAAAAAGCATCTTTATTATGTCCTATCTCAATAAAAGCAGCATTTAAGCCAGGCATTAATTTTTTAACACTCCCTAAAAAGATATCACCCACAGAAAAGTTATTATTAACTTTTTGCGAATGAATTTCAACAAGATGAGCATTTTCAATTAAGGCAATTTCCACTTCTGTTGAAGTCGAGGAAATAACAAGTTCTTTTTCCACAAGAGAATAATTTAGAAAAAATAGCAGAAAGGAATGTTTCTGTAAAAGCAAAAATAAGGTTATAATTAAGCAAATTATCCATAAAAAATCATAGATAATTCACTTAATTAACCACAAATGGGAGCGAAACAAATATACATTCCCTATAAACCCTTAAAAGAAGGGCTAGAGACTACCTATTTTTTCTTTTTGTGACGATTCTTACGTAATCTTTTCTTTCTTTTGTGAGAAGCTATTTTATGTCTTTTACGCTTTTTTCCACATGGCATAATATTCTTTTTTTAGAGTTTAAAAATTATTTTATTGAATTACGACATTTCTCTGAGGCTTTGTCAGCCAGATCAGAATTTGACGTTTCACGATAAGCCTTTTCGAGCAAGCAATAAATTTGAGGCTGATTATTATCTAGATTAAGCGATTTTTCTAACCTTACCACTGCCTTCTCAAACTGCCCTGTTTGAATGGCTAAACGCCCAAGATGAAAAAGAATTCTTGCATTATCAGGATAATTTTTATCAAGGTCCAACAGCATTTTAACCCCTTTCATAGGATTATCCTGGGGAGGGACTTCTGTAAGTACGAGGGCCAGATTTAATTTATTGGCCCAATCTTCAGGTGCAAGAGATATGGCATTTTCAAAAGCAGTTACTGCGTGAGCGGCCGCAAAATCTCTTACTTTAACATCTTCTTTTTGGGGAATAGCCTGTCCAAAGGTTGTACCAGCAATAGACCAGGCTTCGGGCGTTGGAAACCATTCTGCCAACATTTCAGCATAAGCCCCAGCGATGGCAGGAAACCCCAAATCGTACCATTTTGCAGATAGTTTTTTAGCAATCTCTGCTTTTTCACTAAGCTCTGTAGTTCTATCTAAATCTTTATTTAGATTTTCCAGAAGGAGCAAATCAGTAGAACTAAGTTTCTTTTTAGCATAAATTTCCAGCACTTCGCGCGTTGTATTTTCAACGACAAGTGCCCTTGTTTTGGTCATTTCTTTAACGTTAGAAGCTTTTGTTTCGCAACCAACATACATTGTCAGGAGTAATAAAACCGATAAAAACAAAACAAGATATTGAACTCTATACATGAGGCTGAGAAAAAAACGTAAGAAAAGGTTAATCTTCGATTTCTTCGTCGGAAGGCAACGAAGTTACATTACTCTTTACTTGTTCAACAAAAATTTTTGCTGGCTTGAATGCAGGGATGAAATGTTCAGGAATTTCGATAGCAACATTCCTTTTGATGTGTCTACCAATCTTCTTAGCTCTTTTTTTGATAATAAAACTACCAAAGCCTCTAATATAAACATTTTCACCTTCTGACAGTGAAATCTTAACTTCTTTAAAGAAAGCCTCCATGGCGACCAAAACATCTACTTTTGGAACGCCTGTCTTCTCAGAAACGGAAACTACCAAATCTGCTTTTCTCATTGATATCTGTTGGTTTTGAAAGGTTTGTGAAAAAAAAAATATTTTTAATCGAAAGGCAAAGGTCGTATTAATTTCCCAATTATTTAAGGAAAAGTGATAATATTTTAAATTAAATTAAAGTATAAAAACAAATTCACTCATTTTACCATTAGTTAGCGTGTTAACTTTAAATTTTGTTAACTTAGCTTGTTCATTCAACCTTTTTAATGAGGTAAATATCCGCTTATGTTGTTATCAATGACTGGTTTTGGTAGAGTAAAATTATCGTGGAAGAATAAAACGATTATTGTAGAGATTAGGTCTCTTAACAGTAAGATTTTCGATTTACGCACAAAAACACCACAAAACTACAGGAATAAAGAGGCGGATATACGAAAAATATTGTCCGAGAAATTCGAAAGAGGAAAAGTTGATTTGGTGTTGGATATTCAGTGTGAAACCGACGAGCCAGAAAACTTAATAAACAAAATTCTTTTCGAAAAATACTATCGTGAATTGAACCAACTAAAAAATAATTTAGGATTAGGCGAAGTTGATTTTTTTCAATCTATATTAAGGTTGCCCAATGTTGTGGCCACTGGCGAGGAGGAATTTTCAGAAGAAGAATGGTCAAAAGTTTTACTTACCATCACAGACTGTATTAAGGAACTAAATGATTACAGGGAAAAAGAAGGGCAGTCGATTGAAACAGATATGAAATATAGGATTCAACACATTGAAGATTCCCTTTCAAAAGTTCCGGGTTATGAACCGGAACGAATACAAAGAGTGAAAGACAGATTAAGAGAAAATCTTGCCCAATATGAAGGCAAAGAAAAGATTGATGAGAATAGGTTTGAACAGGAGATTATCTATTTTTTAGAAAAAATGGATATAACGGAGGAGAAACATAGGTTATCGCAAAATTGCGCTTATTTTACGGAAGAATTAGAGAAGCCAGAAAAATCAAAAGGGCGCAAACTTGGATTTATTACTCAGGAAATAGGTCGTGAGATAAACACCTTAGGTGCAAAAGCCAATCATGCGGCTATACAAAAGCTAGTAATTTCCATGAAAGATGAATTAGAAAAAATCAAAGAACAAGTAGCCAATGTCCTCTGAGTTAATCAAAACAAAGGTTATTGGCCCGGTAATTATCATTACGGCACCATCAGGTTCTGGCAAAACTACCCTGGTAAAATATCTTTTATCTCAATTCCCCTCATTAAATTTTTCTATTTCTGCTACTACAAGGACTAAAAGACCAAAGGAAGAGGACGGGAAAGATTATCATTTTGTCACTACTGACATATTTCAGAGCTTTAGGGAACAAGGTTTATTGGTTGAATGGGAAGAGGTTTATCCCAATCAATTTTATGGCACCTTATATTCCGAGCTAACAAAAATATGGGAGAGAGGAAATATTGTACTATTTGACGTAGATGTTAAAGGAGCTCTTGCTTTAAAGAGTAAATTTAACACCGATGTACTATCTATTTTTATAAAGACGCCGTCACTGGATATTTTAAGAGAAAGACTCAAAAAGCGATTAACCGAGACAGAAGAAAGTCTTGAGAAGAGAATTTCAAAAGCAGAACAAGAGACTAGTTACGCCAATTCTTTTGATATTGTCTTAGTAAATGACGTATTAGAAGACGCTCAGCAACAAATAGTTGATATTATTAATCATTTTATGACCCAGTTAAAACATACATGGAAACACGATGCAACCAACCTTTAGTTATCATTAGTGTTGACACCTTCTACCAGGAAAAATATTCAGCACCTGTGGAGGGTAAATATGTACACGCTTACAGGATTACCATTGAAAACAAAAGTGAATTTCCGATAAGACTACTTAAACGATCCTGGAAAATAATGCAAGGGAATGGTTTGATTAAAAAGGTAAAGGGAGAGGGTGTTTTAGGTCAGCAACCCATTATAAAACCCTCAGGAACCTTCCAATATATTAGTTGGTCATCTATGCAAAACAATTTTGGCAAGATGGAGGGTATCTATTATATGGTTAACACTTTGAATGAGGAGCATTTTAGTGTTAAAATACCTTCATTCTTGTTAATAGCACCCGATTTATTAAATTAAAAAAGCCGATAGAATACATCCATCGGCTTTTTTATTTTTAATCCCTGATATAGGATTAGTTCTTTTTAGCTGCATCTAAAATTCCTTTCAAAGGAACATCGACAACTACCTCAGAACGACGGTTAGCTGCTTTCCCAGCTTTGTCGCTATTAGCTGACTTTGGCATTGATTCACCACGACCAACGGCTGCTACCTGGTTAGGGTTTACACCATTTTTAACCAATTCACGAACGATAGCAAGTGAACGAAAAGTCGAAAGCTGCCAATTGTCCTGCAGAGCAGAACCAGAGTTAACTTTTGCATTGTCTGTGTGACCTTCAATTAAAAGTTTTAAATTTGGATTCTTCTTTACAGATTCGGCCAAACCTTTAATTGCATCGCGTTCTGCACGAGTTAGCCTGTAAGAACCACTTTTGTAATTTACCGGGCTAGTCATAACATAAAGGCGACCATCTCTTTCTTCCAATTTCAAACCACTTCCTTCATAAGAGGCAAATACACCATTAATTTCGGCTTTCACCTTGTCTAATTCTGCAGATGTCATATTCAGCTTCTCCTGAACTTTTGCAATCTGGCTTTTAGTGTTATTCAATTCTGTTTTAATAGAACCGATTTCACCATTCATACGAGTCTTTTCAGATTCGAATTGAGCAGCTAGGGCATTCTTATCTTCTTCAAGCTTTTTGAGCTTATTTTGAGTGTCCGCCAAAGCCGCGTCCGATGCTGTTTTGCCGGTTACTAAATCATCATATTTCTTTTTTGAAACACAAGACTGAAAAGATCCCAAAGCAAAAGCAACGATAAGCAGGTAGTTTAAAAAACGCATGTGATTACTATTTTAAAATTTCATAAATGCCAGATAAAACTCTCAGGAATTTTTTGTGTTAATTACTTAGAATTTTTTGTTCTAATGCAAAAGAAAGAATAATTACACAATTAAACAAAGATTTTAGCCGATTTTAAAAAAACTAAATTTGGCTTTATCTCTAGTCTCTTATCAAAAATAGATTAAAACACTTATATTTGATTTTAATAATGGTTTTTCGGCCATTAATTTTTAACCACAAGTTTTGCGCGTTAGATGGAATATCCAATTACTACTGAAGGAAAATATCAATTTGTTGAGACTAAAGGTCAAGGAGAAACCATAATATTATTACACGGTTTATTTGGAACCTTAGATAATTTTCAATACCTCCTTAAGGATTTTGGTAATACTCACAACGTGATTGCCCCTATAATGCCTGTTTTCGAGCTTCCTCTCCGACATGTATCTGTAGATGGTTTAGTCGATTTTATGGTTGGATTTGTTGCTTTCAAAAAGTTGCAAAAGTTTCATATATTAGGAAATTCCCTTGGTGGCCATATTTCTATTTTGTATGCCCTGAAAGAACCCAGCCATGTACTTTCTCTTATTTTAACGGGTAGTTCTGGTTTATATGAAAAAGCGATGGGGACTACTTTTCCCCGTCGTGAAGACAAAGAATATATAAGAAAAAAGATTCAATCCACTTTTTACGACCCTGCTTCTGCTTCTGATGCAATGATTGACGAGGTTTTTGCGGCGGTAAATGATCGTGGAAAACTCATTCGTGCCATTTCTATGGCAAAATCTGCGCTAAGACATAATCTAGCCGATAAACTCGGACAGATAAAAAACCCAGCTTTGCTAATTTGGGGAAAACAGGATGAAATAACCCCTCCTTTTGTTGGAGAAAAATTTAAGGAGTTATTACCCAATTCAACTTTGTTTTTTATTGATAAATGTGGCCATGCCCCTATGTTGGAAAGGCCTGTAGAATTTAATAAATACCTGGCGGATTTCCTGAATAAACTGGCACTATCCCGTGGGTAAAAACCAGTCATCATCATGCGTTTTCTTTCATTTTTTACGCTCACTTTTCTATTAATCTCTTGTATATCAAGCAAAAAAAGTAGTCCTATTACTTTTGAACCTGTTGAACTCAGAGATTTAGATACCCTCACAGTAAATGCCGACAAACCCTCTACGCTTAAAGTAGCGGAAGATTATGTACTTCCTGTTTATCAGGGTTCCAATGAAAGAAAAGTTGATTTGTTACATACCTTACTTCATCTCTCCTTTGATTGGGAAAATGAAAAAGTTATGGGTTCTGCAACGCTTCATTTAAAGCCCTATTTTGACACTATTCAAATGGTCAGCTTAGATGCTAAACAATTGGAAATAAAGGAAATACAACTTCAAAATAAAAATCAGTACTCTCCTATTCCCTTTGAAAATACGAGAAGTCAACTACATATTTATCTTGGAAGATCTTTTACGAGAAATGAAGATTTTAAGATCTTAATCACTTATGAGGCAAATCCTTCTTCATCGGGAGGCAGTGCCGCTATTACGTCAAATAAAGGATTGTTTTTCATTAATCCAAAGGGAACGGACGTTAGTAAACCAAAACAAATATGGACACAAGGAGAAACCAACTGGAATTCCCGATGGTACCCAACCATAGATCACCCAAATGAAAGAGCCACGCACGAAATCAACTTAACGGTCGATTCAAATTATGCAACCCTTTCCAACGGGAAATTACTATCATCTATTTCCCTTGAAAATGGACTCAGAACTGATAAATGGGTTATGGATCAGCCACATGCACCCTATTTGACCATGATAGCTGTTGGAGAATACGCTGTTGTAAGGGAATATTGGAATGAGATAGAATTATCATACTATGTTGAACCGGCTTTTAAGGCGCATGCTAAAAATATTTTCCCTCACACTAAAGAGATGATGGGGTTCTTTTCTGACATTTTAGATTACCCCTATCCCTGGTCAAAATATGCACAAATCGTTGTAAGGGATTATGTTTCCGGGGCTATGGAAAATACCACTGCTTCTGTTTTTGGTGAATTTGTTCAAAAGACAAGTCGCGAATTAATAGATGACAAAGAAAATGAAAGAATTGTAGCCCATGAGCTCTTTCACCATTGGTTTGGTGACCTGGTTACCTGTGAAAGCTGGTCGAACCTCACTTTGAATGAGGGTTTTGCCAATTACAGCGAATATTTATGGTTTGAACACAAATATGGCAGAGATGAGGCTGATTATCATTTGATGAACGAGCGGCAAACCTATATTTCTGACGTTATCTATAATCTTCATCCTTTAATTCATTTTAATTATAAGGATAATGAAGAAATGTTTGATTCCCACAGTTATAATAAAGGTGGAAGTGTTTTACATGTTTTGAGAAATTATCTTGGGGACGAAGCCTTTTTCTTAGGCTTGAACAGGTATTTAAACAAAAATTCCTTTCAGTCAGTAGAAGCACACCATTTGCGTTTGGCCTTTGAAGAGGTAACTGGAAAAGATTTAAACTGGTTTTTTAATCAATGGTTTTTCGAGAAAGGTCATCCAGAATTAAATTATGATTATCAATACGATGCCTCTTTAAAACAACTTTCTGTAACGGTAGAGCAGGTTCAAAACCCCGACAGGATGCTCCCTATTTTTATTTTACCAACATCTATTGGTATTCAAATGGGAGATTCCTTACACTCTGAAAAGATAACAATAAACGAACGAAAGCAGAAATTTATATTCCCATTATCTGCTGCGCCTGTTTGGGTAACATTAGATCCGCACCGCATTTTACTAGCTGAAATAAAAGCTATTAAAACGCGCCAGGATATATTGAATCAATTTAAATTGTCTCCATCTGTGATAGATAGAATGGAAGCTATAAACATGTTTTCTGAAGAATCGACCTTGCCCCCTTATGAAATGTATCTTCCTGGATTAAATGATTCATTCTGGGCTATTAGAAAGAAAATACTTACCCTTTTACCCGAAGAAAGAAAAGAAGAACTTATTCCAGTCATTGTTAATATGGCTTCAAAGGATGCCCATAGCGAAGTTCGTGCGGCGGCTATCGAGGTTTTAATGAATTGGGATGATGAGTCAATAGATGAAATTGCCATAAAAGGCATTGAGACAGATTCTTCTTATCTCATTATAGCCGCATCATTACAAGTATTATTTACGAAAAATAATGCCCAAACATTCGCTTATGCCGAAAAATTAGAGTCCGAAAGTCACCCAGCGATATTAAATGCCATTGGAATGATTTATGCCAACCAAAAAGTTCCTGGGAAATTATCTTTTTTTAGAGAAGGCTTGAACAAAATAAACGATTATGAAATTCTTGCTTTCTATGAAGCATTTCTGCTATATGGATTATACACCGGCCCTGAGAATACAGAAGAAGTGATTAATGATTTGCATAAAATAATCTTTGATTTCAACTCGTTACCATGGAAGCGGTTAGGAGGCATGGCCACTTTAAATAATCTTAGAAATTTGTATAGAGAGCAAGCGAATAAATCAAGCAATGCCCTGGAAAAAGGAGCTTTAGAAAAAAAAGTAACTGAAATATCCGGTTGGATAGAAGAAGTTATTAATAAGGAGCAACTTACGGAACTTAAAAACGTTTACCAACAACTTCAATTAGTTGAAAAAGAATAAATAAAATGAATACATCTACCCAGGACCAATATGAAATACTGATTAATAAATTAGATCAGTTTATTCGAAAGTTTTATTTAAATCAGCTGTTAAAAGGAACATTATATAGCGTAGCATTGATATTAGTTCTTTTTTTAACTATCAATACGCTTGAATATTACTTTTACTTCCCCACTTTAGGCAGGAAAGCTCTTTTATTTTCCTTCCTGGGCATTTCCGGGATATCGCTATTTAATTGGGTATTTGTTCCGTCGGCAAAATATTTTCGTTTAGGACAATTAATTTCACATGAGCAGGCTGCGAATATTATTGGCAGCCACTTTAATAACGTAGGAGATAAGTTGCTCAATATATTACAGCTGAAGCAATTGGCGAACAACGTGGACGCCCCCGATTTAATCTTAGCGGGAATTGATCAAAAAGCATCAGAAATCAAATTAGTTCCATTCAAGGCTGCTATAAATTTAAATCAAAACAGCAGGTATTTGCGATATGCGCTACCTCCATTATTACTATTATTCATCTTGTTATTTGCGGCGCCTAGTTTGCTTATTGATTCAACAGAAAGACTCATTTACAATGGTAAAGAGTTTATTAAGCCATCTCCATTTCAGTTTTCTGTAACAAACGAAAAATTAGAAGTTTTACAAAATAGCGATTTTGTTTTAAACGTACGGGTAGAGGGTAATCAATTGCCCGATGAAGCTTTCATAGAGATTGGAGGATATCCATACCGACTTAAAAAAGAAGGTCCTGATCAATTTTCTTATCGTTTCAATAACGTTGCTGAAACCACTCGGTTTAAGATATCTGGTGCGGAAGTAAAATCACCAACTTTTACGCTAAACGTACTTTCAAAACCTACTATACAGGGATTTGAAATTTCATTAGACTACCCATCTTACACGGGTAGAAAGGATGAGACTATTCAAAATATTGGCGACTTGGTCATACCTCAAGGGACCTTGGTGAATTGGGTCTTTGATGCCAACCACACAGACGATATTTCCTTTTATTTTGAGACCGAAAAAAGAAGATCTGATGCAAAGCGATTCAGTGATTATCTGTTCACTTACAAGAAAAAGGCATTAAAAGACGATATTTATCAAGTGTTTTTTAGCAATAAAGCTTTACCAAAAGGTGATTCCGTAAGATATAATTTGAATGTTATACCCGACAAGTACCCAGAAATAAATGCCCAGAAATTTGAAGATAGTACCAATAATAAATTACTATTTCTGGCTGGTGATGCTTCCGATGATTATGGTATAGAAAAAATAAATTTCAATTATTCATTGTTCCGGGGTGATAAACTGATCACTGAGAAAACCCAGATTATCAAACAAAATGCAGGTTCTCCAGTAGCTTTCAGGCATTCATTTGACCTTAGCACTATAAACATTGAACCTGGGGATAATATCCAATACTACTTTGAGGTATTTGATAATGATGGCGTTAATGGTAGTAAATCGGCCAAATCAACATCGTGGACTTATGAAATGCCAACGGTGGAGGAATTTAAAAAGATGGAAGATTTGAATGAAGATTTGATTCAAAAAAATATGATGGATGCCGCCAAAGAATCCAAAAAATTACAAGAACAGCTTCAAAAAATGCGTGAAAAGTTGTTACAGCAAAAAGAAATGGATTGGCAGACGCGCAAAGAACTTCAACGGATATTAGACCAACAAAAAGAATTAGAAAAATTGGTTGAAGAGGCTAAAAAAGCCATGGAGGAAAATAAAAAGAATCAGGAAGAATTTTCTGAAAGAAGTGAGGAGATGAAGGAAAAACAGGAGAAACTTGAAGATTTAATGGAAGAGGTGGTGAATGACGAAATGAAGTCTCTGATGGAAAAAATTCAGGAACTTATGCAGGAACTGAATAAAGATGAGGCCTTAAAGATGATGGAAGAAATGGAGATGAATGATAATAAGGTGAATAAGCAAATGGATAGGATGCTTGAGTTATTTAAACAACTAGAGATTGAAAAGGAGGTAACCGAAACGGCTAAAGAACTGGAAAAATTATCAGATAAGCAGGAAGAATTGACGAAAGAAACGGAAGCCAATCAAAAAGATTCCCAAAAGGAATCGCCTGAAAAACAAGAGGCATCGCAAGAGAAATTAATTGAAAAGCAGAAGGAATTACAAGAAGAATTTAAGAAGGTAGAAGAAAAGTTGAAAGAAATTGCAAAAAAGAATGATGCTTTAGAGAAGCCACAAAAGATGGACGATAAGAAGGAGGACGCAAAGGATATTCAGCGGGATATGAAAGACAGCCAGCAAAATCTGGAACAAAAAAAGAATGATAAAGCAAGTAAAAATCAAAAAGACGCGTCCAAGAAAATGAAGGAAATGGCAAGTCAAATGCAAAATCAAATGCAAGCTGGTCAGATGAAGCAAATGCAAATGGATATGAAGACCCTAAGGCAATTACTTGAAAACCTGGTTTCTCTTTCATTTAGCCAGGAAGATTTGATTTCGGAGTTTAATAAAACGGATCCATCTACACCTAAATTTGTGCAGCTTACTCAAAAGCAAAATAAGTTAAAAGACGATTTTAAAATAGCAGAAGATACTTTACAGGCCTTAGCTAAAAGAATGATTCAACTTGAAAGCTTTGTAACCGACAAAGTAATGGAAATAAACAGGTCGTATAAAGAATCTATCGTTCAGTTAGAGGAGCGGAAAAAAACGACAGCGGCTGATTTCCAACAGCGCGGCATGAAAAGTTTAAACGATCTGGCCCTAATGCTTAGTGAGAGTTTAGAGCAACTTCAACAACAGATGGCCTCGAAAATGAAAGGTCAGCAGATGTGTGCTGATCCAAATAGTCCAGGTCAGGGTGAACCCAAAGATAAGATGTCAGAAGGGCAAGAAAAGTTAAATGAACAGATGAAGGGGAAGCAAAAAGAGGGAAAAAGCCCAAGTGCAAAAGATTTTGCTGAAATGGCCG
This sequence comes from Saprospiraceae bacterium, assembly GCA_021299835.1. Classification (GTDB taxonomy): domain Bacteria; phylum Bacteroidota; class Bacteroidia; order Chitinophagales; family Saprospiraceae; genus BJGN01. Next base: position 6,510 of record JAJTER010000040.1, on the reverse strand, counting down.
CTAAACAAGCTGCTTTACGAAAAGCCATGGAAGCAAAACAACGCAAGTTACAACAACAGGGAAAAGGTGGCAATAAAGAGATGCAAGAGATGGTAGAGGAGATGAATAAAACGGAAATAGATTTGGTTAATAAGCGAATGAATGGCGAAGTAATGAAACGCCAGCAACAAATATTAACGAGAATGCTCGAATTTGAAAAGGCGGAGAGACAACAGGATCAAGACGATAAACGGAAAGCGGAAATAGCCAAAACTACACCAGCACCTATGCCACCCGCTTTAGAAGAATATATCCGCCAAAGGAAAGCTGAGATTCAAAATTATCAAACCGTCTCTCCTTCTTTGAAGCCTTATTATAAGAATTTAGTTGAAACCTATCTAAAGTCTTATAAATCAAATAATTGAAATTGAAAGCGTAAAAAAGTATATCCGCATATTGACTTTCTCAATTTTCGGATATACTTTTGCATCAATAATCCCGTGAACACTATTGTAATTGATTAGATGATTATAATCATCTAATGATTTTCAAACCTAACGGTAGTGTATCATGCTTAAACTTCCCTCCAATTTAAGGAGCATTAATGTTCTTGACAGTTTCGTACAGGATGTAGTGCATCAGTACAAAATAAGTCAAGAGGTTCACGGCAATATGTTAATATCGTTAACAGAGGCTGTGACTAATGCTATTACCCATGGCAACCACTATGACGAAAACAAAGTCGTCCAAATCAATCTGCAAAAAAAATCGGATACTATAGCTATACGCGTTTCTGATCAGGGCTGCGGGTTTGACCCAGCCAGTGTACCAGACCCAACTTGTGATGAAAACATCTGTAAATGTGGGGGAAGAGGCGTGTTTTTAATGCAAAGATTATGCGACCAAATTCATTATAAAGATAACGGTCGTACGGTTGAAATGCATTTCAAAATATGATTTTAGAAGATAATATTCCTGAAGAGGAAATGGATGAAGAAACATCTCCCATCTCCTTTTTTTCAGAAGATATAGCCTTTGAACCTCAACATACAGATCAAATAATCCCCTGGATAGAACAAACCATAGAAAAATACGCTTGTAATTTAAGTTTTATAAACTTCATTTTTTGCAGCGATGACTACCTACATCAGTTAAACGTCAGTTATTTGGACCATGATACTCTTACTGACATCATCACCTTTCCATATAGCACAGCACCACAAATTGAGGGTGATATATTTATCAGCATAGAGAGAGTCCGGGACAATGCAGCTACTTACAAAGTAAGTTTTGAGGAAGAACTGCTTCGAGTTATTATACACGGAGTCTTACATTTATGTGGATTTAAAGATAAAACGCCTGCCGAGAAGGAGGAAATGGATCAGAAAGAAAATGAGGCATTAGGACATTACAAAGGAAAGAAACAGGAAGAAAGTAATAATTAGTTACTCAATAAAGCAGCGAAAGAAAATAGGATTTCGTTAAACGAAATATAAAAAGGGAATTTTACTTCTGAAAGAGGTATTATTTCACGCTATTCCTATAAAATATAGATTTATTATCTATTTTTGACCGCAAAAGAGAATTTCAATGATTTTTTAAAAAAATCAACTAAACCAAACTGAAACAAAAACTTTAAAGGATTTATTACGAATAAACATTTATTAAGCATTTTTTTTAAACCAGATTTTATGAAACAACGATTTCTGAAACATGTTTTCTCGGTTTTGTGCTTTTCTGTGTTGGCTATTGGAATGGCTAATGCTCAAGGAGGCAAAATCAGTGGAAAAGTGATTGATGCAGGAAATGGAGAGGGACTCATCGGCGTAAACGTCGTTGAAGTAGGAACCTCCAATGGAACTGTTACGGACTTAGACGGTAGCTACACGATTACTGTTGGAGCCAATGCAACGCTTTCTTTTTCTTTTACAGGCTATGCTACGCAGAATGTAGTAGTAGGTAACAGCACTACTGTTAACATTAGCTTAGCATTTGAGCAACAAGCCCTAAGTGAGGTTGTTGTGGTTGGTTATGGTACTCAAAAGAAAAAGGAAATCACAAGTGCGGTAACCAGTTTGAAATCAGAAGATTTCAACAGAGGTACCGTAAATGATCCTGCTCAGTTACTTCAGGGTAAAGTAGCAGGTTTGAGTGTTGTACGTCCCGGTGGTGACCCAAATGGTGGTTTCCAGATACGTCTGAGAGGTGTATCTACGGTAGGTGCAAATGCTGAACCTTTGGTTGTAATTGACGGGGTTATTGGTGGTTCTTTGAGTACCGTTGACCCTAACGATATTGCTTCTATTGACGTACTGAAAGACGGATCTGCTGCGGCTATTTATGGTACTCGTGGTTCAAGTGGTGTAATTCTTATCACTACTAAAACGGGAAAATCAGGTAGAGTAACTGCTGATTATAATGGTTCTGTTGGTATGGAAAGCTTAGCCAGGAAAATACCTGTTATGACGGCAGATGAGTTCCGTAAGGTTCCAGGTGCTCCAAACTTAGGCGCTACAACTGACTGGTTGGACTTAGTAACTAACACAAGTTATTCTCAGGTTCACAACCTTTCTTTAGGTGGTGGTGTAAATAACACTACTTTCCGTACTTCTTTGAACTTACGTGATGCTAACGGTATTGGTATTAATTCAGGATTTAACCAACTAAATGGTAGAATAAATCTTACACAATTAGCTTTTAATGATAAGGCAACTTTCACTGTGAATGTTTCTTCAACAACAAGAGAAGCAACGTATGGTGATGCCAATTCATTCAGATATGCAGTGATTGCAAATCCAACTATGCCTGTTTATGATAATACAACTACTTCTCCAACTGCCGGTGGCAGATTTGGTGGTTATGCACAACGTGATATCTTTGACTTCTTTAATCCATTAGCGATTGCAGAACAAAACATCCATGATGGAAAAGACACTCGTTTATTGACCAGTGTTCGTGGTGACTATAGTTTGAGCGATGATTTACGTGTTGGCGTTTTCTACTCAAGCCAGTGGGAATCTGATTTCAGAGCTGATTATTCACCTAAAAATTCAAAATTTGGAGGAGGATTTGGTAGAAAAGGTTTAGCTACAAAGCAAACTAACGAGCGTTACAATGAGCTATTGGAAGCTACTGTAAATTACAATAAATCTATTGGTGCTTCTTCAAACGTAACTTTACTTGGTGGATATTCATACCAGGACTTCGTTTATGAAGGAAGTTACATGCAAGGTGGTAATTTCTTGACAGATGCCTTTACTTACAATAACATGGGCGCTGCACTTGATTTTGCAAATGGTTTAGGCTCTGTTGGCAGTTACAAGAATTCAAACAGATTGGTTGCCTTCTTCGGACGTGCTAACTTAAACATAGACGGAACTTACTACGTATCAGCAAGTGCTCGTTACGAAGGATCTTCACGTTTTGGAGCAAACAACAAATGGGGACTTTTTCCAGCTGTTAGTGCGGGTGTTACTTTATCAAATCTATTTGAATTACCAGGTGTAAACAGCTTGAAACTTCGTGGTAGCTGGGGTATTACAGGTAACCAACCTAATAGTTCTTATGCTTCTTTACAGAGATTTGGCCGTCAGGGTAACTTCTTTATCGACGGAGCTTATGTTCCAACTTACGGACCGGTTTCTAATGCAAACCCTGATTTGGCTTGGGAAACTAAAAACGAAATTGACTTTGGTCTTGATTTCGCTATGTTAGACAACCGTTTAACAGGTACCATTGATTACTACTCAAGAACAACAAAAGATTTGATTTTATTAGTTGATGTACCAGTTCCACCAAACCTCTTTGGTCAAACATTGGTAAACATTGGTGAATTATCAAATACAGGATTAGAAGCGGCATTGAATTACAACGTTGTAAGCAAGGAGAAATTCAGCTGGACAGCTGGTATCAACTTAGCTACTTTCAAAACTAAAGTTGAGAGTTTAACTTCAGGTGATTTAAGCTTTGGTAATGGTGGCGTACTTTTCCGTGCCGGAATGGGTTCACCTGGTCAGAACAATACTAACTTGATTCGAGTTAAAGAAGGAGAAGAATTAGGCCAATTATGGGGACCAGTTCAAATTGGTGTAAATCCAAACGGAACACCTCAGTTTAAGGATTTAAATGGTGATGGCAAATTTTGCGATTGCGATGATGACAGAACAGTGGTTGGACAAGGTTTACCTACTTTAACTGCAGGTATCAATAATTCATTTACTTTTGGAAACTGGGATGTTAACTTATTCTTCAGAGGAGCATTTGGTCACGAATTATGGAATAGCTACCGTGGTTTCTACGAAAACTTAGAAACAACTACAGTTAACAACTATAACATCGTTAATACCGAATATTTAGACCAAAAAGTTACTAAAGCTCAGGTTAATAGCACGCATGTTGAAAAAGGTGATTTCATCAAATTAGATAATGCAACTATTGGCTACAAAATGAATGTTAAAGCGGGATCAGGCGTAAGAAGCTTACGTTTCTACCTTTCTGCTCAAAATCCATTCATTCTTACTGGTTATACTGGTATTGACCCGGAAGTTAGATTTACTGACTCTGAAAATGGCGACCCATTATCACCAGGTATTGAAAGGAGATCAACCTACTTCACTACTCGTATTTTCACATTAGGTGCGAACTTAGGTTTCTAAAATTCAAAAAAATCAAACAATGCAAAATTTATTTTTTAAACGCATATTATTGGTTGGATTTGTGCTAACAATGTCTATCCAATCATGTACAAACCTGGAAGAGGAATTGTACAGTGATATTACTGCGGATAATTTCTTTAAAACAGATGAAGAGTTCATCGCTGCCCTAGGACAAGCTTATGCTTCGTTTGGAGGTTTGGGTAACCATGGTAACTTATGGTCAATGAATGAGATTTCTTCTGACGAATTGGTTATCACAACAAAAGGTGGTGACTGGTATGACGGTGGTATTCTCATAAATCTTCACCAACATAACTTTACTTCAGATAACGACTTTTTCAATAACGCATGGGGTTTCCTTTATGGCGGTATTAACACGGCTAACCGTTTGATTTTCTCTTTCGAGAAATTAGGTACACCTGAGTCAAAAGTCTTTATAGCTGAATTACGTGCAGTGCGTGCTCTATGGTACTATTGGGCAATGGACGCTTTTGGTAATGTTCCTTTAGTAGTAGATTTTACAGCTAAAGAAGCACCTGCAAATGCTACCCGTGCTGAAGTATATAACTTTATACTTTCAGAATTGAATGCAGTTATTCCTGTACTTCCAACGTCTAAAGATTCGAAGACTTATGGACGTATGACCAAATGGGCTGCATTAGCTATCCGTTCTAAATTATACTTAAACTCACAGGTTTATATCAATCAGGCAAAATGGGCTGAAGCTGCTGCTGATGCACAGGAAATTATAGACAAAGGCCCATTCAGCCTTCAGTCTGTTTACTCTGAGAACTTTGCAATCCGCAACGGTGGATCATCAGAGAATATCATGGTTTATGCTTATGATAAAGTATTCGCTGGTGGTTTCAACTGGCCAATGATGACCCTTCACTATGCAAGCCAAGGTGTTTATAGCTTAGCTGATCAGCCTTGGAATGGATATTCTGTTGTAGAAGAGTTTTATAATTCTTACATCGATCCAGCTAAAAACCCTGGTCCTCAAGGTAATGTTTGGAAAGGTTTAGCCACTGCCCCTTCAACAGGTACCCTTGACAAGCGTTTATCCAACTTTGTGGTTGGACCTCAGTTTAACCCTGATGGTTCACGTGCACAAGACCCAGGTGTTGACGCAGGTGACCCAGACGGAACTCCTTTGAATTTCACTCCTCAAATCAACCAGATATTCCCAAATGCCTGGAGACAAGGTGGTGCACGTATTGGAAAATATGAGTACGAAATTGGTGGTAATGCCAACATGAGTAACGACTTCGTTATCTTCCGTTTAGGTGATATCATCCTTACGCTTGCTGAAGCAGAATTCAGAAGAGGTAACACTGCTAAAGCGCTTGTACTTGTGAATCAAATACGTAAGCGTGCTGGTGTAGATGCTTTCTCTTCTCTAACATTAGACCAAATCTTTGAAGAAAGAGGACGTGAAATGTTTGCCGAGATGACTCGTCGTCAGGACCAAATCCGTTTTGGAAAATGGGGTGGAACATGGTGGGAAAAGCCATCTACTGCTGCTAAAACGAATCAGATTATATTCCCAATTCCAAAGCCTCAGTTAAACTCAAATGCTAAATTGAAGCAGAATCCAGGATATAATTAATCATCTATTGATTTTTTTAAAAAGAAACTCCCGAAGAATTTCTCCGGGGGTTTCTTTTTTTAATTGATTCACATTATGAAAAAAAATATAGGGAAAATGTTACCGGTAAAATACTTTTCTCTTTTTCTCCCCCTTTTTTTTGTTGGATTTGCTTGTACAAAATCCGAAAATATAGAAATAAATAAATTATTCCTTTTGCATGATGCAGAAGACACAGGTATTGATTTTATAAATGAACTTAGTTATACTGAAAAACTTAATCCTTAT
>JAJTER010000148.1 GCA_021299835.1 Saprospiraceae bacterium | reverse complement strand
GAGGAAGTGGCCATGACGATCGTGGTGTCTTGGTCCACGGTAGCCATAGCTGGTAAAACAAAAAACAGAGATATTACAAAAACAATATTTAAAAATGTAGAATTAATTTTCATACCAAAACATATAATAAATGAAAATTTAGCTGCCGAATATGTGTATTAATCGATTCAAAAATTATTGATAAGTGAATCGTTCTATACATAAAAAGCTAAGAACCAATATTAAGCCTTGATTTTGACATATTTTAAATAGCAACACTACATAAATGTGTGGTAAATTTTAAAGGCAGCTATAGCCTTAGATAATTCAATGTATTTGACGTGTTACGAAGATGGCAGGGCTTTGCCGCTTTGTGACTTACGCCTGTGGACGGCATTCATAGGCAACAACTATCTAATAATATCCTTTCCACCCAAACCGACGACATTATCGATAATCCTGAAAATCCTGTAAATCCTGATTCAAAACCAAGTGCTAGTGGGTAAATTTTATATTGAAACCTGTCGGGGAAAAGACGCGAGGCATCGCGTCTCTACAGCGATGACGTTATCTATAATCCGTGAAATCCAATAATCCTTATAATCCGTGATTCAAAAATTATTTACAGGAAGCAACCACAAAAACAAGCATGTACCTAGTCTTTGGTTTAAATTATAAGCGCGGCAGCCCCTGGTTTTGAATCAGGATTTACAGGATTTTCAGAATTATATAGGACGTCGTCGTTTTGAACGTGAAGGTTAAATTGTAAATTGTTACTTTTTATAATGCTTTTCGCCGATGCGTTACGCATCGGCGAAAAGCTTCGAAATGAAAGAACCATCTAATAATATCCTTTACTACCAGACCAACCACGTTATCGATAATCCTGAAAATCCTGTAAATCCTGATTCAAAACCAAGTGCTAGTGGGTAAATTTTATATTGAAACCTGTCGGGGAAAAGACGCGAGGCATCGCGTCTATAAAGCGATGACGTTCTTTATAATCCGTGAAATCCAATAATCCTTATAATCCGTGATTCAAAACCAGGTGCAGGCACAGCAAAATATTAGTAAATACCCTTTTCTACTTAATTTTATTATATTTGAAATATATTCATTAAAATTAGCCTGATGAGATTTTTTAAACTACTTTTTACCCTGTTTCTTTTAAATATTAGCTCACCCTTTGCTAAAGCTCAAAATCTTCCTAAAATTGAACTTAACGATGCATGGATTAATGAAATAAAAGCTTTGGCGCCCGCAAAGAAGCATTTTCCAAGTTCTAAAACACATAAAGTCCTGGTTTTCTCCCTATTTACAGGCTTTGACCATTGGGTCATTCCCCATACCGAAGCGATGTTAAAAACCATTACAGAAAAAGTAGGGGGTTTTGAAATGACTTACACCAGAGACGTAAAATATTTTGACAAAAACTGGTTACAACAATTCGATGCTATTATCCTAAATAACAATTGCAGTATTGGGGACAAACGTAATTTATTTTGGGATGTTTTTAAAAATGACCCTACGCTGGATACTGTTCAAGCCATGGAAAAGGCAGCCAAATTTGAAAAATATCTACTGCAATTTGTAAAACGAGGCGGTGGTATTATGTCTATGCATGGTGCCGTGACAATGCAAAATAAATCGAATGCTTTTAGTGATATGTTAGGCGGTAGTTTTGATTATCATCCCAAACAACAAAAGATTGACGTAAAATTAGTTGACCCCAATCATCCTTTAGTACAGGGCTTTAATGGAAAAGGATTTTCACATATTGATGAGCCTTATTTCTTCAATAATGCTTATATGAGTAAAAATTTCAGACCGCTACTTTACATGGAAAGCGCTAATATTGAGGGAAATAAATATCCCGGTGGAGACGAAAAAAGATATATTGCCTGGATTAAAAAATACGGAAAAGGGAATATATTTTATTCATCTCCTGCTCACAATGCGCAAAGTTTCAGTAATCCGCAATTGCTTCAATTTTTCCTCGATGGCCTTCAATTTGTAGTAGGTGATGTAAAATGCGATACAAGTCCAATGGGAAATTGAAACCGGATCTCCTGATTTTTCAATCATTTAACTGTTTTTTATACTCAGGCCGATTTTTCCATAAGGGCAAATAAGGGGCGTATTCAGGTTTATTCCACCAGAACTCAGGAGCGGGATCTTTCTCCATCAATCCACCTTTATAGTCCTCACCCTTTACACTTTGGGTAACACTCACCATCCATTGCTCATAACTGGAAATCATTGTTTGCGCACGCGAAGAATGTAAGGAAATGATATTCTTTGTTTCTGTCTTATCATTTTTCAAGTCATATAAAGCGTATTCCTTTTTCTCAATATTTTCCACTAATAATTTATAATCATTGTCAATTAAAGCCCCTTGATTTCTATATTTAAATGGGATTGGATCTTTCCTAAATGCCTCTGCTTTTCCCTTAAAAAGAGGAAAAATGCTTTTTCCATCGATGGGTTGTACAAAAACATCGTCTGGTAAGTTACAAATAGAAGCGATGGTAGGAAAAATATCCATGGTACTTGACGGAAAATGACTGACGGTTCCTCCCTTAATAGTTGCAGGCCACTTAATAATGCAAGGAACCCTTATACCTCCTTCATAAAGACTTCCCTTAAAATCTCTCAGTCCCCCTACCCCTTCCTTACCTCCGACAGATACGCCACCATTATCACTACTGCACTTCCTCCATGCCTTTTGGGAAATTTGATTTATCCTTAGGTAAGGCACTCCAGGGATCATGAGGACTTCCAAACCAAATAACCACAAAAAATGGTTCATTTTTATGACCCAAAATAAAATCAAGTGCCTGATTTACAATGATATCAGAAGAATTTCCAATATATTCCGCAATGTTACCTTTATGACTCATTAAAGGATTGAGATCAAAAAAATTGGATACAGATAACCACTCGGTAAATCCAAAAAATCCTGGATTTCTATTATCTTCTGCAAGGATGGGCACACCCGGGCCTTTGAGCCCGTCCAGATGCCATTTTCCAAAATGTGCTGTATTATATCCAGCCTTTTGAAGCGCCTGCGCCACGGTTTTTTCTTGTCTTCTCATGGGGAAACCATGGGCATAAACAGCGGAACGATCATTTGCCCGTCCCGTTAAAACGGAAGACCTGGTCGGAGAACAGACAGGTGCACCTGCGTAAAAACGATCCATTCTTAGACCATTTTTAGCCATTTCATTCAGATGAAGTGTCTGCAAAAATGGGTGATTATAATATCCCATTTGCCCCCAACCCTGATCATCAGACATAACAAGAATTATATTTGGCCTTTGCCTCTTTTCATTTTCTTTCAGCGACAATGATAAAAACACGAATAAAATAAGGCCAATAAGTATATTAATCCTCATGTGAATTTTTAGGAAAGATAACATTTGCCCCGCAGATTATGGAGAAAAGCAAAGGAAGTAATACGAAAAATCGTATATATTTGCCTTAAAAATGAACCAACATATTGCCCAAATGACCTTGGTTGTAGCTGATTACGATGAAGCTATTGACTTTTATACGAAAAAATTAAATTTTGATCTTATTGAAGATACGCCTCTGACTGATACCAAACGCTGGGTTGTCGTAAAACCCAAAGGTGCAAAAGAATGTGCTCTTTTGCTCGCAAAAAGTGCCAATGAAACGCAGGCAAAAAGTGTTGGAAATCAAACGGGCGGAAGAGTTTTTCTGTTCCTGCATACCGACCATTTTGATAGAGATTTCAATAATCTCTTAAATAATCATATAAAAATCATCAATGGTCCCAGAATGGAGGAATATGGAAAGGTAGCCGTATTTGAAGATTTGTATGGAAATCTATGGGATTTAATTGAGCCATCAAATAAAGCAGAATATTTTTATTCCACGGCCATTTTAAAGATTAAAGAAGTGGAGAAGGTCTCATTTGCTCTGGATGAGTTAAAAATACTGAGGCAACATACTCTTTTGGAGGCAGGGAATGTTACTTTTGATCTTAAGCAATCAAAAGAGGACCCAACCGTCATTGTCATTTGGGAGTGTTTTAAAAATGAATCCAGTTTTCAGGAACACCTCCAATCTGCCCACCTGGCAACTTTTTTGAAAAAAGATTTTGTCACGTTGCAAAATGGTTATCAAACGGTAAATATTTATTAAAAAAAAGTGTGCTTTTTTGACCGTTCGTTCGAATAATAAGTATCATTCCATTTATCGAACCTATGGCAAAGCATAAATTACATCAAACATTTCATGAAATCATTGAACAGCATAAAGGCTTATTGTTCAAGGTTGCCCGAAGCTATTGTGGAAATGAGGAAGACAGGCAGGATTTAATCCAGGAAATAAGGATACAAATCTGGAAATCCCTACCAAAATATGATGCTAATTTTGCTATGACCACTTGGTTGTATAGAATTTCCATTAATGTGGCCATTTCATTTTACAGGAGAAATAGTATTAGACGTCAGTACGCCATAGCTGAGACGCTCCCTCCCGTTATTGACCCACTTCCAAATGATTTACAGGAAAAATTCAATTTATTAGAAAAATTTATTGCCGAACTCAACGAAATGGATAAAGCACTCATAATGTTGTATCTGGAAGATAAATCCTATCTGGATATTTCTGAAATCATGGGTATATCCGTCTCCAATGTGGGAACTAAAATGGGTAGGATAAAGGAAAAACTAAAGAAGAGATTTTTAAACCATAAAGAAAATTAAAATGAACGACACGGATTTGAAATATCTATGGCAAACTGGTAATAATCAGATTGCGATCAATCAAAAAGCAGATAAATCCAGCCTGGATAAACTCACAAAAAGAAATGTCAGCCATTTTCTTTCCTCGATGAAACCCATTAAAATATTTACCTTATTAGTGGGATTGCTTTGGGTATTTAGCATAGGGTATGTGCTTATAAAACTGACCATTATTGCTTATGACCAGGTAAGTCCCTATTTTCTTTACTCAGCATTTTTTCAAGTGATGTTAACGGCTATGGCTGTAATCCTTTACATTATTCAATTAAGCACACTTTACAGCATTGATTTTAATAAACCGGTAGTTATTTTGCAAAAAACATTAATAAACCTAAAGGCCTCAACTTTAAATGTAACTAAAATTTTAATCCTTCAACTACCCTTTTGGACCACCTTTTATTGGAATGAAAGTATGTTTAAAAATGGAACTTTACCTTTATTTATACTTCAAGGTGCTGTAACCATCTCATTTACCTGTCTGGCAATATGGCTTTTTTTTAATTTAAAATATGAAAATGCGGATAAATGGTGGTTCAAACTCCTTTTACAGGGAAAAGAATGGGAACCATTAATAACATCTATTGGTATATTAAATGATATGGAAGAGGGAGGAGCTTCTGATAAAGATTAAATCATTTGATTTTAGGTTTTGCAAAATGAGCCAGCAATAGCATTAAATCTGCCGAACCATCCATAGTAGGTTCATTGGTAGAATAATCTGCAAAATCATCCCAATATTTAATATGGTCAGGCTGCAAATGAGCGAACTCGTCTGGTTCATTTAGTCTGATAGCCAACATTTTATCATGAATGCTAGACCAAAGGGGACCATCGACCAAACTTCCGGGAACCACTTGTTTATTCAATATCCAAAATGGCATGTGTACATCTAACGGGAATTCTCCATTGGCCGGAATGCCCGTAATCATGCTGGTACCCCAGGGATTAAGTCCAAATAACCAGTTCAGATGATTCTGAAGTAGAGGTCGAAATTGAACATCGCCTGTCATTTGTTCATATAATAATGCCTGCGTTGCCACTGCTGCGGCCAGATTATTAGAACACCAGATAAAAAGATGCCCTACCCCATAAGCGTTCTTATCTGCCCTTTCTTGAATTTTAAGCAGATTATGTTCATAATAATCAGCTAGTTTGTTTCTGATAATTTTATCGTCAACCACTTGCCAAAGAGCATAATGCCCCATATTCACATAAGGATACATTTCATAATGTGCGGCGGAATCCATTTCCATCCAGGAAGTGAAGCCAATCAAATCGGCATAATGTAATGCATCATTGAGATATTTTTTATCTCCAGTGGCCTTAAAAAGAGCAGCAGCTCCCCATTCCATGTCATCTGCCCAGGTACGCTCATTATATCTATACGGAGCACCATAACTATTTCCTTGTTGAAAACCCTCCCTTTTTTTTCCCATTTCAAATAATTCTATCGCATCCTGAAGACACAGGGCTGCAAAAGGAAGATGTCCGGGAATATCTTTAAAGACCTGATACCCTAGCGCTAAAGTTGCGGCCGACCTACCTGCCACGTTAGAAACCCCTGTGGATTCACTTTTATATTTACCTAATCCCTGAGGTTTACCATTGGCAAAATAGGCGGGTCGGTATTTATTTTTACCCCAACCGTAGTTTGCGGCGTCTTCATGAGGCATTTTAAATCCAAGGTGATCGCGATCGTCAGCTACCTGATGGATTAATTCCTCCCTGCTTGGGTGAAGCTTATGAATCCAATCCAATCCCCACTTAGCCTCATCCAGAACATCAGCTATTCCATTAGGCTGAGGGAGGCCGAGATCATTAACTTTATCCTCAAAAACGGAAGGATTCCATTGATAAGCCATTAACATTCTGGCTGTTGCATTACTACCTGTTATCAGATATTTCAACTGATCTCCGGCATCATGCCAGCCACCTGTTGCGTCAACATAGGAGGAATCGGGTCTGTTTCCGTAAAAACTTTTTCCATCGAGAGGATGACAAACTTCGTTGGTAAAGGGATTGAATCCACATCGTTGCGTTTGCATGAAACCAACGACAGATTCGTGAATGGGCGGATAATTTCCTATCAAAAACTTTTCTGAACGTAAAGTTTGAGTGTTATTGGACAAAAAATAGGTGCCTGGAGTTTTTATATCAGTAAAATTACCTTCGTAATAATAATTGAACGGAGCCCAATTTTCCTTTTTCAAAAGAATTGGGTTAATTTCTTTCACCTTTTTCCCATTTTCCTGAAAAATAAACCAGGCATCATTGATGGGCATTTTTGACAAAATCAATGCCTTTTTAGGATGAGAAGCTTCATAGCCAATCAGATTAACACGAATATGAATATCTTGGGAAACGCCTTTACAGGCCAGAAATAAAAGGAGGAGGAGGAAAAAATTTTGTGTCATAATGTAAAAATGAATGTGTTAAATAAAAACTGATTCTAGGTTCGAAGAATTTTTTCCATTTTCCGACCTTTGGCTAATTCATCCACTAATTTATCCAGAAATCTTACTTTTTGGGTGAGCGGATTTTCAATTTCTTCTATCCGGTACCCGCAAATCATACCTGTGATAAGCTGCGCATTGTCGTGAAGGCTTGCCTGCTGAAAAAAATCGGCAAACGTCACTTTATCAATAATGAGCTGATTAATTTTATCTTCATTAAAGCCAGTTAACCAATAAATCACCTGGTGTAACTCCTCCTTACTTCTTCCTTTTCTCTCCACTTTATTCACATAATGAGGATAAACAGAGGCAAAAGTCATGCTGGCTATTTTCTCATTATGATCTTTCATATTTCCCATGAATTGTTATTTTTAACTCAAATTTAATACAACTTAAATATTTCTCTTTAATGACTTAAATAATAAGTCTTCAACAATCGTTTTTAAAAAGTAAAACAGAAAGATATGTATTCAAAAATTAATAGCCTAATAGCAAAATGGAAGGCAGTAGCTATTTCTGATGGACGAAAAGAAGTATTACTTCCATTGGTTAACTATATTCAAGAGAAGATAAATGCGGATGAAGCCATTCGTTTAAATTTTATTTGTACCCATAATTCCAGAAGAAGTCACTTATCTCAGATTTGGGCGCAGACGATGGCCTATCATGTTGGCTTGAAAAATGTGTCTTGTTACTCCGGTGGAACAGAAGCAACGGCTATTTTCATTAAAGTATTGGAAACATTAACATCGCAGGGCTTTCAGGTATTAAAATTATCAGAAAATGAGAATCCTGTAGTTGCGGTAAAATTCGCTGATAATGAAAATCCTATCCTTTGTTTTTCCAAAACATACGATCATCCATTTAATCCCTCCACCCAATTCGGAGCGGTAATGACATGTAATAATGCGGACGAAGGATGTCCCATTGTCGCAGGAGCTGAAGCACGCTTCCCTATCAAATATGATGATCCGAAAGCGTATGACGGAACCCCTTTACAGACAGAAAAATACGCAGAAAGAAGTTTGGACATCGCCAGGGAGATGTGGTGGGTATTTTCTCAGATAAAATAAGGCTGGACAACCGGAAGCGTTAATTAGGACAGCATTGGACTTCTTCTCCAATCTTTGATGGAAATAATGCGCGCAGCAGCTACTGGGTTTGAATCAGGATTTACTTGATTTATAGGATTAAACAGGACGTCGTTGTTGTAAAAGTTAGGGTCATTCGTAGCGTATTACTTTTTTCGCTTCTTTTCGTCGATGCCGTAAGGCATCGACTGAAAAACCCTGAAATGAAATAACCCTTTAAAAACAATCTCCCCACCAAAATCGAAGACGCTATCATTAATCCTCGACATCCTGTAAATCCTGATTCAAAACAAGTTTGTACAGGAGATATTTCCCTATCCACGAAAAAGGCATTTCAAACAGGCCAATCGAAAAGGTTACATCAACATTAAACAACAAAAAAAAGCGCGTAAAA